>NZ_JANLNX010000078.1:0-55371 GCF_025466015.1 Pseudomonas sp. 5P_5.1_Bac1 | reverse complement strand
GCTTGCCACTTGAAGCTTGCAGCTAAAAAAAGCCGTCAGGCTTTGGAGATGAGGTTGCCGGCGTGCAACCCGCATTCCTTCTGGGTCGACTCTTCCCACCACCAGCGGCCTTCGCGTTCGTGCTGGTTCGGCAGCACCGGGCGGGTGCAGGGCTCGCAGCCGATGCTGATGAAGCCGCGTTCGTGCAGGCTGTTGTACGGGATTTCCATCATGCGGATGTAACCCCAGACTTCCGCGCTGCTCATCTGCGCCAGCGGGTTGAACTTGTACAGGGTGCGCTCCGGGGTGGAGAAGGCGCTGTCGATTTCCAGCGCAGCCACCTGGCTGCGGGTGCCTGGGCTCTGGTCGCGGCGCTGGCCGGTGGCCCAGGCGCTGACGGTGCTCAGCTTGCGGCGCAGCGGTTCGATCTTGCGGATGCCGCAGCATTCGCCATGACCATCCTTGTAGAAGCTGAACAGGCCCTTGTCCTTGACGAACGGGTCGAGCTTTGCGCGATCCGGCGAAAGGAGCTCGATCGGCAGCTTGTACTCTTCGCGGACCCGGTCGATGAAACGGTAGGTCTCCGGGTGCAGGCGCCCGGTGTCGAGGCTGAACACCTTGACGTTCTTGTTCAGTCTCCAGGCCATGTCCACCAGCACGACGTCTTCGGCGCCGCTGAAGGAAATCCACAGGTCATCGCCGAAGTGTTCGAAGGCGAGCTTGAGGATGTCCTGGGGGGACTTGTTGGCGTAGGTCGCGGCCAGTGCGGCGACGTCGAAGGATTGGCTCATCAGGCGGCTTCCGGTCATTGAATGGCGCTTGGCGCTCGTAGTGGGGCAGATGTTACCAAAAAATGCCCGGCCAGACGGGTCGCAATGCCAGACAAGCATTGCTAGAGTGCAGCTCCCATTTTTTGGCGTTGTTCGAGGAGTGTGTTGTGGAAATTGCCTGTCTCGATCTGGAAGGCGTATTGGTCCCGGAAATCTGGATCGCCTTCGCGGAGAAAACCGGAATCGAATCGCTGCGGGCCACCACCCGCGATATTCCGGCCTATGACGTACTGATGAAGCAGCGCCTGCGGATTCTCGATGAGCATGGCCTGAAGCTGTCGGATATCCAGGCGGTGATCGCCACCCTCAAGCCGCTGGACGGCGCCGTCGAATTCGTCAACTGGCTGCGCGAGCGCTTCCAGGTGGTGATCCTCTCCGACACCTTCTACGAGTTCTCCCAGCCGCTGATGCGCCAACTGGGCTTCCCGACCCTGCTGTGCCACCGCCTGATCACCGACGAGACCGATCGCGTGGTGAGTTACCAACTGCGCCAGAAAGATCCCAAGCGCCAGTCGGTCCTGGCCTTCAAGAGCCTGTACTACCGGGTGATCGCAGCAGGTGATTCGTACAACGACACCACCATGCTGGGCGAAGCGGATGCTGGCATCCTGTTCCATGCGCCGGAAAACGTGATCCGCGAATTCCCGCAGTTCCCGGCGGTGCATGATTTCGAGGCGCTGAAGAAAGAGTTCATCAAGGCTTCGAATCGTTCTTTGAGTCTGTAAGACGAGGGCCTAATCGCTGGCTTGCCAGCGATGAGGTCCTATAGACCCTGCAAGGTTTCCAGCAACACCCGCACCTTGGTGATCGACTCCTGATACTCCGACTCCCAATCCGAGTCCGCTACCACCGCGCCACCACCCCAGCAGCAGACCTGCCCGTCCTTCACCAGCAGGCTGCGAATAGCGATCGAGCTGTCCATCTCGCCGCGCACGTCTACATACAGCAATGACCCGCAATACAGCGCCCGACGGCTGGGCTCCAGCTCGTCGATGATCTGCATCGCGCGGATTTTCGGTGCGCCGGTGATGGAGCCGCCAGGGAAGCTGCCGGCGATCAGGTCCAGCGCGTCCTTGTCCGACGCGAGCCGGCCGGTCACCGCGCTGACCATGTGGTGCACGTTCGGGTAGCTTTCCAGGCTGAACAGCTCCGGCACACGCACCGAACCGATCTCGCAGGTGCGGCCGAGGTCGTTGCGCAGCAGGTCGACGATCATCAGGTTCTCGGCGCGGTCCTTGCTGCTGGCCAGCAATTCTTCGCCGTTGGCGCGGTCTTGCAGTGGGTCGGTGCTGCGCGGGCGGGTGCCTTTGATCGGGCGGGTTTCCACCTGGCCGGCACTGACCCGGATAAAGCGCTCGGGCGAGAAACTCAGCAGGGTGCTGCCGTCGTCCAGCGTCTGGAAGCCGGAAAACGGCGTCGGGCACGCCGCCCGCAGCGCCTGATAGGCGTGCCACGGATCGCCCTGGCAGGGGGCGCGGAAACGCTGGGTCAGGTTGATCTGGTAGCAATCGCCGGCCTGGATGTACTGCTGGACCCGTTCGAAGGCCTCGCGGTATTGCTCGGCACTGATGTCGCCGCGCATCGGCGCGTCGAGGTGGAAGCGTTCGCTGGGGCTTGGTGTAACCGGGTTGAACCGTTCGATCAGGCGCTCGCGTTCGGCCTGCGCCAGGGTCGGGTGGAACAGCAACTGGCTGGTGCCCGTCTGGTGATCGCTGATCAGTGCCCACGCATACAGGCCGAGGGTCGCGTCCGGCAGGCTGAGGTCGTCTCGCGCCAGTTCCGGCAATTGCTCCAGGCGTCGGCCGAAGTCATAGCTCAGGTAGCCGATCAGACCGCCGGCGAAGGGCAGTTCCACGCCGTCCGGCAACTCGGCCGGACCCAGTTCGGCAAGGCTGTCACGCAGCCGTTGCAGGTAGCGGCCGCCGGACTCGCCCGCTTGCACCACCAGGCTGCGCAGCGGCCAGGCGCTGAGCAGGTCGAAACGGCCGCGTTCGGCGCCCGGACGGGCGCTGTCGAGCAGCACGGCGCCGGGGGCGTGGCGGATGCAGTCGAAATAGCGGGCGGGGTCGGCCTGGTAGGGCAGGGGGTGCAGTGTGCAGGTTGGCATTCGTTTGAACGGCTTGTAGGCGGGGGAGGCATTGTAGACCCGTGTAGGAAATGCTCCTAGAGGTCCTACAGGAAGAAACCGACCGCCCCGACGGCAAAAGCGACGGGGCGGTCGAGGTTCACTGGGCCGGCACGTGGCCGAACAGGTTCTGGGCGAAACGCACGCGGTCTTCGACGCTTTCCTGGACACCGTCTTTCGCCAGCGCTTCCAGGTGTGCCTCGATGGCATGGGTACGCTGGGTCAGGCCGCAGTCGTTGGCGATCTGGATGTTCAGGCCGGGGCGGGCGTTGAGTTCGAGGATCAACGGGCCCTTGTCCTGGTCCAGCACCATGTCCACGCCGATGTAGCCCAGGCCGCACAATTCATAGCAGCCGGCGGCCAGCTTCATGAAGCCGTCCCAGTTCGGCAGTTGCACGCCGTCCACCGCGTTGGTGGTGTCCGGGTGCTTGCTGATGATGTTGTTCAGCCAGGTGCCGCGCAGCGTCACGCCGGTGGCGAGGTCAACGCCGACGCCGATGGCGCCCTGGTGCAGGTTGGCCTTGCCGCCTGACTGGCGGGTCGGCAGGCGCAGCATGGCCATGACCGGGTAGCCCATCAGCACGATGATGCGGATATCCGGCACGCCTTCGTAGCTGATGCTCTTGAAGATCTGGTCCGGGGTCACCCGGTACTCGATCAACGCACGGTCGCGGTGACCGCCGAGGGAGTAGAGGCCGGTGAGGATGCTGGAAATCTGGTGCTCGATTTCCTCGTGGCTGATGATCTTGCCCGAGACGGTGCGGTAGCGGTTCTCGAAGCGGTCGGCGATCACCAGGATGCCGTCACCGCCGGCGCCCTGGGCCGGCTTGATGACGAAGTCGCTGCGGCCGCCGATGATCTGGTCGAGTTTCTCGATCTCTTTCTCGGTGGAGATGATCCCGTACATCTCCGGCACATGGATGCCGGCCTGGATCGCCCGTTCCTTGGTGATGATCTTGTCGTCGACGATGGGGTACAGGTGGCGCTTGTTGTACTTGAGGACGTAGTCCGCGTTGCGCCGGTTGATACCCATGATGCCCCGGGCTTCCAGGGCCTTCCATGTCTTCCAGAGTCCGAACATCAGGCGTCAGCCTTCACGAAAGCCTTGAAGCGAACCAGCTCCGTCAGGCGGTAGCCGCGGTAGCGACCCATCGCCAGCATGAAGCCCACCAGGATCAGCAGCACCGCCGGGAAGGTGAAGATGAAGTACACCAGTTCCGGCACGGTCATCAGCAGGTGCGCCAGGGAGGCGGCGAACAGGGTGCCGATGGCGACTTTCATCGCATGGCCACCACCGCGCTCTTCCCAGGTGATCGACAGGCGTTCGATGGTCATGGTCAGAATCACCATCGGGAACAGTGCCACCGACAGGCCACGTTCGAGGCCCAGCTTGTGGCTGAACAGGCTGATGGCGGCGATCAGCACCACGACGAAGGTCAGCACCACCGACAGGCGCGGCAGCATCTGCAGCTTGAGGTGCTCGAGGTAGGAGCGCAGCGACAGGCCCAGCGCGGTGATCACCGTGAACAGCATGATGCCGAAGCCCAGCTGCGTTTCGCGGAAGGCCAGGGCGATCAATACCGGGGTGAAGGTGCCGAGGGTCTGCACGCCGATCAGGTTGCGCAGGATCAGGATCACCAGCACGCCGATCGGGATCATCACCATGATCATGAAGGTCTGCTGGGTCTGCAGCGGCAGGCCGTAGAGCGAGTATTCGAGGAAGTCGGCGTCGGTGTTCTCGTCGGTCAGCTTGGCCAGGCGGATGGCGTTCATCTCGCTGTTGTTCAGGCTGAAGCTGACGCTGACTTTCTTGCCGCCGTCGACGGTGATCAGGTTGTCGTCACCGGTCCACCACAGCAGGCGGTCGCTCGGCAGGCCCTGCTCGCCGGTATCCGGGTTGAAGTACAGCCAATCGTTGCCGTTGAAGCTGCGCAGCCAGAGTTCCGGGGTCTGCGGCTGGTCGGCCACCAGGCGGATGGTTTGCACGCGTTCGAGCGGAACGTGGGCGATGGACAACAGCAGGTCGATGACCTTGGCCTTCTTCTGCACCGAGGTGTCACCGGCCAGCAGCAGCTTGACGTTGTCGTCGTTGAGATTGTTGACACGCTTGATGGTTTCGCCGACGAAGGTCTCGACGTCCGCCGAATGCTGGCGGATCGGCGCCAGCAGCGCTTCGGCAGCGATCTTCTCCGGGCCTTCCACGGGCAGGCTGTCGCGGAAGGTCGGGCCTTTGATCTTGGGCTTCTCGGTGCTGTAGCGCTTGGTCAGCACCAGGCGGTAGTAGAGCGTCTGGTTGCCGCTGGCGCGACGGGCCGACCAGGTCACCTTGCGGTTGCCGTCGACGCGGTTGACGCTCACGCCATAGTTGTTGGAGATGAAGCTCTCGTTGAGGCTGACGTAGTCACGGCTCAGCGGCGGCACGTACATCTGGACCTTGACCGGGTCTTTTGGACTGGCGACGAACTCGACCTTGGCGTCGATGTTCCACAGGTCGTCGGTTTCGTCCTCGGTCACCGGGATGCCCAGGAAGAAGATCTGATAAGCCGTGATCAGGATACCCAGCAGCACCAGTACGGTGATCAGGACTTTCAGATGAAGGGTAAGAGAGCGCATCGGGGTTACTCTGCGGTGTGAGCGTCAGTGGCGCAGGCGGGTTTGCCGGCAGCGTATTTAAGGCTTGGATCGACCAGCGCATCGAAGTGCTTGAGCGCCTCGGAGCCGATCAGCAACGGGTACTGGAAGGCGCTGCGATCGGTCAGGTTCACTTCGATGCTGCGCAGGGCGGTGCCCATGCAGATATTCAGGCTGATCACCGGACGGGCGGTGTAACCCTTGCCCTCGTCCGGGTTGTAGTCGCCGGCGCGTCGCTTGATCTTGCTGACGCGCGCCAGAGGGCGTTCTATCGGATGGGAATGAGCGGCGTCAATGGCCAGGTAGAAGCGTACCCAGGATTCGCCGTTACGCTTGAAACGCTTGATGTCGCGGGCGCTGAGGGAGGCGGTCTTGGCCCCGGTGTCGAGTTTGGCGGCGACTTCCAGGTTGATATCGGCAAGCCGGGCGTATTCGTTCAGGCCGTAGACGGTCTTGCCCGCCGCCTGGCCCAGGGCCGGTAGCAAACAGAGGCTGAGCAACAGTAGAAGGGGCGAAAGTCTCATAGATCCTGGCGCAATGCTGTGGGTGTTCAGGTCAAGGCCACTGGCAGTTCTGCGCAAGCTCCTCGTTGGTCTGACAGAAAAACATGACAGACACACTATCCATACCCCAAAGAGGCGGCGGCATTCTATCACGCTGGTATTCCGGCGCCAGCGGCGCAACTCAGACAACACGCGGTCCCTTGAAGTTCGTTCTTAGACGATTGTCGACAATATTGAATTTGTCTTTGACTGCAATGGCGTATTTAGCTAATTTCAGCGCATTGGATTTTCAAGGTGTCGACAATCATGCTGGACACAGCTCAAGCACCCGGCGTAACCCAGGATGACTCGGAAACCCTTTCCGAAAACGTCTTTCGACGCATCCAGGCCGCGATCGTCAAGGGTGAGATTGCCCCGGGCAGCAAGATCTCCGAGCCGGAACTGGCGCGCACCTACGGCATCAGCCGCGGCCCGCTGCGTGAGGCCATCCACCGCCTGGAAGGCCAGCGCCTGCTGGTGCGGGTGCCGCATGTCGGCGCCCGGGTGGTGTCACTGAGCCATGCCGAACTGATCGAGCTGTACGAGATCCGCGAATCCCTCGAAGGCATGGCCTGCCGCCTGGCCGCCGAGCGTATGAGCGTAGCCGAGATCGATGAGCTGCGCCGGGTGCTCGACACCCACGAGCGCGACGCCGCGTTCCAGGCCGGGGTCGGCTATTACCAGCAGGAAGGCGACTTCGACTTCCACTACCGGATCATCCAGGGCAGCGGCAACCGCACCCTGGTGCAGATGCTCTGCGGCGAGCTTTATCAGCTGGTGCGCATGTACCGCATCCAGTTCTCGGCGACGCCCAATCGGCCGCGCCAGGCCTTTACCGAACACCACCGGATTCTCGACGCCATCGCCGACCGTGACGGCGAACTGGCGGAACTCCTGATGCGCCGCCACATCGGCGCTTCCAAACGCAACATCGAGCGTCACTACCTGGACGCCACTAACCCACGAGGTGAGTCATGAGTCAGAAAAGCAGTCCCGGCCAGCGTTTTCGCGATGCAGTAGCTGCCGAGCACCCGTTGCAGGTTGTCGGCGCCATCAACGCTAACCACGCGCTGCTGGCCAAGCGTGCCGGGTTCAAGGCCATCTACCTCTCCGGTGGCGGTGTTGCTGCAGGCTCCCTCGGCCTGCCGGACCTGGGTATCACTGGCCTGGATGACGTGCTCACCGACGTGCGCCGCATCACCGACGTCTGCGACCTGCCGCTGCTGGTGGATGTCGACACGGGCTTCGGGTCCTCGGCGTTCAACGTCGCCCGTACCGTGAAGTCGATGATCAAGTTCGGCGCCGCCGCCATCCATATCGAAGACCAGGTCGGCGCCAAGCGTTGCGGCCACCGTCCGAACAAGGAAATTGTCTCGCAGCAGGAGATGGTCGACCGCATCAAGGCCGCCGTCGATGCCCGTACCGATGACAGCTTCGTGATCATGGCGCGCACCGACGCGCTCGCCGTGGAAGGTCTGGAAGCCGCGCTTGATCGCGCCGCCGCCTGCATCGAGGCTGGCGCCGACATGATCTTCCCGGAAGCCATCACCGAACTGTCGATGTACAAGACCTTCGCTGACCGCGTTCGCGCGCCGATCCTGGCCAACATCACCGAATTCGGCGCCACCCCGCTGTACACCACCGAGGAACTGGCGTCCGCCGACGTCTCCCTGGCGCTGTACCCGCTGTCGGCGTTCCGCGCCATGAACAAGGCCGCCGAGAACGTCTACAACGCGCTGCGCCGCGACGGCACGCAGAAGAATGTGATCGACACCATGCAAACCCGCATGGAGCTGTATGACGCCATCAACTACCACGCGTTCGAGCAGAGCCTCGACGCCCTGTTCGCCCAGAAAAAAGCCTGACTCACATGATCCTGCAGGAGCGAGCTTGCTCGCGAAGGCGTCAACCAGGGCGCCGTATCCTCAGGATCCGAAACACGATTAGCCAAAGCTTCCATAACAAATTCAAGAAAGGAGATATCCCATGGCCGAAGCAAAAGTACTCAGCGGAGCCGGCCTGCGTGGCCAGGTGGCCGGGCAGACCGCACTGTCGACAGTCGGTCAGGCTGGCGCCGGGCTGACCTACCGCGGCTATGACGTCCGTGACCTGGCCGCCAACGCCCTGTTCGAAGAAGTCGCCTACCTGCTGCTCTACGGAGAACTGCCGAACAAGGCCCAGCTCGCCGAATACCAGGCGCGCCTGAAAACCCTGCGCGACCTGCCGCAGGCGCTGAAAGAAGTGCTGGAGCGTATTCCGGCCAACGCCCATCCAATGGATGTCATGCGTACCGGCTGTTCGGTGCTCGGCACCCTGGAGCAAGAGCTGAACTTCGACCAGCAGCGTGACAAGACCGATCGCCTGCTGGCGCTGTTCCCGGCGGTGATGTGCTACTGGTATCGCTTCAGCCACCACGGCGTGCGCATCGACTGCACCAGCGACGAAGACACCATCGGCGGGCACTTCCTGCACCTGTTGCACGGCAAGAAACCGAGCGACCTGCACGTCAAGGTGATGAACGTTTCGCTGATCCTCTACGCGGAGCACGAATTCAACGCCTCGACCTTCACCGCACGGGTGTGTGCCTCGACCCTGTCGGACCTGTACTCCTGCGTCACCGCCGCCATCGGTTCGCTGCGCGGTCCGCTGCACGGCGGCGCCAACGAAGCGGCGATGGAGTTGATCGAACGCTTCCAGAGCCCGCAGGAAGCCGTGACCGAACTGCTGAAAATGCTCGAGCGCAAAGACAAGATCATGGGGTTCGGCCATGCCATCTACAAAGAGTCCGACCCGCGCAACGAAGTGATCAAGGGCTGGGCCAAGAAGCTGGCCGATGAAGTGGGTGACACCGTGCTGTACCCGGTCTCCGAAGCCATCGACAAGACCATGTGGGAGCAGAAGAAACTGTTCCCGAACGCCGACTTCTACCATGCCTCGGCGTACCACTTCATGGGCATCCCGACCAAGCTGTTCACCCCGATCTTCGTCTGCTCGCGCCTGACCGGCTGGGCAGCGCACGTCTTCGAGCAGCGCGCCAACAATCGCATCATCCGTCCGAGCGCCGAGTACACCGGCGTCGAGCAGCGCACGTTCGTGCCGATCGAGCAGCGCTGATAAAGAGCCCGCCGCACCTGGCTCTGTTTCTGTAGGAGCGAGCTTGCTCGCGATGGCGATGAATCTGTCAGTGGGTTTGATCCCGCTGACGCTATCGCGAGCAAGCTCGCTCCTACAGGGCGGGGCAGGGCAGACAGGGTCTATCCACCGAACACCGTGACCGAGCCGACCTGACCATGAACACCGAATTCCGCAAGTCCCTGCCAGGCACCGGCCTGGACTACTTCGACGCTCGCGCGGCAGTCGACGCGATCGCGCCGGGCGCTTACGACCGGCTTCCCTACACCTCCCGCGTGCTGGCAGAAAACCTGGTACGCCGTTGCGATCCCGCGACCCTCAACGCGTCGCTGAGCCAGCTCATCGAACGCAAGCGCGACCTCGACTTCCCGTGGTTCCCGGCGCGCGTGGTCTGCCACGACATCCTTGGCCAGACCGCCCTGGTCGACCTCGCTGGCCTGCGTGACGCCATTGCCGACAAAGGCGGTGACCCGGCCCAGGTCAACCCGGTGGTGCCGGTGCAGTTGATCGTCGACCACTCGCTGGCCGTGGAGTGCGGCGGCTTCGACCCGCAGGCGTTCGAGAAGAACCGCGCCATCGAGGACCGTCGCAACGAAGACCGTTTCCACTTCATCAACTGGACCAAGAAGGCGTTCAAGAACGTCGACGTGATCCAGCCCGGCAACGGCATCATGCACCAGATCAACCTGGAGAAAATGTCGCCGGTGATCCATTCCGAGCGCGGCGTGGCCTATCCCGATACCTGCGTCGGCACCGACAGCCACACCCCGCATGTCGATGCCCTGGGCGTGATCGCCATTGGTGTTGGTGGCCTGGAAGCCGAGAACGTCATGCTCGGTCGCGCGTCCTGGATGCGCCTGCCGGAAATCGTCGGCGTCGAGCTGTCCGGCAAGCCGCAACCGGGTATCACCGCCACTGACGTGGTGCTGGCCCTGACCGAGTTCCTGCGCAAGCAGAAAGTGGTCGGCGCCTACCTTGAATTCCACGGCGAAGGTGCCCGCGCCCTGACCCTGGGCGACCGCGCCACCATCTCCAACATGGCCCCGGAATACGGCGCCACTGCGGCGATGTTCGCCATCGACTCGCAGACCATCGACTACCTGCGCCTGACCGGTCGTGAAGAGGAGCAGGTCAAGCTGGTCGAGACCTACGCCCGTGAAGCCGGCCTGTGGGCCGACAGCCTGGTCAATGCCGAGTACGAGCGCGTGCTGCGTTTCGACCTGTCCAGCGTCGTGCGCAACATGGCCGGCCCGTCCAACCCTCATGCCCGCGTCGCCACCAGCGACCTGGCGGCCAAAGGCATTGCCGGCGCCTGGGAAGACGTGCCGGGGCAGATGCCGGACGGTGCGGTGATCATCGCCGCCATCACCAGTTGCACCAACACCAGTAACCCGCGCAACGTCATCGCCGCCGGCCTGCTGGCGCGCAATGCCAACAAGCTCGGTCTGGCCCGCAAGCCGTGGGTCAAGTCGTCGCTGGCGCCGGGTTCGAAGACCGTCGCCCTGTACCTGGACGAAGCCGGCCTGACCGACGAACTGGAACAGCTTGGCTTCGGCATCGTCGCCTTCGCCTGCACCACCTGCAACGGCATGTCCGGTGCACTGGATCCGCAGATCCAGCAGGAAATCATCGACCGCGACCTGTACGCCACCGCCGTGCTGTCGGGTAACCGCAACTTCGATGGCCGTATCCATCCGTATGCCAAGCAGGCGTTCCTCGCTTCGCCGCCGCTGGTGGTGGCCTACGCCATCGCGGGCACCATCCGCTTCGATATCGAGAAGGATGTGCTGGGCGTGGTCGACGGCAAGGAAATCCGCCTGAAAGACATCTGGCCGAGCGACGCCGAAATCGACGCGGTGGTCCGCGCCTCGGTGAAGCCGGAGCAGTTCCGCCAGGTCTACATCCCGATGTTCGCCATCGAAGAAGACAAGGGGCCGAAGGTTCCGCCGCTGTATGAATGGCGCGAAATGAGCACCTACATCCGCCGTCCGCCGTACTGGGAAGGCGCCCTGGCCGGTGCGCGTACGCTTACCGGCATGCGCCCGCTGGCGGTGCTGCCGGACAACATCACCACCGACCACCTGTCGCCGTCCAACGCCATCATGCTGGACAGCGCCGCGGGCGAGTACCTGGCGAAAATGGGCCTGCCGGAAGAGGACTTCAACTCCTACGCGACCCACCGTGGTGACCACCTGACCGCTCAGCGCGCCACCTTCGCCAACCCGAAACTGTTCAACGAGATGGTGCTGGAAGACGGCAAGGTCAAGCAGGGTTCGCTGGCCCGGGTCGAGCCGGAAGGCAAGGTCACCCGCATGTGGGAAGCGATCGAAACCTACATGGAACGCAAGCAACCGCTGATCATCGTCGCCGGTGCCGACTATGGCCAGGGCTCGTCCCGCGACTGGGCGGCCAAGGGTGTGCGTCTGGCGGGGGTCGAGGCCATCGTGGCCGAAGGTTTCGAGCGTATCCACCGCACCAACCTGGTCGGCATGGGCGTGCTGCCGCTGGAGTTCAAGCCGGGCGTCGATCGCAAGACACTGGGGCTGGACGGTAGCGAGCTGTATGACGTGGTCGGCGAGCGTACCCCGCGGGCGACCCTGACCCTGGTCATCACCCGCAAGAACGGCGAACGCGTCGAAGTGCCGGTGACCTGCCGCCTGGATACCGCTGAAGAAGTGTCGATCTACGAGGCCGGTGGTGTGTTGCAGCGCTTTGCCCAGGACTTCCTGGAAGGCGCGGCCTGATATCGGCACGGCGCGGGCAGTGATGTTGACTGCCCGGGCCTTATCGCTGGCAAGCCAGCTCCCACAGGTACGGTGAACGCCGCACCTTGTGGGCGCTGGCTTGCCAGCGATTGGGGTTTCACCTATTGAACTGACAGGACAAATCCATGGCGCATGTACCCCAGATCAAAATCCCCGCCACCTACATCCGTGGCGGCACCAGCAAGGGTGTGTTCTTCAATCTCCAGGACCTGCCCGAAGCCGCGCAACTGCCCGGCGCCGCCCGCGATGCGCTGCTGCTGCGGGTGATCGGCAGCCCCGATCCCTACGGCAAGCAGATCGACGGCATGGGCGGGGCGACCTCCAGCACCAGCAAGACCGTGATCCTGTCCCGCAGCATCAAGCCGGAGCACGACGTCGATTACCTGTTCGGTCAGGTGTCGATCGACAAGGCCTTCGTCGACTGGAGCGGCAACTGCGGCAACCTGTCGGCGGCGGTGGGCTCTTTCGCCATCAGCGCCGGCCTGGTCGACCCCGCCCGCGTCCCGGCCAATGGCGTCGCCACCGTGCGCATCTGGCAGGCGAATATCGGCAAGACCATCATTGCCCACGTGCCAGTCACCAACGGCGAGGTGCAGGAAACCGGTGATTTCGAACTCGACGGCGTGACCTTCCCGGCGGCCGAGGTACAACTGGAGTTTCTCGATCCGGCCGCCGATGAAGACGACGGCGGTGGGGCGATGTTCCCCACCGGCAATCTGGTCGATCAACTCGATGTGCCGGGTGTCGGCAGCTTCGAAGTGACCCTGATCAACGCCGGTATCCCGACCATCTTCGTCAACGCCGAGGCCATCGGCTACACCGGCACCGAGCTGCAGGACGCGATCAACGGCGATAACGCGGCCTTGGCCCGTTTCGAAACCATCCGTGCCCATGGCGCGGTGCGCATGGGGCTGATCAAGCACATCGACGAAGCCGCGGGCCGGCAGCACACGCCGAAAGTCGCTTTCGTGGCGCCGCCGGCGGACTACCTGTCGTCCAGTGGCAAACAGGTGAAAGCCGGTGATATCGACCTGCTGGTGCGGGCGCTGTCCATGGGCAAGCTGCACCACGCCATGATGGGCACCGCGGCCGTTGCGATTGGTACGGCGGCGGCGATTCCGGGAACGCTGGTCAACCTCGCGGCCGGTGGCGGCGAGCGCGAAGCGGTGCGCTTCGGGCATCCTTCCGGGACCCTGCGGGTGGGTGCGCAGGCGCAGCAGGTGGGCGGGCAATGGACCGTGACCAAGGCGATCATGAGCCGCAGTGCGCGGGTGTTGATGGAAGGGTGGGTGCGGGTGCCGGGGGATTCGTTCTAAGGCATTTTTCGCAGGCTTCGGCTTTGAACAGCGGTGTCCGTCGAGAGGCGGGCACCGTTTTTTTGTTTCCGGGACCGCGTAGCGGTCCTAAAATCATCAATCACGAATGCAGCAGACATAAAAAACCCCGCTTTTCAGCGGGGCTTTTTCAACGCAGGTTCTGCTTAGATCTGAACAGCGGCGATCTTGGCGTTCGCGGCGACTTCGCGGAACTCGGCGATCTGGTCGAAGCTCAGGTAGCGGTAAACGTCGGCAGCCATGCTGTCGATGTTCTTCGCGTACTCCATGTACTCCTCGACGGTCGGCAGCTTGCCGAGGATCGAAGCGACCGCGGCCAGTTCGGCCGAAGCCAGGTACACGTTGGTCGCGTCGCCCAGGCGGTTCGGGAAGTTACGGGTCGAGGTGGAAACCACGGTCGAACCGGTCTGTACGCGAGCCTGGTTACCCATGCACAGCGAGCAGCCTGGCATTTCCATGCGCGCGCCAGCCTTGCCGTAGATGCCGTAGTAGCCTTCTTCGGTCAGTTGGTGAGCGTCCATCTTGGTTGGCGGAGCCAGCCACAGACGGGTAGGGATGCCACCCTTGACCTTCTCCAGCAATTTACCGGCAGCGCGGAAGTGACCGATGTTGGTCATGCACGAACCGATGAACACTTCGTCGATCTTCTCGCCCTGAACGCTCGACAGCAGGCGAGCGTCGTCCGGGTCGTTCGGCGCGCAGAGCACAGGCTCCTTGACGTCGGCCAGGTCGATTTCGATGATTTCGGCGTATTCGGCGTCAGCATCGGCAGCCAGCAGCTCAGGGTTGGCCAGCCAGGCTTCCATGGCTTGCGCGCGGCGCTCCAGGGTGCGTGGGTCGCCGTAGCCTTCGCCGATCATCCAGCGCAGCAGGGTGATGTTGGAGGTCAGGTACTCGGCGATGGCCTTTTCCGGCAGCTTGATGGTGCAACCCGCGGCGGAACGTTCGGCCGAGGCGTCGGACAGCTCGAAGGCTTGTTCGACGGTCAGATCGTTGAGACCTTCGATTTCCAGGATGCGGCCGGAGAAGGCGTTGATCTTGCCCTTCTTCTCGACGGTCAGCAGGCCTTGCTTGATCCCGTAGTAAGGGATGGCATGAACCAGGTCACGCAGGGTGATGCCAGGTTGCAGCTTGCCCTTGAAGCGAACCAGGATCGATTCCGGCATGTCCAGCGGCATGACGCCGGTGGCGGCGGCGAAGGCGACCAGGCCGGAACCGGCCGGGAACGAGATGCCGATCGGGAAGCGGGTGTGCGAGTCGCCGCCGGTGCCGACGGTGTCAGGCATCAGCATGCGGTTCAGCCAGCTATGGATGATGCCGTCGCCAGGACGCAGGGACACGCCGCCACGGGTGCGGATGAAATCCGGCAGGGTGTGGTGGGTGGTGACGTCGATCGGCTTCGGATAGGCCGCGGTGTGGCAGAACGACTGCATGACCAGGTCAGCGGAGAAGCCCAGGCACGCCAGGTCTTTCAGCTCGTCACGGGTCATCGGGCCAGTGGTGTCCTGGGAACCGACGGTGGTCATCTTCGGCTCGCAGTAGGTGCCCGGACGAACGCCGGTCACGCCGCAAGCCTTGCCGACCATTTTCTGCGCCAGGGTGTAGCCCTTGCCGGTGTCGACAGGCTGCTCTGGCTTCTTGAACAGGTCGGAAGCGCCCAGGCCCAGTTCGGTACGGGCTTTTTCGGTCAGGCCACGGCCGACGATCAGCGGGATACGGCCGCCAGCGCGGACTTCGTCCAGCAGGACTTCGGTTTTCAGCGCGAAGTTGGTGACCAGTTCGTCGCTACCGTGACGGCGTACTTCGCCTTTGAACGGGTAGACGTCGATGACATCGCCCATCGCCAGGTTGGTGCAGTCGAATTCGATCGGCAGGGCGCCGGCGTCTTCCATGGTGTTGTAGAAGATCGGGGCGATCTTGGTGCCGAAGCAGAAACCACCGGCGCGCTTGTTCGGCACGTACGGGATGTCGTCGCCGAAGAACCACAGCACGGAGTTGGTTGCGGATTTACGCGAGGAACCGGTACCGACCACGTCACCGACGTAGGCGACCGGGAAGCCCTTGGCTCTGACCGCTTCGATCTGCTTCAGCGGACCGACCGAACCTGGTTGCTCTGGCTCGATGCCGTCACGGGCCATTTTCAGCATGGCCAGGGCGTGCAGCGGGATATCAGGGCGCGACCAGGCATCTGGAGCAGGGGACAGGTCGTCGGTGTTGGTTTCGCCAGGCACCTTGAACACGGTCAGGGTGTATTTCTCGGCGATGGCAGGACGGGTGGTGAACCACTCGCCGGCAGCCCAGGAGTCCAGTACAGCCTGGGCGTGCGCGTTGCCGGACTTGGCTTTTTCGGCCACGTCGTGGAAGGCATCGAACATCAGCAGGGTGTGCTTGAGCTGTTCGGCCGCGACGGCGCCCAGTTCGGCGTCATCCAGCAGCTCGACCAGGGTGGCGATGTTGTAGCCGCCCTGCATGGTGCCCAGCAGCTCGGTGGCACGCTTGCGGTCGATCAGAGGGGATTTGGCGTCGCCTTTGACGATGGCGGAGAGGAAAGCGGCCTTGACGTAGGCGGCTTCGTCGACTCCCGGCGGAACGCGGTCGGTGATCAGTTCAACGAGGAAGGCTTCTTCGCCGGCCGGCGGGTTTTTCAGCAGCTCGACCAAGCCTGCAGTTTGTTCGGCGTTAAGCGGCTGGGGAACGATACCCAGGGCTGCGCGCTCTTCGATATGTTTGCGGTAGGCTTCAAGCACAGTTATTACCCTCATCAGTGGTCCCAAATGGGTGTCCGGGACGCTCATCCAGAAAATCCGCACTCATGCGCAAATACGGCTTTTTGAGCCGCGTAGCCAGAGTTGCAGGAAATCCTTACAGAAGCTGCTTTCAAAGTTTTACGCCTGCAGAACGGGGAGCTGATGAGGGCTGGCACGGGACATTCACAGGTGAATCTCCCGAGCCAACGCCGTTCTACCGGATAACTGTGCTCGTGACGCTTTGAAAACAGCTTCTAACGGACATTTGGCGCCTTAAAAGGCCGGGTGATTCTACGGCAAATTCAAAATAAAGGTAAGGCAGCGGCGAAGACTTTAGCGGGTGACCCTCGTTAGACAAAGGGCTAACATGGCCGTCTGTTCCGTTGCCATGCTGTCGATTTGCCCATGTCCAATCAGTCCATCAAGACGCCTTGCGTCGGCCTCTGTTCCACGGTTTACGGGGATCTGGTGTGCCGCGGCTGCAAGCGATTCCACCATGAAGTGATCCACTGGAACGGCTACAGCGAGGATGAAAAACGCGCGGTGTGGTTGCGTCTGGAGCAACTGCTGGTCCAGGTGATGACCGCCAAGCTGGAGGTTTTCGACGCCGGGCGGCTGCGCCAGCAACTGGAGCAGCGCAAGATCCGCTACGTCCCCCATCAGTCCGAATATTGCTGGGCCTACCAGTTGATCGCCCGCGGCGCGCGGGTGATCCGCGAGCTGGAGGCCTACGGGCTGGTGTTGTTGCCGGAGTTTCGCGAGTGGGAATTGCCGGAGCTGCGGGATGCCATTGATACCGAATTCTTTCTTCTTTCTGAAGCCCACTACCAGCGGTATATCGCGCCGGGTTTCTTGAAGGATGCGTTGGGTTAGTCCGTTTCGGCCTCATCGCTTGCCAGCGATGAGGCCCTCAAGGTTTCCTCAAGAATCAGCCTTGTGCCAATTCATTCAACTGCGCCGCCACTTCCGCCGTCTTCAGTACCAGCACATCGCATTCCAGCGAATCCAGCACCACTTCCGACGTATTGCCGATCAGCGCGCCAGTGATCCCGGTGCGGGCCACGGTCCCGATCACCGTCACCACCGCGTCCAGCTTGCTGGCGGTGTACGGGATCAGCACGTCCGCCGGGCCTTCGGCGACATGCAGGCGCTCGTCGCTGATATCGAACTCCGCCTGGAAGGCGGCGCAGGCCTCGCGATAGCGTTGCTCGATGGTTTCCTTGAGCTGATAGACCGGGTCCGCCGCCGACAACATGGGCGACGGGTGGGCGCTGATCACGTGCAGGCTGCCCTTGGCCAGGTCGGCGATGGCGTAGCCGTGGTCGACGATATCGCCATGCAGCACGCGGTGGTCCTGGTCGTTGTTGCCCACGTCGACGGCAGCGAGGATCACGCCGCCGGTCCATGGCCGCTCGGTCTTGACCATCAGCACCGCCGCCGGGCACAGGCGCAGCAGTTTCCAGTCGGTGGGGGTGAGCAGGGCCTTGCGCAGCGGGTTGTCCGGGCGGTGCTCCTTGATCACCAGCTCGCAGCCTTCGGCCTGCTGCACGTCGATGATCGATTCGTGAAGGGTGTCGTGCCACGCCTGCTCGAAGGTGACGTTGTCGTAGCCATCATCGTGCAACTGGCTGGAGAGCAGGCTGAGCAGGGCGCTGTGGTCGTGTTTCTTGTCGCACATCAACAGGTGAAGGCGTGCGCCGGTCGCCTTGGCGATGAGTTTGGCCCGGGTCAGGGCCCGGCTGTGGGCGTGCTCGGGATCGAGTACCACCAGGATGCTGCGTACGGCTTGCATGAACGAGAACTCCCTTCGGAAATGGCGACCAATGCCTGACTATAGTCGGCGCTCGATGCGACGCGGCTTGATACATATCAAAGCATAGTCACTGGTGATAGTTGCCCGCGCCGGTATAATCGCCGGCCCTGTCGCCCTCTGCCGTTTGTGAATCATGGAACTCATCCCCGAAATCGAAGCCTTCCTCGGTTGCCGCACGCCAGATGCCTGGGTGCAAGCGGCGCTGGCCGATCAGGAAACAATGCTGATCGACCACAAGAATTGCGAGTTCAAGGCCGCCAGTACGGCGCTGAGCCTGATCGCCAAGTACAACACCCACATCGACCTGATCAACATGATGTCGCGCCTGGCCCGCGAGGAACTGGTGCACCACGAACAGGTGTTGCGCCTGATGAAGCGGCGCAAGGTGCCGCTGCGTCCGATCAATGCCGGTCGTTATGCCTCGGGCCTGCGCCGGCTGGTGCGTTCTCATGAGCCGGTCAAGCTGGTCGACACCCTGGTGGTCGGCGCTTTTATCGAAGCGCGCAGTTGCGAGCGGTTCGCCGCGCTGGTGCCGCATCTCGACGAAGAACTCGGCAAGTTCTATCACGGCCTGCTCAAGAGCGAGGCGCGGCACTATCAGGGCTACCTGAAGCTGGCCTATCAGTACGGCGATGCCGCTGATATCGAACGCACCATCGAGAAAGTCCGTGAAGCCGAGGCGGAACTGATCGTCTCGCCGGATGAGGAATTCCGCTTCCACAGCGGCGTTCCGGCCTGAATCCCCGCGGCGCGCGGGTTCTCCGCGCGCCACTCTTGCCCTCGCTGAATCCCGACTGCTCCGCTCGGCCTTTCGTCGTCAAAATAGCAAGCAAGCTAATAAATGCCTGGACAATTAATGTCTGGGCAGTAATATCTGCTTACATCACTGCCTAAGCAGGTTTCTCCCTTCATGTCCCACTTCACTCCGGAAAACTTCCAGACCTGCACCATCGGCCTGCTGCTCGGGCGTGCCGCGCTGGTCAAGGACCGCATTCTCGATAGCCACCTGCAGGACTACGGCGTCACTGCCGCGCAGTTCAAGGTGCTGATCATCGTCGCCCAGTACGGCGTCGACACCCCCGCCGAACTGTGCCGTTACCTCGGCCTGGACAGCGGTTCCATGACCCGCATGCTCGACCGCCTCGAACAGAAAGACCTGATCGCCCGCAGTCGCTGCCCCGAGGACCGCCGGCAAGTGCGCGTCGAGTTGACCGGAGAAGGACAGAAACTCGCCGATCGTCTGCCGCATATCGGCGCCGAGGCGATGAACGAACTGGTCGGCGTGCTGGCTGCTGATGAGCTGGCCACGCTCACCGCGATTCTTACCAAGGTCCTGCTCAACGCCGGCGATACCCTGACGGCGCTGCGGGTGAGTGACAAATGAACAGAAACACCGTGCGCAGCAGCCTGAGCCTGCTGGTGATCGCCCTGACCCTGGCCGGTTGCGCCAGCTATCGCGGCCTCGCGCCGGAAGGCCAGCGCCTGGCGGCCAGCGATCTCAAGTCTGAACAGACCCTCAAGGGCGTCACCCTGTCGCCAGCCGCCTGGCCGAAAAGCGACTGGTGGCGCAGCCTCGGTGATCCGCAACTGGACGGCCTGATTGGCGAAGCCCTGCGCGACAGCCCGGACATGCAAATCGCCAGCGCCCGCGCCCATCAGGCCAGCGCCGCGGCCTATGCCGCCGACGCCGACCGCATGCCGAGCCTGGACGCCAACGGCAGCGTCAGCCGCTCGCGGCTGGCCCGGGACCAGGATCCGGCCGGGCAGGGCGGTCGCTATTCGACCCTGCGCAGCCTGAGCCTCGACTTCAATTACACCTTCGACCTCTGGGGTGGCCAGCGCGCCGCCTGGGAAGCCGCGTTGGGCCAGGCCCGCGCCGCCGAAGTCGATCGCCAGGCCGCCAGCCTGACCCTCGCCGCCGACGTGGCCCGGGCTTACAGCCAGTTGGGCCAGGCTTATATCGTCTACGACCTGACCCAGGATGACCTCAAGCGCACCCGGCAGATGCTCGACCTGGGCCAGCGCCGGCTGGCCGCCGGGATCGACAGCGAATACCAGCTCCAGCAGACCGAAAGCCTGGCCGCCAGCTCCGAAGAACAGGCGATCAACGCGCAGAAACAACTGCACAGCGCACAGATCGCCCTCGCGGTATTACTCGGCAAAGGGCCGGACCGTGCCCAGCAGATTGCCCGGCCCGCGGTACTCAAGCCCGGTGCGGTGGCCTTGCCATCGGTGCTGCCCGCCGAACTGCTCGGCCGACGCCCCGACCTGGTGGCGGCGCGCTGGCGGGTCGAAGCGGCGAGCAAGTCGATCGACGCGAGCAAGACCCGTTTCTACCCCAACCTCAACCTGAGCGCCGTCGCCGGCACCCAGGCACTGTTGGGCGACGCGATCTTCGGTGCGCCGAGCCGCTTCTTCAATATTGCCCCGACCATTTCGCTGCCGATCTTCGACGGTGGCCGCCTGCGCGCCGACCTCGATGCCCGCGACGCCGACTACGACCTGGCCGTTGCCCAGTACAACAAGAGCCTGGTCAACGCCCTCGGCGAAGTCAGCGACAACATCGACCAGTTGCATGCCCTCGGCGAGCAGGTCGCGACCAAACAGCGCGCCACCGACATCGCCCAGCAGTCCTACGACACCGTCATGCAGCGCTACGGCTCCGGCATCGGCAACTTCCTCGATGTGCTGAGCATCGAGCAGCAACTGCTACAGGCCCAGCGCCAACTGGCCGAGCTCAATGCCGAGCGCATCGACCGTTCGATCCTGCTGATGCAGGCGCTCGGCGGTGGTTTCCAGCCTGATGCGGCATCCCAACAACAGCAGGCCGCGGCAGCATCGCCGGCCTCCCGTCACCCTTAACCGCCAAGGTATTCGTCAATGGCTACCCCAACTTCGGACACTGCCGTCAACGAGCAGGACGTTAACAATCAGCGCAAGCGCAAGACCTGGCTGCTCGGGCTGCTGCTCGTGGTGCTGGCCATCGGTGCCGGCACCTGGGCCTGGCACGAGCTTTACGGGCGCTGGACTGAAAGCACCGACGACGCCTACGTCAACGGCAACGTGGTCGAAATCACCCCGCTGATCAGCGGCACCGTGATCAGCATCGGCGCCGACGACGGCGACCTGGTGCACGCCGGCCAGGAGCTGATCCGCTTCGACCCGAGCGACGCCGAAGTCGGCCTGCAGGCCGCCGAGGCCAAACTGGCCCGGGCGGTACGTCAGGTCCGCGGGCTGTACAGCAACGTCGACGGCATGAAGGCCCAGGTCGCGGCGCGCCAGGCCGAGCTGCAAAAGGCCCAGGAAAACTACAACCGGCGCAAGACCCTCGCCGCTGGCGGGGCGATTTCCCAGGAAGAGCTGTCCCACGCCCGTGACGACCTGTCGTCGGCGCAGAGCGCGCTGAGCAATGCCCGGCAGCAACTGAACACCACCACCGCGCTGGTGGATGACACCGTGGTGTCGTCTCACCCCGAGGTCCAGGCCGCCGCCGCCGAACTGCGTCAGGCTTACCTGAGCAATGCCCGCACCACCCTGGTGGCGCCGGTCACCGGTTATGTCGCCAAGCGCACCGTGCAACTCGGCCAACGCCTGGAGCCGGGCACCGCGACCATGGCGGTGATCCCGCTGGACCAGTTGTGGATCGACGCCAACTTTAAGGAAACCCAACTGCGCAACATGCGCATCGGCCAGCCGGTGGACATCAGCACCGACCTCTACGGCAGCGACGTCAAGTACAGCGGCACCATCGACAGCCTCGGCGCCGGCACCGGCAGTGCGTTCGCCCTGCTGCCGGCGCAGAACGCCACCGGCAACTGGATCAAGATCGTCCAGCGCGTCCCGGTGCGGGTGCACATCAACCCCGAGCAACTGACCCAGCACCCGCTGCGCATCGGCCTGTCGACCACGGTCGACGTCGATCTGCACGACCAGAGCGGTCCGGTACTGGCGCAGCAGGCGCCGCAGAAGGCGACCTTCGCCACCCAGGTGTATGACCGTCAACTGGCCGAGGCCGACACGTTGATCGCCCGGTTGATCCACGACAACAGCGCCAGCGACAAGACTGCCCAGCGATGAGCAACCAGGCTTCGTTCACCCCGCCGAGCCTGCTGCTGACCACCATTGGCCTGTCGCTCGCGACCTTCATGCAGGTGCTCGACACCACCATCGCCAACGTGGCGTTGCCGACCATTTCCGGCAACCTCGGCGTCAGTTCGGAGCAGGGCACCTGGGTCATCACCTCGTTCGCGGTGAGCAACGCCATCGCCTTGCCGCTGACCGGCTGGCTCAGCCGGCGCTTTGGCGAGGTCAAGTTGTTCATCTGGGCGACCCTGCTGTTCGTGCTGGCGTCGTTCCTCTGCGGCATTTCGCAGTCGATGCCGGAACTGGTGGGCTTCCGCGTTATTCAGGGCGTAGTCGCCGGGCCGCTGTACCCGATGACCCAGACCCTGTTGATCGCCGTCTATCCGCCGGCGAAACGCGGGATGGCCCTGGCGCTGTTGGCGATGGTCACGGTGGTGGCGCCAATCGCCGGGCCGATTCTCGGTGGCTGGATTACCGACAGCTATAGCTGGCCGTGGATCTTCTTCATCAATATCCCCATCGGCTTGTTCGCCGCCGCCGTGGTTCGCCAGCAGATGCGCACCCGGCCGGTGCAGACCAGCCGCCAGCCGATGGACTACATCGGCCTGCTGAGCCTGATCATCGGGGTCGGCGCCTTGCAGATCGTGCTCGACAAAGGCAACGACCTGGACTGGTTCGAGTCGAACTTCATCATCATCGGCAGCCTGATTTCCGTGGTGTTCATCGCGGTGTTCATCATCTGGGAACTGACCGACAAGCACCCGGTGGTCAACCTGCGGCTGTTCGTGCACCGCAACTTCCGCATCGGCACCATCGTGCTGGTGGGCGGCTACGCCGGCTTCTTCGGCATCAACCTGATCCTGCCGCAATGGCTGCAGACGCAGATGGGCTACACCGCGACCTGGGCCGGGTTGGCGGTGGCACCGATCGGCTTGCTGCCGGTGCTGCTGTCGCCTTTTGTCGGCAAGTACGCGCACCGCTTCGACCTGCGCCTGCTGGCCGGTCTGGCGTTCCTGGCGATCGGCGCGAGCTGCTTCATGCGGGCGGAGTTCACTCATGAGGTGGACTTCCAGCATGTGGCCCTGGTGCAGTTGTTTATGGGCATCGGCGTGGCGCTGTTCTTCATGCCGACCCTGAGCATCCTGCTCTCTGACCTGCCGCCGCAGCAGATTGCCGACGGCTCCGGCCTGGCGACCTTCCTGCGTACGTTGGGCGGCAGCTTCGCCGCGTCGTTGACCACCTGGATCTGGATCCGCCGCGCTGACCAGCACCATGCTTACCTGAGCGAAAGCATCAGCACTTACGAACCGGCAACCCGCGAAGCGCTGAACCAGATGGGCGGGGCAGGGGGCGCGTCATACCGGCAACTGGAACAGATGCTCAGCAGTCAGGCGTACATGATGTCGACGGTGGATTACTTCACCCTGATGGGCTGGGTGTTCGTCGGGTTGATCTTGCTGGTGTGGCTGGCCAAGCCGCCGTTCGCGGCGAAGGCGGGGCCGGTTTCGGCCGGGCATTGAGGAAGGAATTGGCTGAAACCCGCGGGCGCGGTCAACGCGCCCGGGGCAGAGCATTCAGATCTGCTGAATGCCGGTGATGTGCGGCGCGCCGTTGGTCGGTGCGTAGATCGACACGATTACTTTGTAAATCAGTTCGCTGCCCGGTACTTGGGCATTGCTCAGGTAGCGGTAGTTGGTACCGTTGACCACCTGAGTCGACACTTCCAACGGCGTGTACTGCACGCCGACGAAGCCGTGCAGGGCTTCCTGGAATACTTTTTTGTCCTGAGCAGTCAGTGGGTGATAAGCAGACCAGCCACCAACGATTTGCGCTTGAGCACTCATTGCATCTCACTCCTTGATTAAGTTCCTACTCATCTGGCTTTTCGGAATTCGCCCCGTCTATTCGATGGTTTCCGGCATCCATGTTCGCGGACTTCGTGTGATTCAGTTCACACGGTGGCGCTACGATATCACTGGCAAGCAGCGTGTCTGTCCGCCATTGACTGTGCGCAACGTAAGCGATTGGCGAAGACAGATACGCACCTGAAGCTGCGTGCGCAAAGTGCTGTGGCCCGAGGCAGAAGGCCGTCGTTGACGACTTTCGGAGGAGGAGGGGAGCGCTTCGCGGGCTGGCCGCGAAGCGGAGGGTCAGGCGAACGCGAACGGGGCCAGTTGAAAGCCCTGCTCATCCACCTGCAAGGCCCAGCCTTGCCGGTCCCAGTCGCCCAGGACGATGCGCCGGCCGGCGCTGCCGTCATCAAGAGTGAGCTTGTGGATCGCCGGCCGATGGGTGTGGCCGTGGACCAGGGTGTGCACTCCATGCTGCTGCATGATTCGCGGCACTTCCTCGGCGGTCACGTCGATGATGTCGGTGGCTTTCATGCGGGTCTGCGTCTTGCTTTCGCTGCGCAGCTTGCGTGCCAGCTTGCGCCGGGTGGCCAGCGGCAGGTGGCGCAGGATCCACAGGCTCAGCGGGTTGCGCAGGGTGCGACGCAGCTTCATGTAGGCTTCGTCGCGGGTGCACAGGCTGTCGCCGTGCATCAGCAGCACCGGTTCGCCGCCCATTTCGACCACGCTCGGGTCGCGCAGCAGGGTGACGCCCGCGGCCTTGCAGAAGGCCTTGCCGATCAGGAAGTCGCGGTTGCCGTGCATCAGGAACACCTGGGTGCCGCTGTCGCTCAGCGTACGCAGGGCCTGGCAGATTGAAGTCTGGAACGGCGTCATGCCGTCATCGCCGATCCAGGCCTCGAAAAAGTCGCCCAGGATGTATAACGCTTGAGCATCGCGGGCGCGGGTTGCCAGCAGATCAAGAAACGCCCGGGTAATGTCCGGGCGTTCTTCTTGCAGATGCAGATCGGAGATCAGCAGTATCACTCAATGATCTCGGCTTTCTCGATGATCACGTCTTCTTTCGG
Organism: Pseudomonas sp. 5P_5.1_Bac1; assembly: GCF_025466015.1. Lineage (NCBI taxonomy): Bacteria > Pseudomonadati > Pseudomonadota > Gammaproteobacteria > Pseudomonadales > Pseudomonadaceae > Pseudomonas > Pseudomonas sp. 5P_5.1_Bac1. Next base: position 30,473 of record NZ_JANLNX010000078.1, on the reverse strand, counting down.
CACGTCCTGGTGGCCGGACTTGGAGCCGGTGGCCACGCCTTCGATAGCGTCGACGATGTCCTGGCCTTCGGTCACTTCACCGAATACCGCGTAACCCCAGCCCTGCACGTTCTTGCCGCTGTGGTTGAGGAAGTCGTTGTTGGAGGCGTTGATGAAGAACTGCGCAGACGCCGAATGCGGCTCCATGGTGCGGGCCATGGCGATGCTGTACTTGGTGTTCTTCAGGCCGTTATCCGCTTCGTTCTGGATGGTGGCGCGGGTTTTCTTCTGGGTCATGCCAGGCTCGAAGCCGCCGCCCTGGATCATGAAGCCCTTGATGACACGGTGGAACACGGTGTTGTCGAAGTGGCCTTCTTTAACGTACTGGACGAAGTTTTCCACGGTTTTCGGGGCTTTCTCGGCATCCAGTTGCAGGATGATGTCGCCGTGGTTGGTGCTCAGTTTGACTTTGGCCATGCTGAAATTCGCTCTCTCAAGGCATGTGGGAAGGAGGGGTGTACAACGGTGTATTTGACCCTGACGCCCGCTCTGGCGTCGGCGATACGTTCATTGCGCAGATTTTTTTGCGGTGCCTGCCCATATTAGCGCCGGTTTGTCGGCGCGGTGCTGTCGGCAGCGCGACCGCTTCGGCTATGATAAGCGCTTTGTTTGACGCGGCCTACCCGGGCCGAAGACCAGAATTCCAAGGATCCTATGAGCAAGCCCACTGCTGACACCGCTCCCAATGCCGCCAAAGGCGCGCCCGCCGTTCCCGTCAATTTCCTGCGCCCGATCGTGCAGGCCGACCTGGACTCGGGCAAGCACAGCAGCATCGTCACCCGTTTCCCGCCTGAGCCCAACGGTTACCTGCACATCGGTCACGCCAAGTCGATCTGCGTGAACTTCGGCCTGGCCAAGGAATTCGGCGGTGCCTGCCACCTGCGTTTCGATGACACCAACCCGGCCAAAGAGGACCAGGAGTACATCGACGCCATCCAGGAAGACATCAAGTGGCTGGGCTTCCAATGGACCGGTCCGGTGCGCTACGCCTCGCAGTACTTCGATCAACTGCACGACTGGGCCGTGGATCTGATCAAGTCGGGCAACGCCTATGTCTGCGACCTGACCCCTGAGCAAGCCAAGGAATACCGCGGCAACCTGACCGAGCCGGGCAAGAACAGCCCGTTCCGCGAGCGCAGCGTCGAGGAAAACCTGGACCTGTTCGCCCGCATGAAAGCCGGCGAGTTCAAGGACGGCGAGCGCGTGCTGCGGGCGAAGATCGACATGGCGTCGCCGAACATGAACCTGCGCGACCCGATCCTCTACCGCATCCGTCATGCCCACCACCACCAGACCGGTGACACGTGGTGCATCTACCCGAACTACGACTTCACCCACGGCCAGTCCGACGCCATCGAAGGCATCACCCACTCCATCTGCACCCTGGAGTTCGAAGGTCATCGTCCGCTGTACGAGTGGTTCCTCGACAACCTGCCGGTGCCGGCCAAGCCGCGCCAGTACGAGTTCAGCCGCCTGAACCTGAACTACACCATCACCAGCAAGCGCAAGCTCAAGCAACTGGTCGACGAGAAGCACGTCGAAGGTTGGGACGACCCGCGCATGTCGACCCTGTCCGGTTTCCGTCGCCGCGGCTACACCCCGGCCTCGATCCGCAATTTCTGCGAAATGATCGGCACCAACCGTTCCGACGGCGTGGTCGACATGTCCATGCTGGAATTCAGCATTCGTGACGACCTCGACCGCACCGCGCCGCGTGCCATGTGCGTGCTGCGCCCGCTGAAAGTGACCATCACCAACTACCCGGAAGGCCAGGTCGAAAACCTCGAACTGCCGCGCCATCCGAAGGAAGACATGGGCGTGCGCGCCCTGCCGTTTGCCCGCGAGCTGTACATCGACCGTGACGATTTCATGGAAGAGCCGCCGAAGGGCTACAAGCGCCTGGAACCCGCCGGTGAAGTGCGCCTGCGCGGCAGCTACGTGATCCGCGCCGACGAGGCGATCAAGGATGCCGACGGCAACATCGTCGAACTGCTCTGCTCCTACGACCCCGACACCCTGGGCAAGAACCCCGAGGGCCGCAAGGTCAAGGGCGTGATCCACTGGGTTCCGGCCGACGCCAGCGTCGAGTGCGAAGTGCGTCTGTACGACCGCCTGTTCCGCGCGGCGAACCCGGAGAAAGCCGAAGAGGGCGGCAGCTTCCTCGACAACATCAACCCGGATTCGCTGCAGGTGCTCACCGGTTGTCGTGCCGAGCCGTCGCTGGGCAATGCCCAGCCTGAAGACCGCTTCCAGTTCGAGCGCGAAGGCTACTTCTGCGCCGACCTGAAAGACTCCCGTCCAGGCCGTCCGGTATTCAACCGCACCGTATCCCTGCGTGACTCCTGGGGTAGCTGAGGAATTTTCGTGCTTAACATCTACAACACGCTGAGCAAGACCAAGGAAGTTTTCAAACCGCTGGACGGCAACAAGGTGCGGATGTACGTCTGCGGCATGACCGTGTACGACTTCTGCCACCTCGGCCACGGCCGCAGCATGGTCGCCTTCGACCTGGTCACCCGCTGGCTGCGTTACAGCGGCTACGACCTGACCTACGTGCGCAACATCACCGACATCGATGACAAGATCATCAACCGCGCCAACGAGAACGGCGAGACGTTCGACGCCCTGACCGCGCGCATGATCGACGCGATGCACGAGGACGAGCGGCGCCTGAACATCCTGCCGCCGGACCTCGAGCCGCGTGCCACCGACCATATCCCCGGCATGCACGCAATGATCCAGACCCTGATCGACAAGGGCTACGCTTACGCGCCGGGCAACGGTGACGTGTACTACCGCGTCGGCAAGTTCGTCGGCTACGGCAAGCTGTCGCGCAAGAAGATCGAAGACCTGCGCATCGGCGCGCGGATCGAAGTGGACGAGTCCAAGCAGGACCCACTGGACTTCGTCCTGTGGAAAGCCGCCAAGCCGGGCGAGCCGAGCTGGGCGTCGCCGTGGGGCGCGGGTCGTCCGGGCTGGCACATCGAGTGCTCGGTGATGTCCACCTGCTGCCTGGGCGAGAGCTTCGACATCCACGGCGGCGGCAGCGACCTGGAGTTCCCGCACCACGAGAACGAGATCGCCCAGAGCGAGGCCGCGACCGGCAAGCAGTACGCCAATGCGTGGATGCACTGCGGGATGATCCGTATCAACGGCGAGAAGATGTCCAAGTCGTTGAACAACTTCTTCACCATCCGCGACGTACTCGAAAAGTATCACCCGGAGGTGGTGCGCTACCTGCTGGTGTCGAGCCATTACCGCAGCGCGATCAACTACTCCGAGGACAGCCTGCGCGACGCGAAAGGCGCGCTGGAGCGTTTCTATCACGCCTTGCGCGGCCTGCCGGTGGTGGCGCCGCAAGGTGGCGACGAGTATGTCGAGCGCTTCGCCACGGCGATGAACGACGACTTCGGTACGCCGGAAGCCTGCGCCGTGCTGTTCGACCTGGTGCGCGAGATCAACCGTCTGCGCGAGAGCGATGCACAGACTGCCGCCGGCCTGGCGGGTCGCCTGCGTGAGCTGGCGGGGCTGCTGGGTGTGCTGCAACTGGACGCCGATGATTTCCTGCGTGCCGGTGCCGAAGGCAAGGTTGACGCGGCTGAAGTCGAGGCCCTGATCCAGGCGCGCCTGCAGGCGCGGGCCGACAAGAACTGGGGCGAGTCCGACCGGATTCGCGATCAGTTGGCGGCCATGGGTGTGGTGCTGGAAGACAAGAAGGGCGAGACCACCTGGCGTCTGGCTGACTGATCCCGGCTTGGGGCGCATGGCCCTGTAGGAGCGGGTTTACCCGCGATTGCGATAGTGACTCCACCAACGCAATCGCGGGTCAACCCGCTCCTGCAGGGACCGCGCTACACCTGGCCTCTGCAGTGCACCACCAACCGCGCACCACTCCACTCGCTTTCCCCCACCTCCAACTGATACCCGTGCAGGTCGACGATCGCCGCGACGATCGACAGCCCCAGGCCGAAGCCGGCATGGCGGTGGCCTTCCTCGCTGCGGTAAAAGCGCTTCAATACCGTCTCGCGTTCCTCTTCGGGAATCCCCGGACCACTGTCTTCCACCGCGATATGCACGCCATCGGCATCGCTGTCGGCGCTGATGCGCACCCGTCCGCCGGCCGGGGTGAATTTGATGGCGTTGCCCACCAGGTTGGCCAGGGCCTCGAACAGCAATTCATGGTCACCGAACAGCGCCGGTAGCGGTTCGGCGACACGCAGTTCAAGGGCAATCTCGCCATCTTCCGCCAGCGGCAGGTAGAAATCGTGGAGCTCTTCCAGCAGCGCCCGGGCCTGCAGTTCAACGAAGCCGGCGCGGCGCTGGCGGTCTTCCAGTTCGCTGATCCGCAGCAGCCCGCGGAAACGCGCCATCAGCGTGTCGGTCTCAGCGATCGCCTGTTCCATCGCCTCGGCTTGCGGCGCGTCATCGCCGGCCTGCTGGCGGATGCGGTAGAGCTGGGCGCGCAGGCGGGTCAGCGGGGTGCGCAGGTCGTGGGCAATGTTGTCGCAGACGCCCTTGACCTCGTGCATCAGCCGTTCGATACGGTCGAGCATGGCGTTGACGATGGCGGCGAGCATGTCCAGTTCGTCGCGGCGTTGCGACAGCGGCAGGCGCCGGGTCAGGTCGCCGGCGACGATCTGCTCGGCGGTGGCCTGGATTGCCCGGATGCGTTTCAACGGGCGGCGACGCAGCCAGTACCAGCCGGCGATGCCGGGAATGATGGTCAGCGACAGGCCCCAGAGCAGGGCATGCAGAATGATCCGCGTGACGACGAACAGCGAGCCGTTGTCCCGCATCAGCACCAGCCAGCGACCATCGTGGACCTTGATCGCCACGGCGTCGCAACTGTCTCGCGGCAGGCGCGGGTCGTCGGCGTCGAGGCAGCGGCTGATTTCATGGATGCGCCCGTCCAGGCCCAGTTCGGCGGGCATCTGGCGGATCTGCCCGCCCAGCGGGTTGAACTGCGGATCGAACAGGCCGTAGGCGTCGAAGCTGCGTTCTTCGAAGGCCTGGCTGGCGATCAGCGCGTCATCCAGTTGCTTGCCGCTCATGTGGGCGAACAGGTGCTGGCGTTGCAGCAACGAATGACGGGTGAGTTTGTTCAGGTAGCTGGAAACTTCGAAATACAGCACCCCCATGAGGATGCTGCTCCAGGCCACGAACAGAAAACTGTACAGCGCCAGCAAGCGGCTGGTTGACGAGCTCCAGCCTTTAGACGGGTTCGGCAATGGCATAGCCGGAGCCCCGCACGGTGCGAATCAGCGGTGTCTGGCCGGGCGCGTCGATCTTCTTGCGCAGGCGGCCGATATGCACGTCGATCAGGTTGGTGCCGGGGTCGAAGTGATAGCCCCAGACTTCCTCGAAAATCATCATCCGGGTGATGACCTGGCCGGCGTGACGCATGAGGAATTCCAGCAGTTTGTACTCGGTGGGCAGCAGGTTGAGCGACTGCTCGCCGCGCCGGGCTTCGTGGCTGATCAGGTCCAGTTGCAGGTCGGCGACCTGCAGGCGGGTCTGGGTCATCGGCACGCTGTTGCGCCGCAGCAGCACCTCGACGCGGGCGGCCATCTCGTCGGAGGCGAAGGGTTTGGTCAGGTAGTCGTCGCCGCCGGCACGCAGGCCGCGAACCCGTTCATCGACATCGGAGAGGGCGCTGATCATCAGGATCGGCGTGGCGATCTTCAGGTTGCGCAGGGTGGTGACGATGGTCAGGCCATCGACCTCCGGGAGCATCCGGTCGACGGTGATCAGGTCGTAGCCACCGGCGATTGCACGGGCCAGACCTTCGCGGCCGTTGTCGACCCAATCGACCTCCAGGCCGTGGCTGGAAAGTTCGGCGACGATTTCCTGGCCAGTGACGGCATCGTCTTCGATAGTCAGTACGCGGGGCATGCTTTTACCTGGGCGGCGGGTGGAGATTCGATTGTGCCAAAGAATAGACAGCGCCCGTCCTAAAGAAAAATTCATGTAAGAAAGCCGCTGAGCGGCGACCTTGCTGTGTTGAAAACAGCCTGATCGCCGCTCAGCGGCTTTTTGTCCAGCTATCGGACTATCGAGGGAAGAGCGTCAGGCGACCTTGACGATCCAGCCCGCTGGCGCTTCGACGTCACCGCTCTGGATGCCGGTCAGCTCGTTGTAGAGCTTCTGGGTGACCGGGCCGACTTCGGTTTCGCTGTGGAACACGTGCAGTTTGTCGTTGTACTGGATGCCGCCAATCGGGGTGATGACCGCGGCAGTACCGCAGGCGCCGGCTTCCTTGAACTTGGCGATTTCGTCGATCAGCACGTCGCCTTCGATGACTTTCAGGCCCAGGCGCGAGGCGGCCAGTTCCATCAGCGACAGGCGGGTGATGCCTGGCAGCACGGACGCCGATTTCGGGGTGATGAATTCGTTGTCGCCAGTAATGCCGAAGAAGTTGGCCGAACCGACTTCCTCGATCTTGCTGTGGGTCATCGGGTCCAGGTAGATGGCATCGGCGAAGCCGGCTTTCTTGGCTTCGGAACCTGGCATCAGGCTGGCCGCGTAGTTGCCGCCGACCTTGGCCGCGCCGGTGCCTTGTGGCGCGGCACGGTCGTAGCCGGAGATCACGAAGTTGTGCGGGGTCATGCCGCCCTTGAAGTACGAGCCGACCGGGATGGCGAAGATCGAGAAGATGAATTCCGGCGCGGTCCGCACGCCGATGTTGTCACCGACGCCAATCACGAATGGACGCAGGTACAGCGCGCCCTTGCCGTGTGGCGGCACGAAACGTTCGTTGGCCTTGACCACTTGCTTGCAGGCTTCGATGAAGGCTTCGGTCGGCACTTGCGGCATCAGCAGGCGGGCGCAACTGCGCTGCATGCGCAGGGCGTTCTGGTCAGGGCGGAACAGGTTGATCGAGCCGTCCTTGCAGCGGTAGGCCTTGAGGCCTTCGAAGCACTGTTGGCCGTAATGCAGCGCGGTGGAGCCTTCGCTGATGTGCAGGGTGTTGTCTTCAGTCAGGGTGCCCTGGTCCCACTCGCCGTTACGGAAGTAGGAAAGGTAGCGCTTGTCGGTCTTGATGTAGTCGAAGCCCAGCTTGTCCCAGTTAATGCTTTCGTTGCTCATGGCACCCTCGATCGGTTGGCAAATGCCTGAATGGTCAGGCCACGCATCTTGCGCAAGCAGCCACGATAATACATCCCGTGCGGATCGGAAACGCCTCCGGGCAGATTCCCGCCGCAAGGGCTGGTCGTGCCGCGGGTCGCGGGGGGAGGGCGAGCGGGTTTATCGCGATCGAATACGCGCGATAAAGTTATTAAGTTCGGGGTGTTATTTATAGTCGATATACGTTTGAAGTCTTGATCCAATACTCATGATTTCAATGAGTTATTTGAGCTTTTTATTACCGGGGCGGCCGTTACGCTGGAGTGCCTGTCAATGTGATAAAGGCCGCTCTAATGTCTGAAGTTATGGGTGCTGCAACGGCGTTGGTAAATGAAGAGTCTGCGGAAAGTGAACACTTCGCTACGGTCGAAGGCAAGATTCCCGACTGGCTCAAACAGGCCTCTTCGCAAACCCGCCGAGCATTACGCGAGGCACATGCCACCGCGCCGTCCTGGTTCGAACAGGCTCGGCTAAGCCGCCCGGACGTTGCCCGTCAGATGCAGGACATCTACGCCGGTCATTGGCGCGACGAACAACAGGTCAATCAAGTGCTGGCGCATTTGCCGACAGCCGAGGTGTTTGCCGAACCGCTGCTCAAGGCGGCAATCAAGGAGGCGTTCGGGCTGGATCTCGATGTGCGCACCAGCTTTTTGTTCCATGCCCGGCGCGCCGCCGTAGAGGTTCCCTTCGAAAGCCTCTCGCAAGATCCGGCCGTGTTGGCGCAGCGGCTGTTGAAGGCGGCCACCCAGTCATTGCTCACCTCGGCATTACAGAACTTCGAGGCCTGGGAAACGGTGGCGGGGGCAATGGACAACGGGCGCATTGCCAGAGCGGCGATTTTCTCCGCGTACCCGCTTCACGGGGTGGAGATTGAGGGCCCGGTAATCGATATCGCGCCTGAACGGTTCGCGGCATTGTGCCGGAGCCTCGATTTGGGTGGCCAATATCAAGCGCTGATACAGGCGACGCTCAACCCTGTTTCCAGACCTGGCGATACCGCGACAAACCCGCGTGATCTTTTCCAGCGTTTCGAACAATCGGCCTTTGAACTTCAAGTGCAGATTGCCTACTTGAAGAACGCCATCAGCCAAGCGACGCAGTTGGCACTGATGGCGCTGGCGAAAGAGACGTCCCTTGAACATCCTCGTTGCAGTTATTTGCAACTTTGGGACGTGAGGTTGACCGGCGTCGTGGTCTTTCGCCTGGGCCGGGAAACGCACGCTGGCGTGGAAAACCTGGTGGTCTACCTGCCCGATGATCCGTATAACCCGCTGCGCGAGTATGACTCGTCGGTGCAGTTTCTCCATGTGCTGCGCGAGAGCATGTTGCAGCCAGGCTACCTGGACTTTTTCCAGCGCTTCGTCCCCGCGCGCCACCGCGGCGTGGTGTTCGGCAAGCTTGACCAGGCGTTCCATCCAAAAATCTGGAACAGCCAGTTTGGCTGGTATGAGCCGACGCTGGACCGCGAGGCGAGGCTGCACCTGAGAGATGAAGCCTTTTCCGGGGCGTTGATCTTCCGGCTGTGCGAGCAAAAAGCTGCCGTGCTCAGGGACGACGGGTTGTTTCATGCGGTGCCGACCGCGGAGCAAGACCACAAGTCGCTGATGGATAAGCTGGCGTACTTTTTCGAAAAAGCCTTCGACGTCCTCAATATCGCCGCGTTCGTGGTGCCGGGCCTGGGCGAGGTGATGCTGGGCGTGATGGCCGCGCAGTTGAGTTATGAAGTCTATGAAGGTATCGAAAGCCTGGCTCAGGGCGAAAAGGACCAGGCCTGGGGCTACCTGATGGATGTGGTGGACAATGTGGCGCTGGTCGTCGCCTTGGGCGCCGTTTCCGCGGGAGGCGGGCGGATTCCCGCGGTGGCGGTGCCCGAGGCGGTGACGCCGATGCGGCCGGTGCGGCTGGCGGACGGCAGTACCCGCTTGTGGAAACCGGACGTGCGGCCCTATGCCCACGACATCGTCCTGCCCGCGGGCCTCAAGCCCGACGCGCTGGGTTTGTATGAGTATCAAGGCAAGCAGTGGCTGGCACTGGACGGGCAGACCTACGCGGTCAAGCCGGAGCCGTACCGGCTGGAGCACCCCACTCGACCTGACGCGTATGAGCCAGGCGTGCGCCACAATCAGGCGGGTGCCTGGCTGCATGAGGCGGATCAGCCGCTGGAGTGGCAGGGCGTCAGGTTGTTGCGGCGGCTGGGCGTTGCCAGCGATGAGTTTTCCGATGAGGAAGCCCTTCGTGTCCTGCGAATCAGCGGCAGTTCCGAGTCGGTATTGCGCCACGCCTTGGCGGAAGGCCTGCGCCCGCCGGCCTTGCTGGTAGACACGGCGCAGCGTTTGAAGCTCGACCGTGAGTCGGTGGCAGCCATCGGCGCAAGTGCAGCCGAGTCGCAGGGCGCCATCAGCGCGAGAAGAACCTGGTTCAACACGCGCTACCGGGCCCTTCGTCCGAGTGAGACGGCACAGGTGATTCAGCGCACGTTCCCCGGCTTGCCCACCCTGGTGTCCGAGGAACTGCTGCAGCAGGCAAACCCCGCCGAGCTTGAGCGCCTGCGCACTGAGCAGCGGGTGCCCCAGCGGGTGGCCGAAGAAGCCCGCGCGTACCTGCAAAGCACTCGCCTGGCCCGTGCATACGAGGGCGTGTACCTGGAATCGGTGTACAACCCCGACAGCGACAGGCTGTTGTTGCACACCTTGGAAACCCTGCCGGGCTGGTCGCCTCAGGTGCTCCTGGAGGTTCGCGATGGCACGTTTCATGGGCCGTTGATCGACAGCGTCGGCCCCGCCGATGCGCCGGTGCGCAAGGTGCTGGTAAAGCAGGGCGAGGGTTACCTGGCGCGTGACGCCGAGGGCCGGCACCTGCACGGCAGCGACGACCTCTACGCCGCGCTGTTGCACGCCCTGCCGGACCTGCAACGGGCTCAACTGGGATTCCCTCATGTCGGCCAGGGCGCGGCGCTCAAGCGGGCGGTGCAAGCGCAGCCGCTATTACCGAGGCACGTGCTGCGCAAGGTGCTGAACATGCAGCCACTCAAACCGTCCAGCAAATCGCCGATGCGCCTTGCCGATGGCCGGTTTGGTTATCCGCTGAGCGGGAGAGGCGTGTTTCCCGGGGTCATCAGCGAAGACACGCTGCTGGACAAGATCCGCCTGCTCGAATTTCGCAGCGCCTATCCCGAAGAGGTGCTGAGGGCGCTGTATACCGCTGGCCTGGACCGTGCCGCCATCGACATCCGGTTGAACCAGTTGCTGGACGAGGAGCGCGCGCTACGCGGCAGTCTCGACGAGTGGGCGCTGGCCTCGTCCTCGATTGCAGATCCGAATCCCATGCGGTTCATCAGTCGTAGAGACATTGGCGAGGCGATCTGTAGTCACTGGGAAGCCAATAGCTTGCCCGAGCGCGGGGGCGCGGCGCCTTTGCTGCTGGAGCGTGTCGACCTGGCCGATTTCCCCGAGCAGCTACCGGACTTTTTCCATGAACGTGTGCAAGGCCTGGAGTTGAATGGCTGTTCCATCGGCATGGTCTGGAAAGAAGAACAGCTTTTTCTGTCGCGTTTCCTCAGTCGTTTCCCCCGCTTGACCTCCCTGGCCATGCGCCAGGGAACCATCAGGGATGTCTATCGGGTGCAGCGCGCTCTGGAAACCACGGAGCTGCACTTGAGCAATCTTGAGTTGACCGACATGGGCACCTTTTTCACCCAGGAACAGTTCGACCTTTTCGGCCGCTTGAATCTGCGGCGCCTGGACCTGAGTGGCAACCAGATGAGCTATCTGCGGCAGATCCAGACCGTCAACTTCGACCTGGATTACCTCGGGTTGAACCGCATGCATTTTGGCGTGTGGCCGCGCTGGCTCAACAGCGACACGCTGGGCACTATCGCCGAGGTGTCGTTGATGGATAACGAGATCACCATTCTTCCCGGCGATATTCTGGAAAATCAGCCCGGAGCGCCTCGCTCCCGCCTGTCGCTCCAGGGCAATCCACTCTCGACCCAGACGATCAAGACACTCCGATTGAGCGAGGGTGCCGATAACCGGTTCAGCTTCGACCTGGATGTTCCCGTGTACCTGGAACAAGAACTGACCCGGCTGCTGCGAGAGCGTGAAGCATTGTCCGACATCCTTGAGCAGTGGGCCGAGGCGTCTTCGTCGGGCGCGCCCTTGAGCGCACAGCAGTCGATCATGCGCCGACGCATCGGCGACAACATTCTTGAGTTCTGGAGGGGCGAACCCACTGCATTGAACCATCGGGTTCTACGGCTCAATGAGATCGAGTTGGCTGAGTTTCCCCCGGCGCTGCCGAGCGCTTTCTATGAGGTCGTTTATCGGTTGGAGTTGGTGCGACCGACGCTGACCACACAACAGCTCAACCGGTTCTTGCGTTATTTCCCGAGGCTCGATGCGGTGACATTGACCGACCACGTCACGCCGCTGCTTGAACTCCCCGACGCGCTGCTCGAGTTGCCTGAGTTGAGGTCACTGTCGATTTGCTTCCAGGGTTTCACCATTGACCAGGCGGCCATAGAGTTTTTCGGGCGGATCACGAAACTGGCGAACCTGGAGCTCGATGGCAACACGATGGGAACCGTTTTGGATGCCAGCGTGCTGGGGCATCGCATCCCGCTGCTGACCTTGAGCCTGAACGATGTCGGCCTGCAGTCCTGGCCCGCGTGGGTCGACCCCTTGCTGCCCGGATCGATAGACATGCTGTGCCTGGAAAACAACCAGATCCGCGAGTTGCCGGAATACCTTCTGGCCAATCTTCGCAGTGAAGTTGGCCATACCGATATCGTCCTCAGGGGCAATCCGCTGTCCCATGAAATGATGGTTCGCGCCCATGTCTCCGAATCGTACAACCGACCTTACTCCTTCAATATGGATTTGCCGGAGGAGATCCGCAGGCTGCCCCCTGAAAGCCATGATTCGGATTCGGAGGTGTCGGATTCCGATACCGAGAATTTCGGCCACTCCCATGGTGGTGGAATACAGGACGAGATGGTCAGCTCCATCGAGCCATGGCTGACCGCCGCGGGCGACGAAGATCAACTGCGCCGCGGCACCTGGCAGCAACTCGACAGGAGCGACAGTGCGCGGGACCTGCTGGGGATGGTGGCGCACCTGCGCAATACCGCGGATTACCGGCGGGTGACGACGCGCCCGGAGTTGGTCGAGCGCGTATGGGGCGTGCTGGATGCGGCGGCTCGTGATCCCGAGTTGTGCCTGATCCTCAATGGCATGGCCGAGGAACCGCTACGCCAGGTGCAGAACTACGACACCTGCCCTGATGGCATCCGGCTGGAGTTCAACCAGATGGAAGTTCAGGTGTACATCCGCCAATCGCTGCGCGATGTCTCCGAGCAGGACCGCGGGCAAACCCTCTATCGACTGACCCGGCGCCTGTACCGCTTGCAGGTGCTGGATGACATCGCGCGCCGGCAGGCCGGTAGCCGCGACGAAGCCGAGGTCCGTCTTGCCTATCGCCTGCATTGGGCCGAGCGCCTCGATTTGCCGGTTCCGCCGAGCAAGATGCTGTATCAGTCCCATGCCGATATCCGGCCCGGAGAGTTCGACAGCGTATTGCTCCAGGTTGAGCAGGGCGAAAGCGGCCAAGGCTTCATGGACTACGCTGCCCAGCGCGATTTCTGGGTGGAGTACCTGCATGAAATGCACGCCGATCGTTTCAGGGCGTTGAAGGACGCCTTCGAAGCCCGGGTGCTGGAAGTGACCGATCTTTATCCCGGTGATCTTCCCGACCAGTTCAGCGCGAGGATCAAGGTATTGGAAGAGCAATTGGCCAGGGATGAGCGCAGCCTGATCGAAGAACTGAGCAACAGAGAAGGCCTGAAGTACGCATAGCGTTTGCGTACAAGCGTGGTCGTATGAGCCAGCGATAAAAACAGGTGAGGAAGTTCTGCGGGATTGATTTCGCGGACATTCGCACCTGTTTTTTATTGCGCGACATGCGTTCGCGGGTCAGTCAGGGAACGTTTGAACAGGGTGTTATTTATAGTGTGAATGCGTTTGAAATAATGATGTTGGCGGTGGGGTTTCTATAAGTTATTTGAACCGTTTGTCGAACTTTCGCTGGTTATTCTGGACGGCCCGTCAATAACGTTGAAGGTCGTTCTCATGCCTGAAGTCAACTTATCCGCCGCGTCAAAGAATGGCGATGCTGCCATCAGCGAACAGTACGCCACGGTTAAAAACAAAATACCCGGATGGTTGTTGAACGCCTCTTCCGACACCCATCGGGCGATGCGTCAGGCGGGGGCAAAACCCTTGCCCTGGTTCGAGCAGGCGCGCCGCGCCGATCCGGGCGCCGCCCGGCAATTGGCCCGGCTGTACGCCGACCACCGCTTCTACGAGCAGCAGGTGAATGCGCTGCTGGCGTGCCTGCCGAGCGCGGAAGCGTTCGCCGAGCCGCTGCTCACCGCCGCGATACAAGACACCTTCGGCCTGCGGGTCGATGTCCGTAACAGCCATCTTTTTCATGCCCGGCGAGCCGCGGACGCGGGGGTGGGATTTCCTCCCAACCCACCGCTGTTGCCGCCGGGCGCGATGGCGGCGGCGGTGCAACCGCTGCTCAAGGCGGCCTTGCAGAATTTCGAGGCGTGGGAAACTTCGCCCGGTGCCATGGACAGTGGCAATACCCGGTCGGTTATTGTTTTCAAGGCGCGCATCGAGGGCATAGCAATTGAAGGCACGGTGATTGATATTGCGCCGGAAAAATTTGCGGCGATGTGTCGAACACTGGACCTGGGGCGCAAGTATCAAGCCTTGATCGCGTCGGTATTTAACCCTTCTTCCCGTCCGGGCGACGCACCGGATGCCGCGGCATTCAACTTGCGTGGTGTATTCAAAAGTTTCGAACAGTCGGCCTTCCTGCTTCAGGTGCAAATGGCCTCGATGCGCAACCTTATCGATCAGGCAACAAGCGAAGCCCTGCGGCAGATCGCGAAAAACAAGCCGGCCACGCTGAATGGTAAACCGCTGACCTGCAAACTTCTGCGGTTATGGGAAGTTACCCTCACGGGCATCGTGGTCATCAGCCCGGACCGCGAGTCCAGCACCGCTATCGAGCCTGTGCTGGTGTATATCCCCGACGATCCGTTTCACCCGTTGCAGGCGTACCCATCGTCCCAGCAGTTCATCGAAGCGTTGCGTGACAGCATGCTTCAGCCTGGCTACCTGTCTTTTTTCGAGCGCTTCGTGCCCGCCCGCGAACGCGCCCTGGTGTTCGGAAAAATCCACCAGGCGTTCTACCCCAAGGTCTTGAACAGCTTGGGCTGGTACGAGGTGAAACTCGACAACAAAGCCCGGCTGCGGGTGGAGGAGCAGCCGTTCGCGGTCGGTTTCCTCTCGGAACTGTTCCGGCAGAAGGTGGCCGTGCTGAAGGACGATGGGCTGTTCCATGCGGTGCCGACGGCGCTTGAAGACCAGAAATCCTTCGACGCGGCAACGCGGTACTTTTTCGAGAAGGCCTTTCAGGCCCTGAATATCGCCGCGTTCGTGGTGCCCGGCCTCGGCGAGGTCATGTTGGGGGTCATGGCCGTCCAGTTGAGTTATGAAACCTTCGAAGGCATCGACAGCCTGGCCAAGGGTGAGCGTGATCAAGCCTGGGGCTATTTCATGGATGTGCTGGAAAACGTCGCCATGGTCGCGGCGCTCGGAGCGCTGGGGGCGAGTGGCCGGGGCGTTCCGGCATTGGAGGTGCCGAGCGCGGTCGGGCAGATGCGGGCGGTGCGCGTGCCCGATGGCAGCACCCGACTCTGGAAGCCGGACCTGACCCCGTTCGCCCACGACATCGTTTTGCCGGCGGGGCTCACGCCCGATGCGTCGGGGCTCTTCGAGTATCAGGGCAAACAGTGGTGGCCGCTGGACGGGCGGACCTACGCGGTCAAGCCACCCTCGACAACGGAGCCCTATCGGCTGGAGCACCCGGTGCGAAGTGATGCCTATGAGCCGCGTGTGCGCCACAACGGCGCGGGCGCCTGGCTGCATGAACTGGATCAGCCGCGGGACTGGCAAGGGCTGTACCTGTTCCGTCGGCTGGGCTACACCCCGGCGCGTTTTTCCGATGAAGAAGCGCTGCGGATCCTGCGGATCAGTGGCACTCCCGAGTCGGTCTTGCGCCATACGCTGGCGGAGGCGCAGCGCCCGCCAGCGTTGCTCGACGATACCGCCCAGCGCTGGCAACTGGACCGCGAATTGGGGTGTTTCATCGAGCAAGAGGGGGACGGTGCCAATGCGCATGCCCGCAGAACCGAACTGTTCAACCGCTGTTACGACGCGCTCTACGCCTCAAGGCCCGCCCAGGACGTGGTTCGCCGCAGTTTTCCCGGCTTGCCCGTGCCGGTCGTCGACGAGGTGTTGCAGCACGCCAGTCCGGCCGAGTTGCAACAGATGGCGGCGACCCAGCGAGTGCCGGCGCGCCTCGCCGAAGAGGCCCGTGCCTATCTGCACAACGTGCGTCTGGCCCGCGCCTATGAAGGCATGTATCTGGACTCGGTCGACACGGCCGACAGTGAACAACTGCTGTTGCACACCGTCGCCAGGTTGCCCGGCTGGTCGCCCCAGGTCCGTCTGGAACTGCGTGAGGCGCGGTTTCACGGGGCCTTGCTCGACCGGGTCGGCCCGGCCGATGCACCGATTCGCAAGGTGCTGGTCAGGCAGGAAGGCGGGTATCAGGCGCATGACGCGGACGGCCAGCCGTTGCACGGTCGCGAAGACCTTTACGCGTCGCTGCTGCACGCGTTGCCCGACCGGCAGCGCAGCGAGCTGGGCTTCCCCCATGTGGGCCAGGGCGCGGACCTCAAGCGTGCCGTGCAACACCTGCCGCTGCTGCCGCGCCCTGTGGCGCGCGAGGTGTTGCGCATGCAACCGCTCAAGCCGTCCGCGCGCTCGCCGATGCGCCTTGCTGACGGCCGGCGCGGTTACCCGCTGAGTGGCAGGGGCGTGCTGCCCGGGTTCGTCAGCGAAGACAGCGTGCTGGACAAGATCCGCCTGCTCGAATTCCAGGAGGCTAACCCCGAGCAGATCCTCGACAAGCTTTATCGTGCCGGCTTGAGCCGCGCGGCCATTGATACGCGCCTCAATCAGTTGCTGGAGGAGCACCAGGTGCTGCGGCACAGCCTCGACGCATGGGCGCAGGCGTCGGCATCCTTCGCTGACCTGGGCGAGCTTCGTTCGATCAGCCGGGCGCGGATTGGCGAAGCGCTCTGGCGCCACTGGGAAGCCAACTGCTTGCCGGAGACCGGGCGCTCCGCGTCCTTGCGGCTGGAGAGCGTGAGCGTGGGGGACTTTCCCGAGCAGTTGCCGGCGTTTGTCTATGACCGTGTGCACAGCCTGGAACTGATCCATGCGGACAGCGCTACAGGCCCCGCGCTCGCGGATTTTTTCCGGCGTTTTCCTCAGGCGGCGTCGCTGGCCGTGCGCAGCGTCGATGGTCTGAACAGCCGCGAGCTGATAACCACGGTGCTGGAGGCGGCGCCTCAGGTGCGCAGCCTGGCGTTGACCGATGTGGCGCTCAACGTCACGCAGGAGGCGCTCGACCGCCTGCGCGGCCTGGCACACCTGGAGCGGCTCGACCTGAGCGGGAACAGGCTGGGCGCAGCCGGTGACGCCGCCGACCTGCCTGGCCAGGGCGAGACGCCCCTGACGGTCATGAACCTGAACCTGCGCTACCTCGGGTTGCAGCGCATGCACCTCGCGAGCTGGCCTGAATGGCTCGACAGCACCGCGCTCGGCCATCTTGCCGAAGTCTCCCTGGCGGACAACGCGATCAGCCGCTTGCCGGCGTGGCTGCTGGACAACACGGTGATGGCGGCAACGCCGGCGACCCGGCTGTCACTCGTGCGCAATCGCTTGACGGTCCCGACCATCCGGCAACTGCGGTTCGGTGAGGGGGCGGATCGCCGGTTCAGTTTCGACCTCGACCCGCTTCAGTCTCAGCGTGACTTCGAGCAGTTGAAGGACGAGCACAGCGTATTGAACGAGGCGCTGGAGCAGTGGGTCGAGGCGTCCACCTCAACCACCGCGCCGAGCGAGGAGCAATTGCTGGCGCGTCGTCGCGTCCGCGACACGCTTCTGGCGTTCTGGCGCGAAAGGAGCGCGCTGAACGTCCCGCGCCTGCGGCTGGACGCGATTGCCCTTCGCGATTTCCCGCAGACATTGCCTGCTTTTTTTTACCAGGGTGTGGAGCAAATGGAGTTGATCCGGCCTGTCGCGGATATCGAACAATTCAATCAATTCCTGCGGCGCTTTTCCAAGTTGAGGGGCTTGAAGCTGACGGGCCATGTCACGCCGTTGACGGTACTGCCGCCGGCGCTGCTCGAATTGCCGGAACTGACCGCCCTGGCGCTGAACGACCAGGGCCTGACGATCGATCAGACGGCCATCGCGTTTCTTTGCAGCATCCCCGAGCTCACCTACCTGGGCCTCGACGGCAACATCATGGGCAACATCCTGGACTGCACGCCGATGCTGGACCGCTATTGGACGCTGCTGAGCCTGAACAACGTCGGGTTGCAGGCGTGGCCGGCCTGGCTCGACGAATTGCTCCCGGAGTTGGTGGAAATGCTCGGCCTGGAATACAACTCGATCAGCGAACTGCCGCAATACCTGCTGGATAACCGCCGCAATTCCAATCCCAATATCCATGTCGAAATTGCCCTCACCGGCAACCCATTGACGGACGACATGATCCGCCAGGCGTATGTCTCGCAGTCGTGGAACCGCCCTTACACCTTCCATATGGATGTGCCCGAGGAGATCCGCAGGCTGGTCCCGGATCGCCACGACTCGGATTCGGAATTCTCCGAATCCGACGTCGATGGCTCCGAGCAGTTGCACAGCAATGGAGAGCCGGGGCCGAGGGCCTCCGCCGTCGAGCCGTGGCTGGCGGGCGCGGAGGACCGGAGCGAAGGGCGTCGTGACATCTGGCGGCAGCTCGACGCCGGCCATGACGCGAAGGAGCTGCTGGGGCTGGTTGGCCGTTTGCGGCATACCGCGGACTACCGTGACGCCAGCACCCGACCTGAATTGGTTGAGCGTGTCTGGCGGGTGCTTGCCGCCGCGGCGCAAGACACTGAGTTTCGCCTGACGCTCAACGGCATGGCGGAGGAACCGCTGCGCCAGGTGCGCAGCCATGACACCTGCCCGGACGGCATCCGGCTGGAGTTCAACCAGATGGAACTGCAGTTGCACATCCGTCAGTCGCTGCGCGATGTGCCCGAGCAAGCGCGTGGGCAAACCCTTTATCAATTGACCCGACGCCTGTTCCGCTCGCAGGCGCTGGACGATTGCGCGCGGCGCGAATCGGGCGGCCGGGACGAGGCCGAAGTACGCCTGGCCTACCGCCTGCATTGGGCGAATGAGCTCGATCTGCCTGTCCCTCCCGGCAAGATGCTCTATCAGTTCGCCGCGCACATCCGGCCGGGTGAGCTGGATAGCGCTTTGATGCAGGTGCACCAGGCCGAGCAGGGCCAGGAATTCCTGGATTTTGCGAGCCAGCGGGATTTCTGGGTGGAGTACCTGCGGGAAACCAACAGCGATCGTTTCAACGACCTCAAGGGCAACTTCCAGGCCCGGGTGCTGGAGCTGACAGACCTGTATCCCGGCGACACCGCGGATGAACTCGGTGCCCGGGTCAAGGCGCTGGAAGAACAGCTTCGCAACGATGAACGGCAACTGATCGGGGAACTGACCCGCCGCGAAGGCGCGAAGTACTGACCCATGGCGGGGTGTTATTTATGTGCTTGAAGCCGCTGAATTGCTGATGGAAGTGCGGGGGTTTCCAGGGGCGGATTGACGTTGTTTGGCGAGGCGGCGGGCTTATACCCTCCGCCAACCCAACCAACGCCAGCAGGTATGCTCATGGCCGATTCACAACGTTCTGCGACGCGCAAAACAGAACCCGTAGCCCCGCACGATGCCCGTGTTGAATCCATTGGACGCAACGTTCCCGACTGGTTGCTCGACTCACCGCAAGCGACACGGCAGGCGTTGCGTTCAGCCGGTCGGGAGGCTTCGCCCTGGATCGAGAAGGCCCTGCGTGACAAGCCTCACGTCGGTGCGTACGTGCAAGAGGCCTACGCGCAGCACCGTCGTTACGAGGCGCAGGTCAATGCGCTGCTGGCGCGGATTCCCACCCTCGAGGCCTTTGCCGAGCCGCTGCTCAAGGCCGCGATCAGCCAGCAGTTCGGCATGGACCTCGATGTGCGCGGCACCTACCTGTTTCATGCCGGCCGCGTGCACGTCGATGGTTCATTCGTTGCCGCATCCCGGGACCCGGTGGTGGCGAGCTACAACGCCGTAAGGGCGGCGACCCAGCCGTTACTGCTCGCCGCGCTGCAGAACTTCGAAGCGTGGGAAACCGAAGCGTCGGGCATGGCCAATCCGCCCCATGAATCGATGGTCTACGTTGCGTTGAGCTCCACCGAGACCCTGCAAGGCCCCACCCTCGATATCGTGCCGGAACAATTTGCCGCCCTCTGCCGCACCCTCGACCTGGGAGGGCAATACCAGGCGTTGATCGAATCGGTGCTCGCCGGGGCATCGGCACCTGCCGGTGAAGCCACTCAGCGCCTGTTCGAGGACTTCGAGCGCTCGGCCTTTTTGCTTCAACTGCATCTCGCCTGCCTGAAAGGCGATATCAGCGAACGCATGTATGACGCCGTCAAATCATTCAGCAATGGACCGGTGCTTTCCGGCGCGCCGCTGGTGAGCGGCTTTCTCGGTGCGTGGGATGTTGAACTGAAAAGCATCGTGATCATTGGCAGCTACTCGCCCGGTTCGCTGCCCACCAGTTACCCACGCTGGGATGGCCTGAATCGCAATGAACCGCTGATTGTTTACATTCCCGACGACCCGTTCGGGCCGCTCAGGGAATATGCCTCGTTCGCCCACTTCAGCGAGGCGCTGCGGGACAAGTTGCGCGAGCCGGACTATCTGAAGTTCTTCCAGCGGTTTGTGCCGGCGCGCCACAGCGCGGAACTGTTCGGGACGTTGCAGCGCGCTTTTCATCCCAAGGTCTGGAATAGCGGGGGCTGGTATGAAGAGGGCGAGGACAACGACGCCAGCCTCAAACTGAGCGATCTTCCCTTCGGCCGCAGTATTTTTTTGAAACTGGTGCAGCAGAAGATCGCGGCCCTGAAGGACGATGCCTTGTTTCACGCCGTGCCGACGGCCGACGAAGACCACAAGTCGTTGATGGACAAACTGCGCTACTTCGGCGAGGTCAGCTTCGCCGTGCTGAACGTCGCGGCTTTTGTGGTGCCCGGGTTGGGCGCGGTGATGATGGCGGTCGCGGCCGTGCAGTTGAGCTACGAAGTGTACGAAGGCATCGACAGCATGGCCGCGGGCGAGCGCGAGCAGGCCTGGGATTATTTGATGGACGTGGTCGAGAACCTGGCCTTGATGGCGGCGTTGGGCGGTGCTTCGTCAGGCGCGGGTATCGCGGCGCTGGAAGTACCGTTGGCGGTCGCGGAGATGCGCCCGGTGCGCCTGCCCGATGGCGCGACCCGCTTGTGGAAACCGGACCTGGCACCCTTCGCCCACGATATCGTCTTGCCCGCGGGGCTCACGCCGGATGCGCAGGGGCTCTACCACTTTCAAGGCAAGCAATGGCTGCCTCTGGAAGGGCGCACTTATTCGGTCAGGGACGGGGAAAACGGCAGCTATCTGGAGCACCCGGGGCGCGCCGATGCGTACCGCCCCGCCGTGCGCCACAACACGGCGGGCGCCTGGCTGCACGAGCTTGACGAGCCGCTGGAATGGGAAGGGCTGGCCCTGTTTCGGCGCTTGGGCGCGGAGGGCGACGAGCTGTCCGACGAGGCCGCCCAACGCGCCCTGTATGTCAGCGATACCCATGAGGCGCAGTTGCGTCGCGCCTTGGTTGAAGGGCAGCGGCCACCGGCGCTGCTCAGCGACACGGTTGAGCGTTTCCGGCTCGATCAGGTGCTCGAAACGGTGGGCGAAAGCGTAAGCCGGGCACAACGGGCGCAGTTGTTCAACGGCGCGTATGAACGGCTCAACCCGATCCTCTCGGTGGAGGCGCGATTGTTCAAGCACAGCTTTTCCAGCCTGCCCGCCAAGGTCATCGAGGAATTGCTGATGCACGCCGATGCCGCGGAACTGGCGCACCTGCGCAGCGAACGAAAGATTCCGCTGCGCCTTGCCGGGGAAGCCCGCGCCTACCTGCAAAAAGTGCGCTTGGCGCGGGCTTATGAAGGGCTGTTCTTGCGCTACATAGACAACCCCGACAGCGCCAAGCTCATGCTGCACAGCCTGGAGCGGCTGCCGGGCTGGCCGGCGGCGATGCGCCTTGAGGTCAGGGCCATGACGTTCGACGGCGAGCTGCTCGACAGCCTCGGCCCGGCCGATGCGCCCGCGCGCCGGGTGCTGATCGAGGATGCCGAAGGCTATCGCATGCACGACGCCGCGCCGACATCGGCCTCGGTCGATCTGTATGCCGGGGTGCTACAGGCGCTGACAGCGCCCGAGCGCGAAGCCCTGGCGCTGGTCGGGGACGATCCGGCGCTGGCGTTGAAACTCAAGGTGCAGGCCCAACCGTTGCTGTCGCGCCAGGACCTGCGCGCGCTTCTGAAGATGCAACCGTTGCGCCCCGCCGCCCGCTCGCCGATGCGCCTGGCCGACGGCCGATCGGGTTATCCGCTGAGTGGGCGCGGCGTCCTGCCCGGCTACATCACTGAAGACACCTTGCTCGACAAAGTGCGCCTGCTCGAACTCGAGGACGCCTTTCCCGAAGACGTCTTGCGCGATCTCTACAGCGTGTGCCTGAGCCGGGCCGCCATCAGCGAGCGGCTTGACGTCTTGCTCGAGGAGCGGCGCGCGCTGAGTGACAGCCTGGCCGAATGGGCGAACGCCAGCGCAAACCAGGCCAGCCCTGGCGCTGAGCGGGTCGCCAGTCGCGAGCGGATCGGCGAGGCGTTGTGGGCGCACTGGCGAGGCAACGCTCTGCCCGAGATCGGTCGCAGCGGCAGGCCTTTGCAATTGCGCTCGATCTATGTGGACGACTTTCCCGAACACTTGCCGGCCTTTGTCTACCAGCGGGTGCACACGCTCGAGCTGGAGGACCTGACGGCGCCGGCGCTCAGAGTGTCTGTCGAAACCAATGGCAGCGTGCGCCAGGACCAGCAATTGTCGGGCTTTTTGCAGCGGTTTCCCGAGGTGACCTCGCTGAGCCTCAATCGCGGCACGGGATGGCTGGCCAATGACTTGCCGCAGATTGTGATGCAAAGTTTCCCGTGGTTGAGGGAGCTGCGCCTGACTAACCAGCACCTGACCGTGAACCAGCGTGTATTCGACGACTTTCGTGCAATGAGGGACTTGCGCCGACTTGATCTCAGCGGCAACCCGCTTGACGTCGATTCGGTCACCCAGCTCAACGAGCCGGAGCTGGACTATCTGGGGCTGAATAACATGGGCCTGACGCATTGGCCGGACTGGCTCGACAGTCGGGCACTGGAAAACATCAGCGAAGTGTCCCTGGTCGACAACCACCTCACTGAGCTATCGGAACCGATGCTGCGCAACCAGGGCAATTCGGTCTATCACACCCGGGTGTTGTTGCGCGGCAATGTGCTTTCCCGGCAAACAATCTTCAATGTGCGGCTGAGCGAGGGCGTGGGCAGACGGTTCAGCTTCGACCTCGATGTTCCCGCCAGGCTGCAGGCCGAACTGGATGCGTGCATAGCGCAGACCCGGTTGTTGACCGAGTCCATCGAGCAGTGGCGTGAAGCGCCCGGATCGACGCCGCTTCAGGGTGAGCAACAGGCCCGGCTGCGTGGACGCATCAGCGACGTCATCATGGATTTCTGGGGTGAGTACGTTCAGAGCTTCTTCACCCCGCTGCTGCGACTGGATTCGATAGCGCTCGCTGACTTTCCCGGGCAATTACCCGATTTTTTCTATGAACAGGTCCGTCGCCTGGACCTGCTGCGCTCGAGCGGGACAGTGGATGAACTCAACCAACTGCTGCTGCGGTTCCCGCAACTGGAAGAGCTGAATATCAGCGCGCAGGTGACGCCGATGACCGTGTTGCCGGAGGCCTTGTTGCAACTCAGGGAACTCCGGTCCCTTGCCCTGATTGACCAGCAAATACTCCTCGACCAGAGCGTGGTCGACTTCATCGCCCGTTTACCGGAACTGTGGTCGCTGGAACTGGATGGAAACACCCTGGGTACGATCACCGATGTGTCCGCGCTCAGCAGCCGTTACCTGAATATGCTGAGCCTGTCGGGTGTCGGCATGCAGACCTGGCCGGACTGGCTCAGCGAGTTGATTCCGCGTCAGGTCCAGGTGCTGTGCCTGGACAACAATCTTCTGACCGAATTGCCGGAGTACCTCCTGCAAAACCACCGCAATCTGAATGACTCCTCCGAGATATCGCTGCTAAACAACCCGCTGAGCTACGAGACCATGCGCCGTGCCTTCATTTCCGAGTCGGGGCATCGGCCCTTCGTGTTTCGCATGAACGTTCCCGAGGACATCCAGAGGCTGTCAGCCGATCCGCACTCATCGGACTCGGAGGAGGTTACCGGGCCAGGGCAATTCAGCCGCAGCTCCAGTGAAAGCTCTGATGAGGGCTACAACAGTTCCGCCCCCTGGTTGCTTGGCAGTGCAGAGCAGAACGAAGCGCGGCTGGGTGTGTGGCAGCGATTGGAAAGCGCGAACGATGCCTCGGACTTGTTGAGGTTGATCGGCCGTTTACAGTTCACGGCCGACTATCGCAGCGCCAGCGTCCGGCCCGAACTGGTCGGCCGTGTATGGCGAGTGCTGGAGGCTTGCGCCGAGGACGAGCAATTACGCCTGGCGCTCAACGGCATGGCGCAGGAGCCGCTGCTCCAGCTCAGAAACTACGACACCTGCCCGGATGGCATCCGCCTGGAATTCAATCAGATGGAAGTCCAGGTTTTCACCCAGCAGTCGCTGCGCGATGTGCCCCAGGAACAGCGTGGACCGGTACTGTATCGGTTGGTCCGGCGTCTTTATCGGCTGCAGGAGCTCGACAGCATTGCGCGTGAGCAGACCGGCGCGCGCGACGAGGCGGAAGTGCGGCTGGCGTATCGGCTGCAGTGGGCCCAGGAACTGGACTTGCCGCTGCCGCCGGTACGGATGTTGTTTCGCCCGGTGGCGGACCTTCAGCCGGGAGAACTGCAGCGGGCACTGGTGAGGGTCCAGCAGGGCGAGGGCGGCCAGCCGTTCCTGAGCTACGCGGCGCAGCGAGACTTCTGGGTGGCCTACCTTCGCGAGGCTTACCCCGAACGCTTCAGCGCACTCAGGGAGATGTTCCAGTCACGGGTGCTGGAGTTGCTGGATTTGTATCCTGGCGATGCGCCGGAGCGGGCCAGTGAGCGGGTGCGGACACTGGAGACGCAGTTGCAGAGCGACGAACTGAACCTGATTCATGAGTTGACCAACCTCGAGGGACTGGAGCTCGTATAGACAGCGGCCGCCGCGGGCTTGGCCCGCGCAAGAACAGGGGGGCAGTGAAAATATTCTTGTATTCAATTCAGCCCGATCGTTGTCGCTACGCTGGGATTCCTAATGATGACCCGAGGCAGTCCCATGTCGAATTCGATCGGCGCTCTCATACCGTTGAGCGAAAAACCGGTGGTGGAAAGTTCGCAGTATGAGGCGGTTAAAAACAAGATTCCGCTATGGCTGACAAAGGCCCCCGCTGACGAGCACCGAGCACTCCGTGCTACGGGGCCGAACGCCGCGCCCTGGTTCGTCAAGGCCATGCACGAACGTCCGCGAGTGGCCAGGTTATTACCGCGGGCCTATGCGGTGCATCGCCGTCTGGAGAAGACGCTTGCCACCCTGTTGGCCCGGATTCCCGACATCGAAGTGTTCGCCGAACCGTTGCTCAAGGCCGCGATTCAGCAACAGTTCAACCTTAGTCTCGATGTGCGCACTACCTGGCTGTTTCATGCCGGGCGCGTACAGGGCGATGGCTCGTTCGTTGCCATCTCCAGGGACCCGCTTGTCGAGAGTTCCAGGTCCGCGAGAGCCGCGACCCAGACGTTGTTGCGCGCCGCCCTGCAAAACTTCGAAGCCTGGGAAGCCGAGCCAGGCGGCATGCAATATTCCCGGCTGAAGTCGAGCATCTATATCGAAGATGCAACGACGCAACGCAGCAGCCCTGTCGCGATCGAGCCTGAAGCGTTCGCCGCACTCTGCCGGACCCTGGACCTGGGTGGGCAATACCAGAAGTTGCTTGATGCGGTACTGGATGGCGCCGTGACGGATGCCGATAAAAAATACATCCCCTTTGCGCGCTGCGAGGGGTCGGCGCTGATACTTCAGGCGCACATGGCGTATTTGAAAAAAGACATCAGCGCGCTTCTGTACAACACCTTATTGAAGCGTCTGACCCGGCCGGACCCGTCACCGATAGCGACGCCGCTGCGCTGCGGTTTTCTGACGCTATGGGGGGTCGAACTGACGGGCATTGTGATCGCCGGTGAATACCGCCTGGTCCAGTATGTGATCGGCCATCCGCAATGGGTGCGTGATAGCAGTAAGAAAGCCATCATCGCCTACATACCGGGCGACCCCTTCAGCCCGATCAAAGAGTACGCATCGTTCCAGCATTTTCATGACGCCTTGCGCGACAAGTTGCTGCAGCCGCAGTACTTGAGGTTTTTCGAGCGTTTCATTCCTGCGCGGCAACGTAATGAAGTGTTTGCCAAGATCCGCACGGCCTTTAACCCAAAGGTCTGGAACAGTGGCGGCTGGTATGAGGAGCGCAAGGACAGCAATGCCAGTCTTGTCCTGGGCACACAGATCATTTCTGGCGCCGTGCTGACCAGTGTCGTGCGGCAGAAAATCGCCGTGCTCAGGGATGATGCCCTGTTCCATGCGGTGCCGACCGCGGACGAAGACCAGAAGACCCGCGATGACCGGCTGCGCTATTTCGTCGAAGTGTCGTTCAGTGCGCTCAATATCGCGGCCTTCGTGATTCCGGCGGTGGGTTTGGCCATGCTGGCGGTTACCGCCGCGCAACTGGGTTATGAAGTCTACGAAGGTTTCCACAGCCTGGCGGAGGGGGATCGCGACCAGGCGTGGGCGTACCTGATGGATGTGCTCGAGAACCTCGCCGAGATTGTCGCGTTCGGTGCGTTCTGGCACGCCGGGCGCGGCATCCCCGCGCTGGAGGTGCCACCGGCGGTGGAGCCGATGCGGACGGTACGCCTGGAGGATGGCAGTCACCGGCTGTGGCAACCCGACCTGCGGCCCTTCGCCCATGACATTGTTCTGCCCGGGGGGCTCAAGCCCGACGCCGTCGGGCTCTACAGCTACCAGGGCAAACGCTGGCTGGCGCTGGAGGATCGCACTTTTTGCGTCAAGTCGGACTCGCCGGGTTCCGCGCATTACCTGGCGCACCCGAACCGGGCCGACGCTTACCGGCCCTTGTTGCGCAGCAACGGCGCCGGCGCCTGGTTGCATGAGCTGGACCAGCCGCTGGAGTGGGAAGGGCAGACCCTGTTCCAGCGGCTGGGTCCGTTGGCGGAGGGGCTGCCGGAACCCACCACCCGCCGCCTTCTTCACATCAGTCACACCCACCCGGCGCAATTGCGGCGCGCATTGGCCGACAGTGAGCGACCACCCGCGTTGCTCATCGATAGCCTCCAGCGCTTGCGGCTTGACCAGGCGCTGGGCGCTGTCAGTGAGGGCATGAGCCGTTCGCAGCGGGCGGCGTTGTTCGCTGCCCGGTATGACGCACTGCAGGCGGAGGCATCCGCCGACGCGCGGTTGCTGACGGAAACGTTCGCCGGGTTACCCGTGGTGGTGGCCGACGAACTGCTGGCGCATGCCGACGCGACCGAACTGGCGCAACTCAAGGATGAGCGCAAGGTGCCGTTGCGACTCGCCGAAGAGGCCCGCGTTTATCAGCGCAACGTGCGTCTGGCGCGGGCCTACGAGGGCCTGCACCTGCAACATGTGAGCAGTTCCGACAGCGACATTCTTGTTCTGCACAGCCTTGAAACCCTGCCGGGGTGGTCGCCGCTGGTGCGCCTGGAAATCCGCGAAGGCGCCCTCGACGGACGCTTGATCGACAGCGTGGGGCCCGAGGATGCGCCGCTTCACAAGGTGCTGCTCAAGGGCGAAGAAGGCTATCAGGTTGCCAGCCCCGACGATCCGCTCGCCGTAGCGCCCCCTGATGATTTGTATGCGGCGGTGCTCGAGGCGCTGCCGCTGGCGCAGCGGGAAGCACTGGGCGTCGTACCGGGCGGGAAAGCGGCGCTTCGTCTTCATCTGCATGAGCAGCCATTGCTGCCCCGGCCGCAGGCACTGGAGGCGTTGCACATGCAGGCTGCCCAGCCCGGCGCCCGTTCACCGATGCGCCTTGCCGATGGCCGGGTCGGTTACCCGCTGAGCGGTCGGGGCGCCCTGGCAGCCTATGTCACCGAAGACACGCTGCTGGACAAGATCCGTCACCTCGAATTCCCGGACATCTTTGCCGAGGCCATCCTCCAGGCGCTCTACAGCGCTGGTTTTAGCCGGGCAGCCATCAGCGAGCGCTTGGACCAATTGATCTTGGAGCAGCATGTCCTGCTCAGCAGCTTGAGCCACTGGCGGCAGGGCCTGTCCGCGGTTGGCCGTGCGAGTGAAGCGCACGTCATCGGCCGGGATCGCATTACTCTGGCGTTGTGGGATCACTGGCGAGGCAACAACCTGCCCGAGATCGGTCGGACCGACCGGGCGTTGCGGCTGGAGTCGATATTTGTATCGGACTTTCCCGAGCAGTTGCCAGCATTCGTCTACGAGCGCGTGCAAGCCCTGGTGCTGCGCGAGTTCATCGTGGAGGCGCCGGCGGCGATCTTCGGCGCGGACGGTGCACTCCAGTACCACGGCATACTGCCGCAGTTTCTGCAGCGTTTTTCCCGGGTCCGCGTTTTGGAAGTCCACCACAGTATTGGCTGGCCGGTCAGGGACCTGCCCCGGGTCGTGGCCCTCAGTTACCCGGGGCTCAGGCGCCTGCACCTGAACAACCTGCAACTGAACCTGGACTGGCAAGCGCTGGAACCGCTGGCCAGCTTGACCGAGTTGCAGCACCTGGACCTCAGTGGCAACTTCCTCGCGGATGCGCCGAACATCCATTTCACCGGGCTGCATCTGCACAACCCGGAGCTGAACCTGCATGCTCTGGGGCCGAACCTGAGCTCCCTGGCGCTGGACCGCGTGGGCATGACGCGTTGGCCAAATTGGCTCGATAGCCAGGCGCTGAGCCGGATCAGCGTGCTTTCCCTGGTCGACAACCGCCTCCTCGAATTGCCGGCGCATATCCTGCGCAACGACATCAATGCGCATCACACCCGGGTCGCGCTGCGAGGCAATGCGTTTTCTCGCCAGGCGACGCTCAATGCGCGGTTGAGCGAGGGCGTTGGCCGCCGCTTCAGTTTCGACATGGATATTTCCGAAACACTCCAGGCCGATCTGAACCTGCACCAGCACGAACGCGGTCAACTGATCGAGGCCCTTGAGATGTGGCGCGAATCCTCAAGCTCGACGCGGCCGTTGAGCGAGCAACAGATAACCGCACGTCATCGTGTGTCCGACAGCCTTGTGGATTTCTGGCGAGATAAAGCGGAGGGCAACGCCTCCCCGCTGCTGCAACTGGAATCGCTCGCGCTCGATGACTTTCCGCCGCGGTTGCCGGACTTTTTCTATCAGCGGGTGCGTCGTCTGGAACTGACGATGCCCATTGGCACAACCGAAATGCTCGACCGCTTTCTCACCAGCTTTCCGCAACTGGAAGAGCTTGCCATCAGTGGTCGCGTGCCTCCAGCCACCGACTTGCCGGGCTCACTGCGAACAATGCACGCCTTGAGGAGCCTGGCCTTGACCTTCCAAGGGCTGCATATCGACCAGGGGGCGGTGGATCTGATCGCCAGCTTGCCACAGCTTTCGTCACTGGAACTCGATGGGAATACCCTGGGCACGATCACCAACGTGTCGGGTCTGGCCGCGCGTCACTTTGACCTGCTGAGCATGAACGAGATGGGCATCGACACCTGGCCGGCCTGGCTCGACCAACTGATTCCACAGCGCGTGGAGGTGCTGAGCCTGGAGAGCAACCGGCTCACCGAGTTGCCTGAATACTTGCTGGAAAACCGTCGCAACCCCGACGGACTGACCGAAATTTCACTGCTCGATAATCCCTTGAACTACGAGACCATGCGCCGTGCGTATGTTTCGATCGCGGACAATCGGCCGTTTGTATTCGAAATCGACTTGCCCGACGAGATCCGGCAACTCCACGGTGATGCGCACCTCTCGGACTCGGACGAGTCTCTCGGCAGTCTGGCGCATTCCCATGGCGGCAGCGCGAGTTCCGGGGAGGAAGACTTCCCGGTCGATAACTGGCTGATCGGCAGCGTGGATGAAAACGAAGCGCGGCGTGGCACATGGGAGCAGCTTGAAGGTTTCGAAGATGCTCCTGACCTGCTGCGGATGATCGGGCGGCTGCGCTACACCGCCGACTTCCGCAACGCCGTCAGCCGGCCTGAACTGGTCGCCCGCGTGTGGCGGGTGCTTGATGTCACGGCCCAGAACATCGAGCTGCGCCAGACCCTCAATGGCATGGCGCAGGAGCCACTGGACCAGCTCAGAAGCTACGACACCTGCCCCGACGGTATCCGCCTGGAGTTCAACCAGATGGAAATCCAGGTCTTCACCCTCCAGTCGTTGCAGGAGGTGCCGGAGGGCCAGCGCGGGTCGACGCTGTATCGGCTGGTACGGCGTCTGTACCGCTTGCACGAGCTGGATACGATTGCCCGCGAGGAAGCCGGCACCCGCGACGAAGCGGAAGTGCGCCTGGTGTATCGCATGCACTGGGCTGAAGAGCTCGACCTGCCGCTACCGCCGAGCCGGATGCTGTACCGCACCGTTGCCGATGTGCGGCCGAACGAGCTGGACCGGGCGCTGGACCGGGTCCGTCAGGGCGAGGGCGGGCAGCCATTCCTGGCCTATGCGGCGCAGCAGGACTTCTGGGTGGCGTACCTGCGCGAAGCCTATACCGAGCGTTTCAACCTGATCAACAACATGTTCCAGGCGCGAGTGTTGGAGCTGCTGGACCTGTATCCGGACGATATACCGGAGCGCTCGAGTGAACGGATCCGCGAGTTGGAGGCGCAGGTCCGGCAGGATGAGCGCCGCCTGCTGGATGAGCTGACCAACCTTGAGGGCCACGCAAACGACTAGGCTTTGTACGGAAAGTCGGGGGGGGGGGGGGGGGGGCCCCCCCCCCGCCCCCCCCCCGGGGCGGGTGGGGGGTAACCCCGC
>NZ_JANLNX010000116.1:0-60817 GCF_025466015.1 Pseudomonas sp. 5P_5.1_Bac1 | reverse complement strand
CCACCCCCCCCCCACCCCACCCGGCGCTTTTGTGGCCCGGAGGTGGCCCGCGAAGGGCCTCACTGGTTTAACGGACGGGCAACCCCCAGGTCGCCCTTTTCATTGCAGATCGAATCAGACCGGGGCCCGGCGAATGGTCGCCAGCAAGGTTGCCGCGCCCAGGAACAGGCCAGCGAAGGTGCGGTTCATCCGGCGTTGCTGCTTCGGCGTACGCAGCAGGCGCAGCACGCGAGAGGCCAGCCCGGTGTAGCCGGCCATCACCAGCAGGTCCACGCTGATCATGGTCACGGTGATCGCCACGTATTGCGGCAGCAGCGGCTCGTGCGGGTTGATGAACTGCGGCAGCACCGCGAGCATGAAGACCAGCGCCTTGGGGTTGCTGACGTTGACCAGGAAACCACGGAACACCAGGCTCAGCGGCTTGCCGATGGGCCGGACCGCAGCGTCGTCGGACAGGTCAGCCGGCAGTGCTCGCCATTGCTTCACAGCCAGGTAGATCAGATAGGCCACGCCAAACCACTTGATGATCTGGAACGCGGTGGCCGACGCCGCGAGGATAGCGCCAACGCCGGCGGCAATGATCGCAATCTGCAGGATCAGGCCCAGTTGCAGACCCAGGGCGTTCCAGTAACCGCGCCAGAAGCCATATTGCAAACCGCAGGACATGGAGGCGATAGCCCCTGCACCCGGCGACAGACTGATTACCCAACAGGCGGCGAAAAAAGCCAACCACGTTTCCAGCGACATGACACACCTCGGCCAAAAAATCGGTTCAAGGCCTCACGCTAATCCGCTGGAAAAGAAATCACCACAAAATTTTTCAGCGATCGCTCAATGACCGCTCGACTTGTCATCGGTCACCAGTGGCAAGACATCACTGCCACGCCAGCGCCGCACGGACTTCTGGAAGAACTGGCTGTTCGGCACCTGCACCAGCGCGCCGCCGGTTTCAGGCAGTTCCACCAGGGTGGTGAACAGCAGGTTGATGGCCGTGACCCGGCCCTTGATGCCCGGCTTGTCGGTGGTGTCGACCAGCTCCACCACATCGCCGATGCGGAACGGGCCGACCGTGAAGATCAACACCGCGCACAGCAGGTTCGACAACACGCTCCAGATCGCGAAGAACGCCACCGCGGCGACCGCGACAAAGCCCGACAGCGCCGTCCACAACACCGTGGCGGAAACCCCGAGACGCTCCAGCACAAACAGCAAAGCGCTGCCCATGATCAGCCAGCGCAGACCACCGCGCAGCGGCACCATCAGTTGCGGCGGCAGCGGGTAGCGCTCGCTCAGGCGTTTCAGGCAGCGGGCAACCAGGCGTTGCAGGACGAATGCCACCACCAGGATCAGCAGGATCTGCAAACCCATCCAGAACGGTCCGATCCACTCCACCGGCAACATCTGCCGCAACGACTCCATCAGGACAATGCCTCCAGCTCCGCCTGCATGTTTTCCAGCACTTCTAGCGCTTCCATCCAGGCTTCTTCCAGTTCCGCTTCGCGACTTTTGAGCTGGGCCTGACGGGCCAGCAGGTCACGCAGTTCGTCCTTGCGGGCGGCCTCGTAGACACCGCTGTCGCCGAGGCTCGCTTCGACTTTCGCCAGCTCCGCGTGCAGCTTGCCCAGCTCGGCTTCGAGCTTGTCGGCCTCGCGCTTGTGCGGTGCCAATTGCTGGCGCAGGGCTGCGGCGGCCTGGCGCTGGGCCTTCTTGTCGGTCTTGTCGGGGTTGACCGGCGTTGTACTGACCGGCGCGTTGCGCTGGCGATACTCCACCAGCCAGCGGGCGTAGTCATCGAGGTCACCATCGAAGGCTTCCATCTTGCCGTCGGCGACCAGCAGGAACTCGTCAGTGGTGCTTTTGAGCAGATGACGATCGTGAGAGACCACCACGACGGCGCCGCTGAACTCCTGCAGCGCCATGGTCAGCGCCAGGCGCATTTCCAGGTCGAGGTGGTTGGTCGGTTCGTCGAGCAGCAGCAGGTTCGGCCGCTCCCAGGCGATCAGCGCCAGGGCCAGGCGGGCTTTCTCACCACCGGAGAAATTCAGCACCGGCTCGTCGCAGCGATTGCCACGGAAGTCGAAACCGCCGAGGAAGTCGCGCAGCGTTTGCTCGCGCTCGGTCGGCGCCAGGCGCTGCAGGTGCAGCAGCGGGCTGGCCTTGCTGTCGAGGGAGTCGAGCTGGTGCTGGGCGAAGTAGCCGACCACCAGGTTCTCGCCGCGGACCAGGCGACCGGCCAGCGGCTCCAGCTCGCCCGCGAGGTTTTTAATCAGCGTCGATTTACCTGCGCCGTTGGGGCCGAGCAGGCCGATACGGGCACCCGGTGCCAGTTGCAGCTTGATCTTCTCCAGCACGGTTTTGTCGCCATAGCCCAAGCGGGCCTCGGCGAGGTCGAGCAGCGGGCTGGAGATCTTCTCGGACTCACGGAAAGCAAAGTCGAACGGTGAATCGACGTGGGCCGCCGACAGTTCTTCCATGCGCTCCAGGGCCTTGATCCGGCTCTGCGCCTGACGGGCCTTGGTCGCCTGGGCCTTGAACCGGGCGATGTATTTTTCCATGTGGGCGCGCTGCGCCTGCTGCTTCTCGTAGGCCTGTTGCTGTTGTGCCAGGCGCTCGGCCCGGGCCCGCTCGAAGGCGCTGTAGCCACCGCGGTAGAGCGTCAGCTTGCACTGCTCGACATGGGCGACGTGATCGACCACGGCATCGAGGAAATCACGGTCGTGGGAGATCAGCAGCAGCGTGCCGGGGTAGCCCTTGAGCCAGTCTTCCAGCCAGAGGATCGCGTCGAGGTCCAGGTGGTTGGTGGGTTCGTCGAGCAGCAGCAGGTCGGAGGGGCACATCAGTGCCTGCGCCAGGTTCAGACGCATTCGCCAGCCACCGGAGAAGTCGCCGACACGGCGGTCCATCTGCTCGTTGCTGAAGCCGAGGCCAGCCAGCAGCTTGCGCGCCCGCGCATCGGCGGTGTAGCCGTCAGCGCTGTCGAGCTCGATGTGCAGCCGCGCCAGGGCGATGTTGTCATGGGCGGCTTCGGCGGCGACAAGCGCGTCCTGGACCTTGCGCAGGTGCACATCGCCGTCCAGCACATAGTCCACGGCCAGGCGGTCGAGGGTGTCGACCTCCTGGCGCATGTGGGCGATACGCCAGTCGCCGGGCAACTGACAGTTGCCGGCGTCGGGTGTGAGCTCGCCGCGCAGCAAGGCGAACAGGCTGGACTTGCCGGCGCCGTTGGCACCGATCAAACCGGCTTTGTGGCCGGCGTGCAGGGTGAGCTCCGCGCCTTCTAGCAGGCGTTGCGGACCACGCTGTAAAGTGAGGTTCGAGAGTCTGATCATAATGGCCGCGGAGTCTACCAGCTTCGATGGCAACTGGCGCGAGTGGGACCATGCACACCGACCTGTGGAATTTCGCCATCGGGCTCTATGCCCGGCCTGGCGTAGAGCAAGCCTGCCTGGAACTTCAGGCGCAGGGCGCGGATGTCTGCCTGCTGCTGTGCGCGGCGTGGCTCGACCGACGCGCAGTCGTGCCCAGCGATGAGCGCATCGAGCAATTGCGGCAACTGGCGGGTCCGTGGCAGCGCGACGTGGTGCAACCGTTGAGGTCACTGCGACAGCAATGGCGCGCGCAAGCGACTGCGGACAGCCAACTGGCGGCGTTGCGCGAGCGAATCAAGGGGCTGGAACTGGATGCGGAGCGCCTGCAACTGGAACGTTTACAGGGC
This sequence comes from Pseudomonas sp. 5P_5.1_Bac1, assembly GCF_025466015.1. Lineage (NCBI taxonomy): Bacteria > Pseudomonadati > Pseudomonadota > Gammaproteobacteria > Pseudomonadales > Pseudomonadaceae > Pseudomonas > Pseudomonas sp. 5P_5.1_Bac1. Next base: position 57,102 of record NZ_JANLNX010000116.1, on the reverse strand, counting down.
ATTTGTGCCGGCTGGCCGGACGAGGACAAAGCCCCGCCGGATAGCTGGCTGGCACGGCTGGCGCCGGCCATCTCTCGCCACCACGACGCGCTGCAAGTGCTGCGCGCCGCAGTGGTGACGACTCAGGAAGCCGTCGACGGAGATTGAGTGGTTGCTGCTGGAGCGCTGGCTGGAGCGGGCGCCGCAGGAGCCGGCGACGCTGCCGCTGCTGGTGTAGCGGCAGGGGTAGCGGGCTTGGCGGCAGGTTTCGCTGCTGCTGGCTTGGCAGGAGCCTTGGCGGCGGCGGGTTTGGCTGGTGCTTTGGCAGCAGCCGGTTTGGCTGGCGCCTTGGTGGCCGCTGGCTTGGCTGGAGCCTTCGCGGCTACCGGTTTGGCCGGTGCCTTGGCGGCGACGGGTTTGGCTGCTGGCTTGGCCGGGGCTTTGGCGGCGGCCGGTTTGGCGGCGGCAGGCTTGGCAGGTGCTTTGGCTGCGGCGGGTTTGGCCGCCGGTTTGGCTGGGGCTTTGGCGGCTACCGGCTTGGCAGCAGGTTTGGCCGGCGCCTTGGCAGCAGCGGCTTTCGCGGCTGGCTTGGCTGGGGCTTTGGTCGCTACCGGCTTGGCGGCTGGCTTGGCCGGCGCCTTGGCGGCAGCAGCTTTTGCGGCTGGCTTGGCAGCGGCTTTGGCAGCTACCGGCTTGGCGGCAGCTTTGGCCGGGGCCTTGGCAGCAGCAGCTTTAGCGGCGGGTTTGGCGGCAGGCTTGGCAGCAGCAGGCTTGGCGGCGGGTTTGGCCGGCGCCTTGGCAGCAGCGGCTTTTGCGGCTGGCTTGGCAGCGGTCTTGGCGGCTGGTTTCGCGGCAGGCTTGGCCGGTGCGCGAGTGGACAGTGTCTTGGACACGGCATCACGAACTTTGCCAACACCCTGGGCCAGCTTCAAGCTTTCCTGGACATCACGCTTGAGGCCAGAAATATAAGTGCGGGTTTGCGCTTGACGCTCTTGCAACGAATCGAGCAGTCCTTCCAACTCACTTACTACAGTTTTTGCCTTGTCCTGTGCCTTGGCTTTACCGGCGTTAGCGGCATCCTGAAGTTTGAGACGAGACTTGTGCAGTTTTTCCTGAGCCTTGCCACGTTGTTTTTCCAACTTGGACAGGAGTTTTTCCGCATCAGCCAGCGCTTGCGAGCAGGCGTTCTCCAAATGCTCGAGCAGGCTGCCCGAGAGTTGTTGTAGCAGGTGCAAAGGCGTATTGACTGGCTTCTTGTTGGCCGACATGGCTTACCTCCTGGCTGACGAAATTGCGGCTCATACTAGACCTGTGCTGCTATCGCCGCTAGGGCATGTTGACCGCAAGGGAGACGCCGCGTTGCATGCCTGGGCAAAGTTGTTATCGCTGCAGCTCGAAAACAAGTGTAGATGCTGTATTTCCGACTGCCGATAATTAACTAATTGCTCCATGCCGACGGCATAATCAACACCGCTCGAAACTCTTCTTCGGTCTTTTCGGAGCCTGCCCGTGCCGCGCTATTTGTTGCTGTCATTAGTCCTCATGCTGCCGCCGGCTTTCGCGGAACAGACCACCCCCGCCACATCGGATCACGACCTCGCCTACAGCCTTGGCGCCAGCCTGGGTGAACGCCTGCGCCAGGAGGTTCCGGGGCTGCAACTCCAGGCGCTGATCGAGGGCCTGCAACAGGCTTATCAGAACAAGCCGCTGGCGCTGAGCCAGGCGCGTATCGATGCCGTCCTCGCCAGGCACGACGAGCAGGCCACTGCCGCCGCCGCGCAATCGCAGGTCGAGCAGGCGCTGGCAGCGGAAAAGCGTTTCATGGCCACCGAGCGCGGCCGCGCCGGTGTGCGTGAACTCAGTGACGGCGTGCTGATGACCGAACTGCAGGCAGGCAACGGCGCCAAGCCGAAAGCGGGTGGCAGGGTGCAGGTTCGTTATGTAGGGAAATTGCCGGATGGCACAGTGTTCGATCAGAACAACCAACCGCAGTGGTTCAAACTGGGCAGTGTGATCGAAGGCTGGCAAACGGCGTTGCCGGAGATGGCGGCGGGTTCGAAATACCGCTTGGTGATCCCTTCGGCGCAAGCCTACGGAGCGGATGGTGCGGGCGATTTGATCGCGCCGTACACGCCGCTGGTATTCGAGATTGAATTGCTCAACGTTGCCGACTGACAGGCCGGCAACGTCATCGCAGAAGGATCAGGCCTGAGTGGCGACCTCTTCCTTGTGCGCGGTGTGCAGCACCTCGATCAGGCAGTCTTCCAGTTCGAAGCGCTCGCGCAACTGACCACCGAGCTTGCTCAGCTCTTCGGCGAAACGCTCGGCGTCCTTGCATTCACCCTTGTGGCAATTGTCGTTGAAGGTCAACGCGAGCTGAGTGCTGTCGTTGATGCGCGGGTTGATCTGTTCGGCCAGTTTCAGCCCACCGTCATCGCCAAACGCCTTGGCTTCGCTGACCAGCTGTTCGCAGATTTCGAAGTGCCAGGCGGAAACATAATCCACGAGAATCTCGCAGAAGCGACCATTGGCTTTCTTGTCGGCAAATGCCTGCTTGGCATCGCGCAACTCGCGGAACGCAGTTACCAACTCTCCGCGCTCGTTCAGCCAGCGGTCAATGAGCTTGTGAACCCCACCCCAGCGTTCCTGAGCATTCTGACAACTATCTAACATGGCGGTCTCATCCCTAGTGGGTCGTGCCCCTGCGCCCCGTATCTCAAGGCTGAGATACAAAAAGGAATAACGGCAGAACGGCATTGAGCAGCAGTGTTTTCGGTATGCGTGCAGGGGAGATTATTCCCGCACGCCCTTGGCTTCAAGGTACGCAGGTGACTAGTTTCATACAAGTGTTTAAGCCTGCGACGCATCGCCACCGGTGATTCAAACGACCGGCGGCCCCCTTTCATGACCGCGCCGGGTTGGGCGGGTTCACCTCACGCCAAGGTAACAATCTCGACACCACCATCACGCCGAGCCCGAGAAACGCCAGCAGGCTCAACTCCGGCACACTCAGGTCCATGAAACTCCAGGTGATCGGCACGCATTCGGCCGCCCCCACCAGCATGCCTTGCAACCACTCGATGAGGCTTCCCTGCTCGACCAGATAGTCCATGGACTGCAGGCAAGGCGTGTCGTCGGTAGGAAAAAGCCCTTGCAGCCAAACATGCCGGGTTGCGAGCAGAACACCCGCAATGGCCAGCGCCAGGCACAGCCAGAGATACCTGCGAGCGACCCGGCGGGACGGGCGATGAATCAGCCCACACAGGCAGACCAGCGAAAACGCCGCCAGCAACAGCCGCTGCCCCTGACACAGCGGACAGGCAATCTGCCCCAGGCCGAACTCGAGGTAGAACGCGCCGCAAAGCACCAGAAAGGAAGCCAGGAAAGCCGGGAGGAAGATTGAACGCAGACAGGCCAGCGGCATGGCAGAACCAAGGCAGGAAAGAGATTGCGCAACGGTAGAGGAAACGCCCCCGTTGTTTCAAGAAGCAACGAAGTAGACAAATCTCTGATTTTGTTAGAATTTTCGCCGAACAGGATAGGAAAAATCCTCAAACCTGCGCAGGAAAACTCACACCGTCACCACCGCGGACTAAACCTGCCGTTCAGTCCGCGGCGTCTATCACGCCCGCACCGGATCCGGCAGCGGCAACGCCAGGAGGCGCTCGTCGAGCAGGCCCAGGCCTTCCTGGAACAACGCGTTGCTGCGCTCGTTGTCGCCCAGGCCGGCCAACAGGCGCGCCAACTCGGCGCAGGTTTCCGGGTTGCGTTGCAGGCGCAGGCTGTCTTCCAGATAGTCGCGGGCCTTGCCCCACAGACGGTTCTGCAAGCTCAGACGGCCCAGGGTCAGCAACAGGCTCGGGTCGTCGGCGTGCGTCTTGAGCCAGCCTTCGGCGGTTTGCAGTTGCCGCGCCGGATCACTGCCACGCACCAGGCCGTAGAGGCGCGCCAGATGGCTTTCGTACTCACGCTTGAGCGCGGTGCGCAACACTTCCTCCGCCGTGCCCTCGGCGCCCAGTTGGCGCAGTTGCTCGGCGTAGGCCAGCACCAGTTGCGGCTCCTGGCGCTGGGCGTTGCTCAGTTGTTGCCAGGCACGCTCCAACGATTGCCGGGCCGCCTGACCATCGTCCTCGCGCTGCACCGCCAGGCTCAGGTTCTCGCCCCAGGCACGACGCTCGAGGTCCGCCAGTTCCTTCGCCGACAACACCTTGTCCTTGCGCAACTCCGGCATCAGCCGAATCAGCGCCGACCAGTCGCCACGCTGTTGATACAGACGCTGTAACTGACGCAGTACCTGGGCGTTGTGCGGATGACGCTCATGCATGGCCTGCAGGGTGACCAACGCAGCCTCGGTATCGCCGCGATCGACCTGTAGCTGTGCGTGTGTCAGGGCGATGGCCAGTTCCGCCTGTGGCTGACGCTCCAGCGCCCGCTCCAGCAGGTTGTCACTGTCTTCGGTACGGCCCAGCTCGTTGGCCGCGCGGGCCGCGCCGAGGTAGTACAGCAGTGGCTGGCGCTCGGCTTCGGCGGCGCGGTGCAGGTGTTTCTGCGCACTGGCCCAGCGACCTTCGGCGAGGTCCATCTGGCCTTGCTCGATAGCGATCCGGGTACGGCGGCTGCGGTTATGCCGCGACCATGGATTGACCAGCCCGGTAGAGGTGAACACCAGACCGATCACCACGCGCAGCAACCACAACGCCAGGATCACAGCCGCCACCAACGCGAGGGTCGCCCACAGGCTCGATTCGTAGCGGAAGGTGTCGTACGCGATCAGGACATAGCCGCTGTGCCGGGCCACGGCGATACCCAACAGGGTGGCGACGACGATCGCCACCACCACCAGCAGGTAGGCGCGCTTCATGGCTTGGCCTCCTGGGTTTTATCTTCGGCGGGCTGGCGCAGTGCCGCTTCCTCGGCCGGCATATGACGCCGCTCGAGGTACGCCTGCACGGCGCTGAGGCTTTCGGCCAGGTCCGGCGTCACCACCGTCACCGGCGCCTTCACCAGAGCATTGAGCTGGTCGAGCATCAAGCGGCCCTGCTCGTTGTCCCGATTGAAGTTGGCCAGCAGCACACCACGGGCCTCATCCAGCGCCTGGGTGTAGACCTTCGCCTCGCCATTGAGCGCGGCCCACTGCGCCTGCTCCAGCGCCAGGCTGAGGGCCAGGCGCACCTGGCTCAGCGCCTGCCCGGCGAGCAGTGGCTTGATGTTCTGATCGGCATTGAAGTCGATGCGGAAGTAGCGGGAGATCTGCTCCCACCATTGCGACCAGCGACTGGCACCATCGCCATCGGCGGTCAGGCCGGACGAGGATTCACCGTCAGCCTTGAACTCCGGCGCCTGCACATTGAGCTGCACCACCTGCTCACGCAGTGCGGCCAGCTTCAGGAACAAGCCGGTGCGGTCCGGCTGCTCCACACTGTTCAGCGCGGCCAGGCTGCGGGCCAGTTGCTCGCGGGCGGCGAACGAAGCGGGATCGCTCTGTTCGCGCAGAATCTGGTCCGCGCCCTCGACCAGCGCGCGGGCGCTGGCGATGTCCTGCAAGGCGGACAGGCGCAAGCTGGCCAGACGCAGCAGGTGCTCCGCCTCGGCCAGGCGCCAGTCCTTGCGGCTGGCGCCGAGCACGGTTTCAAGGCGCTGGCTCAGGCGTTGCTGGTCACCCTGCAGTTGCGCCACCAGACGGCGGCGGTCTTCCAGCTCGCTGGCCGGCGGCAGGCTGCTCAATTGCGCCGTGAGTTGCTGCTCGCGGGCCTGAAGGGCCTCGGTCTGCTCGTTCAGTTGGCGGACCTGGTCAACCTGGACCTGGCTCGACTGCTGCAAGTGACGAACCTGCCACAGCCCCCAGCCTCCGGCAGCCACACCGGCGGCGCCGAGCAGCAGGGCGAGGATCGCCAGACCATTGCCAGAGCGCCCGGATGACTCGGGCGCGGGTTTCGTCGAAGCCTCGGACGTCGTTTGCAGATCATCGTTGGGCAAGGCTGTTTCGCTCACGTATCCATCCTTTGCATTGGGGCGCGTCGCATCAGCTTAGCGCCTTAGAAAGCGGGTGCAGGGGTTTCCCGCAGCGCCGCCAGCAAAGCCGCGGCACTGGCGCCGCGACAATCCACCACGTTCTGCGCACCGGCCTGGCGGGCAATTTCAGCCACCCGCGGGCTCGGTACGAACAAGGGCAACCGCGCCAGACGCGGCCAATCCTGCGCAGCCAGCGCCCACAGGTGTTCAAAACCCTGTCCACTGCTGACCACCAGGCCATTCAGGCGTTCCGCCGAGACCCGCTGCGCCAGCGTATTGGCAGGGTAGTTCGGCAAGCCACGGCGGTACAGCGGCAGATAGTCGACATGCGCACCGAGCGCGGTCAACTGCGAGGCCAACAGTTCGCGACCGTCTTCGCCGCGCAGGATCAACACGCGCGGCGCCGGACCGGCCAGCGCCGCCTGCAATTGCGGCAAGCGCAACAGGGCTTCGCTGTCATCACCGTTGTCGGGGAAGTGCGCCGTCAGGCCGTGGCTTTCGAGCACGCCGGCAGTGCCGGCACCGACACTGAACCAGGCCAGCTCAGGTAACTGCGGCCACTGCCTGGCAAGCAACTCGAGGCCAAGCCGGGCTGCCGGTTTGCTGACCACGATAACCGCGCAGTAGCGATCGAGGTTGTGTATCAGCGCCTGATACGGGTCCGGGACCGTCAGCGGCTCGATTTCCAGCAGGGGCATGCAACTGCCGTATGCACCCGCCTCGGCGAGGGTGGCGGCCAGCGCCGCGCAGTCCTCGGCGGGCCGGGTCAGCAGCAGCCGCCAGCGGGTCACGGGTGACCGGCCTCGCCGTACACCGCCTTGAGGATGTCGCCAGCGCCTTGCGCCAGCAGCGCCTCGGCGACCTGCACACCCAGCGCCTCGGCCTGTGCACGCGGGGCGCGGGCATCGGCACTGAGCAGCGCGCCGCCACTGGGCTCGCCCACCAGGCCGCGCAGCCACAGTTGCTCGCCTTCAAGCACGGCGTAGCAGGCGATTGGCACCTGGCAGCCACCGTTGAGGTGTTTGTTCAGCGCACGTTCGGCGCTGACGCGGTCGGCGGTGTCAGCGTGATGCAGCGGCGCCAGCAGGGCGTGGATTTCGTGATCGGCACTGCGGCACTCGATGCCCACCGCGCCCTGGCCGCCCGCCGGGAGGCTGTCGTCGATGCTGATGGAGGCGGTGATACGGTCTTCGAAACCGAGGCGGATCAGGCCAGCGGCGGCGAGGATGATCGCGTCGTACTCGCCAGCATCCAGCTTGGCCAGGCGGGTGTTGACGTTGCCGCGCAGGAAGCGGATTTCCAGATCAGGCCGGCGCGCCAGCAACTGGGCCTGACGGCGCAGGCTGGAGGTGCCGACGATGCTGCCGGCCGGCAGCGCTTCGAGGCTGGAGAAGGTGTTGGAAACGAACGCGTCGCGTGGGTCTTCGCGCTCGCAGATGCAGAACAGGCCCAGGCCCTCGGGGAAGTCCATCGGCACATCTTTCATCGAATGCACGGCGATGTCGGCTTCCTGCTCGAGCAGCGCGGTTTCCAGCTCCTTGACGAACAGGCCCTTGCCGCCAATTTTCGACAGCGGCGAATCGAGCAGCTTGTCGCCACGGCTGACCATCGGCACCAGGGTCACGATCAGTCCCGGATGGGCCTGTTCCAGACGGGCTTTGACATATTCGGCCTGCCACAGGGCAAGGGCACTTTTGCGAGTGGCAATGCGGATTTCGCGAGTGGACATGGAACGATCCGTAGCAGAAAGATTCGCCGGATAATAACAGCTCCGCCAAAGCCTCTTGCAGATCTATGTCATCTGAAAAGTGACCATCCCTGGCCGCCGAGCCTTCCTGCCCCGCCCTAAAGCTGCTGCATCATTTTGCGCACACCCGCCACATGACGCCGACTGACAATCAGCGCATCACCGTTGAGCCCCTTGAGGAACAACTGGAAGTGCCCGAGCGGCGTTCGCTGCAGGCGTTCGATGCGGTCGCGAGCCACCAGCGCGTTGCGGTGGATGCGCACGAAACGATCGCCGAACTCGTCTTCCAGCGCCTTGAGTGGCTCGTCGAGCAAGACCTCACCGCCTTCGTGGCGCAAGGTCACGTATTTGTGGTCGGCGATGAAATAGATCACCTGGTCGAGGGGGACCAGTTCGATGCCCTTGCGGGTCCGCGCGCTGATATGGCTGCGCGGGCCGCTGCCGCTTTCGGCGGCAGGGCGGGTGAGGGCCGCCAGTTGCGCGCGGTTGGGCCGGTCGGCCTTGCGCAAGGCGTTGTGCAGGTCTTCGCCCTGCACCGGCTTGAGCACGTAGCCCACGGCGCTGTCCTTGAGCGCCTGCACGGCGAATTCGTCGTCCGTGGTGCAAAACACCACGGCCGGCGGGGATTCGCGCTCGCAAAGACGGGCAGCGACCTGCAGGCCGTCAACACCCGGCATGCGCACGTCGAGCAGGACCACGTCGGGCTTCAGACTGTCGATCAACGCCAGAGCCTCGTCACCATTGGTGGCGCTGGGCTCCAGCACGGTATAGCCCTCCAGGTCGCCGAGCAGCCGGCTCAGGCGTTCGCGGGCTTGGGGTTCGTCATCAACGATCAGGACATTCATATAGCGCTGGATTCCTGCGTGAGTCTCGCACAAGGGTAACGTAGACAGGTGAGGTGACGACCGTCACGGCGATCCACGCTCAGACTCGCACGATGGCTAAAGATTCACTGGCTCGACAGCAAACATGCCGATCCTTTGTCCAACTGTAGACGGTTGCCGGAACACTGCCGTTCAATCGATAAATATCCCGCGCGGGTGCGACACCAACCCGCATTCGTGCCGACTTCCGGGCCTCGTAGCAGCCGGCAACCCTGTTATCATCTGCGGCACTTTTTCCCGTTCACGCCTTCAACGAGCGAATCCATGAGCACTGACAAGACCAACCAGTCCTGGGGCGGCCGCTTCAGTGAGCCCGTCGACGCCTTCGTCGCCCGCTTCACCGCCTCCGTCACCTTCGACCAGCGCCTGTACCGCCACGACATCATGGGTTCGATCGCCCACGCCACGATGCTGGCGAAGGTCGGCGTGCTCACCGACGCCGAACGCGACACCATCATCGACGGCCTGCAGACCATCCAGGGCGAGATCGAGGCCGGTAACTTCGACTGGCGCATCGACCTTGAAGACGTGCACATGAACATCGAAGCGCGTCTGACCGACCGCATCGGCATCACCGGCAAGAAGCTGCACACCGGGCGCAGCCGCAACGACCAGGTGGCCACCGACATCCGCCTGTGGCTGCGTGACGAAATCGACCTGATCCTCGCCGAAATCACCCGCCTGCAGCAGGGTCTGCTGGAGCAGGCCGAGCGCGAAGCGGAAACCGTGATGCCCGGCTTCACCCACCTGCAAACCGCGCAGCCCGTGACCTTCGGCCACCACCTGCTGGCCTGGTTCGAAATGCTCAGCCGCGACTACGAGCGCCTGGTCGACTGCCGCAAGCGCACCAACCGCATGCCGCTGGGCAGCGCCGCGCTGGCCGGCACCACCTACCCGATCGACCGCGAGCTGACCTGCCAGTTGCTGGGCTTCGAAGCCGTCGCCGGCAACTCGCTGGACGGCGTGTCCGACCGCGACTTCGCCATCGAATTCTGCGCCGCCGCCAGCGTGGCGATGATGCACCTGTCGCGTTTCTCGGAAGAGCTGGTGCTGTGGACCAGCGCCCAGTTCCAGTTCATCGATCTGCCGGATCGTTTCTGCACCGGCAGTTCGATCATGCCGCAAAAGAAAAACCCGGACGTTCCAGAGCTGGTTCGCGGCAAGACCGGCCGCGTATTCGGCGCCCTGACCGGCCTGCTGACCCTGATGAAAGGCCAGCCGCTGGCCTACAACAAGGACAACCAGGAAGACAAGGAACCGCTGTTCGACGCCGCCGACACCCTGCGTGACTCGCTGCGTGCCTTCGCCGACATGATCCCGGCGATCAAGCCGCGTCACGCGGTAATGCGCGAAGCAGCCCTGCGCGGCTTCTCCACCGCGACCGACCTGGCGGACTATCTGGTACGCCGCGGCCTGCCGTTCCGTGATTGCCACGAAATCGTCGGCCATGCAGTTAAATACGGTGTGGAGACCGGCAAGGACCTGGCCGAGATGAGCCTGGACGAACTGCGTCAGTTCAGCGACCAGATCGAGCAGGACGTGTTCGCAGTGCTGACCCTGGAAGGTTCGGTCAACGCTCGTAACCACATTGGTGGTACCGCGCCGGCGCAGGTTCGTGCTGCCGTGGCCCGCGGCCAGGCCTTGCTGGCCAGCCGCTGAGTCAAAGTGGGAGCGAGCTTGCTCGCTCCCACACTGCCCCGCCTTTACTACTGGCTACGCGCCTTGACCACCTGCTCCAGGAAGGTCGGGAACTGCGCCGCCTTGGCTTCATTGATCGCCACCACATGCGGGTTCTGCGCGAACTGCTCCAGCAGTGCGCTGGCCTGCGGGAAGTCTTCCAGCAAGTCCACGCCATGGGCTTTCTTGCCCACCGCACGCGCCAGATCGACGCTGAAGCAGAAGAAGATATCCGCCACCGTCAGGCTCTCACCCGCGACGTAAGGGGTGAACACCCCGTTGCGCTTGAGGGTTGCGATGCCGCTCTGCAATTCGGTCCAGGCCTTTTCCCTGATCGCCTCGGGCACTTCGGCGCCGAAGAAGGTCTGCGGGTAGAAGGCGCGCGCCGGCAGCTCTATATACAGCTCCATCTCCTTGACCAGTTCCCACACCTTGGCGCGGGCGAACGGTTCGCTCGGCAGCAACGCCTTGCCCGGCTGGGTCTGCTCGATGTAATCGAGGATCAGGTCGGTTTCGCTGAGGAAACCGTGCTCGGTCTCCAGCACCGGCACCTTGCCCCTCGGGCTGATTTTCAGCGAGCTCGGCACCTGTCCACCGAAAAACAGTACCTCCTCGAACGGCAGGCCTTTTTCCAGCAGTGCCAGCTTGACCATGTTGTAGTAGTTGCTGACTGCGAATCCATGAAGCTTGAGCATGAAAACAGCCTCCAGGCCGTAAGGGGTTGGCCGGGGTGTTATAGACCCAATGCCCGGTACTGACCAGCATCATCCAAGTAGCAGATACCCCGGCATTGCCGCCAAGGCCGTGGCAAACTGGCTGCCTCATCCCGAGGAGCGCGCCCATGAGCGACCACGATATCGACAACGACGATGAAGAAGCCTTCGCCGAATCGACCCTGACCCAAGCTATCGAAAACCAGATTGAAAGCGGCGAGCCGCCGGCAGCCAAGGCGGCGTTCAACAAGCTGACCCTGGTGGGCTACGAGCGTGAAGACATCCTCAACCTGATGGCCCATGTCCTGGCCATCGAGATCGATGCCATGCTTGAAGATGACCGCGCCTTCAACACCGAATGGTATGAAACCGCGCTGCGCGCCCTGCCCGAACTGCCGCCAGAGAAAGACTGACGCAAAGCCAGGCGAGGCTGACTACACTGCAAAACCAGGCATCCGCAGAGGTGCCGCCCTCCTTTTTCTTGAAGTCCGGAGTATCTATGTCGTTTACCCCCGATTTGGTTGCCGAACTGGAAATCCTCGCGCTGTTCAATCTCGACAGCACCCAGGAAGGACTTAAAGTCCACAACACCGCCGCCCCTCATATCATCGCGGCGGCCAAGCGCCTCTACGAGAAGAGGCTGATCGACCAGCCCGATGGCGGCTACCTCACTCAACTGGGCCACGATGCCGCGGAAGCAGCCCAGCAATTGCTGACCATTCTGAACGTTGCCGAACCGGCCTGACCGCCGCCCTCCCCCGACAAGCCCGCGCTACCGCGGGCTTGCCACGACAGATTCGGCGGCGCCGACAAACGGCGCTGGAAATCTGACGTCAAAAATCAAATAGCGCTTATTCCTACAACGCGACAACGGCTAAACTCGCCCATGCCTTCATGACGGCCGGTTTAAAGCTCGCGATGAATCACCCCCAGGAAATTCGCCCGAACCTCGATCAGGGCATCGATCGAAAAGTCCTCAGCCAGCTGCGCAAGCGCTTCCTGGATCTCAACCAAGGGCGTCTGGCCCGGGCCATGGAAGGACTTTCCAGCCGCCAGCAACAGGTCCTGACCCTGCTGCCGCTGTTCTTCCACGTCAACCATCCGCTGCTGCCCGGCTATGTGTCCGGCACGACGCCTGCCGGCGTGTCCGCCTATGAGCCGACGCCGCTGGCCCTGGCCGATGCCCAGCGCCTGACGCGCTCGTTTTCCTACAAAGCCAAACGCGGCGAACAATGGCTGCCGATCCACGGCCTGTTCCTGATGGGTAGCCTGGGCACGCTGGCCCAGGCCGAACAAAGCGATATGGACATCTGGGTCTGCCACGCCCCGGACCTGGGCGAGGCCGCGGTGGCCGAGCTGCGCAAGAAATGCCAGTTGCTGGAAATCTGGGCCGCCAGCCAGGGCGCCGAAGCGCACCTGTTCATGATCGAACCGCGGCAGTTCATCACCGGCGAGCGCGAAAGCCGCCTCAGTTCCGACGACTGTGGCACCACCCAGCATTACCTGTTGCTGGACGAGTTCTACCGCACCGCCATCTGGCTGGCCGGCCGCACGCCGCTGTGGTGGCTGGTGCCGGTCTACGAAGAAGCCAACTACGCCCGCTACACCGAAACCCTGCTGTCCAAGCGCTTCGTGCCCAGCGACGAAGTGCTCGACCTCGGCAACCTGTCGCACATACCGCCCGGCGAATTCGTCGGCGCCGGCTTGTGGCAGTTGTTCAAGGGCATCGAATCGCCGTACAAATCCGTGCTCAAGCTGCTGCTGACCGAGGTCTACGCCAGCGAGCACCCGGACGTGCGCTGCCTGAGCCTGCACTTCAAGCAGGCGGTGTTCGCCAACGTGCTGGACCTGGACGAACTGGACCCGTACATGATGGTGTACCGGCGCATCGAGCAATACCTGCAACGCCGCGGCGAACACCAGCGCCTGGAACTGGTGCGGCGCAGCCTGTACCTGAAGGTGAACCGCAAGATCAGCCAATTGGCGCGGCAGCGTTCCAACTGGCAGTCCGCGCTGCTGGAGCGCCTGACCCACGAATGGGGCTGGGACGAACGACAACTGGCGCTGCTGGACAGCCGCAGCCAGTGGAAGGTGCGTCAGGTCGCGGCCGAGCGGCGGGTGCTGGTGGCCGAGCTGAACCACAGCTACCGCTTCCTCGATCAGTTCGCCCGCAACCTGGGCGCCACCGCCAGCATCAACCAGCGCGACCTGAACATCCTCGGTCGGCGCCTGTATGCCGCCTTCGAGCGACGTGCCGGCAAGGTCGAGTTCGTCAACCCGGGCGTCGCCCCGGACCTGGCCGAAGACACCCTGACCGTGGTCCAGTCGCCCGACCGCAAGGAGCCCGGGCAAACCCATTGGGGGCTGTACAACGGCAACCTGACCGCCCATGAGTGGGAGCATTTCACGCCGATCAAGCGCAGCCGCGACCTGCTCGACCTGCTGGCCTGGGCCCACCGCAACGGCGTCATCGATAGCTCCACGCGGCTGGCCCTGCACCCGGGCAGCAGTGATTTGAGCGAGTACGAGCTGTTCAACCTGATCGGCAGCCTGCAGCAGAGCGTGGTGCTGCCGCTGAGCACCGTCAGCGATGCGCGCCTGCTGCAACCGAGCGTGGCGGACAACGTGCTGTTGCTGGTGAATGTCGGCGTCGATCCGCTGCGTCATCACCGCGACCTGAACATCCTGATGACCACCGAGCGCACCGACTCGCTGAGCTACGCAGGCGTGCGGGAAAACCTGGTGCTGACCCTCGACCAGATCACCCTCAATAGCTGGAACGAAGTGCAGGTACTGCGCTACGACGGCGAGCATGCATTGCTGCGCTGCCTGCGCGACTACCTCAACAGCCTCGACGATACCCCCGCGCAAGCACGGCACCGGCCGGGCCTGCGGGTGCGCAGCTTCTGCCACAACCGCGCGCTGGCGATTGCCCAACGGGTGGAGGAAGTGTTCACCACCGCTCAGTCGCTCCACGACCAGCACCTCGACTATCGCTACCTGATTCAGGTCCAGCAGCACACCCATGTGCTGGAGCTGTTCGCCAGCGGCGTGAACCTGGTGTCGCTGAACAGTCAGGCGAGTCTGTTCACCTACCTCGGGCAGGAGCAAAACAGCTATAGCCCGCTGGCGCTGGACGGCAACGTGCTGGAAGACCACGACCTGGCGCTGGTCCTGCCGCTGGGGCAGCCGCAGTGCATTCAGGTTTTCTACCGGGTGCAGGACGCTGTGGCAGATGTCTACGTGCTGGATGAGTACAACGTGCTGTGGCAGCAACGCCTGCCGTTTCACGACGACAGCAGCCTGCTGCTGCCGCTGCAGCGCTTCTTGCAGTCGGTGGTGTTCCGGCGCAATGCGCGGTTGCCGATGGACGAGCAACAGGCCCATCCACTGGACATCCTCTATTACCGGTTACTGCCTTCAGGCACGGGCCGCGCCCGCCAGGTCGAACCGTGGCAGGCCCCGGAACTGACGCTGGATCAGCCTTACTACGAGGTTCAGGCGATCATCCAGGCAGCCGCCGACGATGCGCTGCACGTCACGCTGTACTGCAATCAGAAAGAGTTTTCCGAACTGGATCACGGCGACCAGCTCTACACCGTGGTCGCCCGGGAAATCATCGAGCAGCGCCGGGATGCCCAGCGCTATCGTTGCTACATCACCGACCTGGACCTGTCGGACCTGCTCGCCGATGGCCAGGGTTCGAGCATTCTCTACCTGCGCTACAAGCAGGAGCTTGAGCGGTTACTGAACCAGGCACTGGCGGCGGCCTGATCAGAGGTCGAAATCGCCCGCGGCTTCAGGCTGGTATTCGACTTCCAGCAGCTTGAGCTTGAGGGTCTTGCCGCCCGGCGCCGGCCAGTCGATCTGCTCGCCCACCGACAGGCCCAGCAGCGCGCAGCCGATCGGCGCGAGGATCGACACGTTGCCTTCCTTGCCGGCGTCCTTCGGGTAGACCAGCGTCAGGTGGTAGTCCTTGCCGGTCGCTTCCTCGCGGCAGTGCACGCGGGAATTCATGGTCACCACGCCGGCCGGGATTTCCTCGTGACCGACCACCTGCTCGGCACGGTCCAGCTCGCCCTGCAGGGCCAGCACACCCGGGACATCTTCATCGAGGCTGTCGATCAGACGCTCGAGACGCTGCACGTCCAATCGGGTGAGGGTGAGGGAGGGCTTGGTGCTCATGATCCGGTAAGACTCCTTTTTGCAGATCGAATAAAGCAAAACCCCGCCCAAGGGCGGGGTTTTGACGGTTCGGCTTCGGCCGATGAGGACTGACACTACCACAGCGGGACAAATTCACAAGAGGCGGCCCTTCGCGAGCAAGCTCGCTCCTACCGGGGGACGGGCACACCTCTGGGAGCTGGCTCGCCAGCGATGAGGCCACCCAAAACACCCCGGTTCAGGCGCTCGCCATCAACCGCCGCTCACCCGCCTGCGCACAAATCTCGCGCCGCCGCTGGTCATCTGCCGAGCGCCACTCGCGAATGTCCTCGACATGCCGGAAACAGCCAATGCACACCCGCGCCTCGTCGAGACGGCAGGTGCTGATGCAGGGTGACGGGACGGCCGGGCTGACATTGCTGTACAACGGCTTGGCCGGTCTGACGGCGGTGGTCATCTCAGATCTCTTCGAAATCGAGTTTTTCGCCGGCGCGCTCCCAGACGATGCGCTCCAGCATCTCGCCCAGCAGTTCCTCGGTTTTCTCACACGTCCACTTGCCGCTTTCTTCGTCGAAGTCGAAGTGGAAACCGCCGGAACGGTCCGCCAGCCACAGTTGGCGCAGGGGCTCCTGGCGGCTGAAGATCAACTGGCTGCCGTTGTCGAACTTGACGGTCAGCACGCCGGCCGAATTTTCCATGTCCAGGTCCATGCCGCTTTCATCGAACAGGTCTTCCAGTGCCTGTTGGGTGGCGTCTACCAGATCGTGAAAACGCGCTTCGCTCAAACTCATTGCAAGAACCTCGAAAATGTCTGCTCAACACGCAAGCCGGGCAAGATACGAGCGCAGCGCTTCGAATGCAAAGACAAACGCGCCGCGCCCGCCGCGCCGCCCGACGGCGGACCGGCCACATAGGCAAGGCGTCGGGCGCTCGGTATACTCCGGCGCAATACTGCTTAAATTAAAGGATTTCGCCATGAAGCGCCTGATTTCCTCCCTCGCGGCGCTCGTCGCGGTTGCCTGTCTCGTCTCCGCCTGTGGTCAAAAAGGCCCCCTGTACCTGCCGGAAGACGGCAAGGACGGCAAGAAGTCGCAATCGCACCAGCACCAGTAAGGGGCCCCGATGGACGCTTTCAACTACCGCGACGGCGCGCTGTTCGCGGAAGGCGTAGCGCTGTCGGCGATTGCCGAGCGCTTCGGCACCCCGACCTACGTCTACTCCCGGGCCCATATCGAAGCCCAGTACCTGAGCTACGCCGATGCCCTGCAGGGCATGTCGCACCTGGTCTGCTTCGCTGTAAAAGCCAACTCCAACCTCGGCGTGCTGAACGTCCTGGCGCGCCTCGGCGCAGGCTTCGACATCGTTTCCGGCGGTGAGCTGGAGCGGGTTCTGGCTGCGGGCGGACGGGCCGATCGCGTGGTCTTCTCCGGCGTCGGCAAGACCCGTGAAGACATGCGCCGCGCCCTCGAAGTCGGCGTGCACTGCTTCAACGTCGAGTCGACCGAGGAGCTGGAGCGCCTGCAGGTGGTGGCCGCCGAGATGGGCCTGCGCGCCCCGGTCTCGCTGCGCGTCAACCCGGACGTCGATGCCGGCACCCACCCGTACATCTCCACCGGCCTGAAAGAAAACAAGTTCGGCATCGCCATCGCCGATGCCGAAGATGTCTACATTCGCGCCGCGCAGTTGCCCAACCTGGAAGTGGTCGGTGTCGATTGCCATATCGGTTCGCAACTCACCTCCCTCGATCCTTTCCTCGATGCCCTCGACCGCCTGCTGGCGCTGGTCGACCGCCTCGGCGAGTGCGGCATTCTGCTGCGCCACCTGGATCTGGGCGGCGGTCTTGGCGTGCGTTACCGCGATGAGGCGCCGCCACTGGCCGGCGACTACATCAAGGCCGTGCGCGAACGCCTCGGCGACCGCGACCTGGCACTGGTCTTCGAGCCGGGCCGGCATATCGTCGCCAACGCCGGCGTGCTGCTGACCAAGGTTGAGTACCTCAAGCACACCGAACACAAAGACTTCGCCATCGTCGATGCGGCGATGAACGACCTGATCCGCCCGGCGCTGTACCAGGCCTGGATGGACGTCAGCGCCGTACAGCCGCGCCAGGGCGAACCGCGTATCTACGATGTGGTCGGGCCGATCTGCGAGACCGGCGACTTCCTCGCCAAGGACCGCTCCCTGAACCTGGCCGAAGGCGATCTGCTGGCCGTTCGTTCGGCGGGCGCCTATGGTTTCGTCATGAGCTCCAACTACAACACCCGTGGCCGCAGCGCCGAAGTGCTGGTCGATGGCGACCAGGCATTCGAAGTGCGCCGCCGCGAGACCGTAGCCGAGCTGTTCGCCGGCGAAAGCCTGCTGCCGGAGTGACCCGATGCTTTTGCGTTTTACCAAGATGCACGGCCTGGGCAATGATTTCATGGTCCTCGACCTGGTCAGCCAGCACGCGCACATCCTGCCCAAGCACGCCAAACAGTGGGGCGACCGCCATACCGGGATCGGCTTCGACCAGTTGCTGATCGTCGAGGCGCCGAGCAACCCGGAGGTGGACTTCCGTTACCGGATCTTCAACGCCGACGGTTCCGAGGTCGAGCAGTGCGGCAACGGTGCGCGCTGCTTCGCGCGCTTCGTGCTGGACAAGCGCCTGACCGCGAAGAAGACCATCCGCGTCGAAACCAAGAGCGGCATCATCGAGCTGGACGTGCGTAACGACGGCCAGATCTGCGTCGACATGGGCCCGCCTCGGCTGGTCCCGGCGGACATCCCGTTCCAGGCACCAAGCCAGGCGCTGAGCTACCCGCTGGAAGTTGGCGGGCAGACGGTCGAACTGGCCGCCGTATCGATGGGCAACCCCCACGCCGTACTGCGGGTCGATGACATCAACGCGGCGCCGGTCCACGACCTGGGCCCGCAGATCGAGAACCACCCACGCTTCCCGCAACGGGTGAACGTCGGCTTCCTCCAGGTCATCGACCGCCATCGCGCGCAACTGCGCGTCTGGGAACGTGGCGCCGGGGAAACCCAGGCCTGCGGCACCGGCGCCTGCGCCGCGGCAGTGGCGGCCATCAGCCAGGGCTGGATGGATTCGCCGCTGCTGATCGACCTGCCCGGCGGACGCTTGTCCATCGAGTGGAACGGTCCCGGCCAGTCGGTCATGATGACCGGCCCGGCAGTTCGGGTGTATGAAGGACAGGTTCGTCTATGAGTGAGTGCCAGCCATGACCGATCAGCCCCAGGCGCCAGCCGAAGAGCCCAGCGACAACCTCGCGGAGGGCTCAACGCCCACCGTCGGGGCCGAGGACGTGGCAGCCTTCTTGCGCGCCAATCCGACCTTCTTTGTCGAGCACGATGACTTGCTGCTCGACATGCAGATCCCCCACCAGCGCGGCGACAGCGTGTCGCTGGTGGAGCGCCAGCTCAAGCTGCTGCGCGATCGCAACATCGAAATGCGCCACCGCCTTTCCCACCTGATGGATGTCGCCCGCGACAACGACCGGCTGTTCGAAAAGACCCGCCGGCTGATCCTCGACCTGCTCGATGCCGATAGCCTGGAAGCCGTGGTCATGGCGGTCGAAGACCGTCTGCGCCAGGACTTCCAGGTGCCCTTCGTCAGCCTCATTCTGTTCGGTGAAAACGCCACGCCCGTGGGCCGCTGGGTCAGCACCAGCGAAGCGCAGCAAGCCATTGGCGGGCTGCTCTGCGGCGGCAAGACGGTCAGCGGCAACCTGCGTGACCACGAGCTGGACTTCCTGTTCGGCGAATCGCGCAAGGACGTCGGCTCCAGCGCCGTGGCCGCGGTGGAAAACCAGGGCCTGCACGGCGTGCTGGCGATCGGCAGCCGCGACCCGCACCACTACAAGAGCACCGTCGGCACGCTGTTCCTCGGCTATATCGCCGAAGTGCTCGGTCGGGTCATCCCCCAAGTTACCCAGACCCTGCGCCCGGTGCGCTAATGGAACGCCAGTTGGAGGCGTTCCATGCGCACTTGCGCAATGAACGCCAGATGTCCGAGCACACCCAACTGGCCTACCGCCGCGACCTGGACAGCGTCCTGGCGTGGTGCGCCACCGCCGGCATCAGCGACTGGAAAGCCCTGCAGATCCAGCAACTGCGCCAGTTCATCGCCCGCCGCCATCACCAAGGCCAGTCGTCCCGCAGCCTCGCCCGCCTGCTCTCGGCAGTACGCGGCTTCTACCGTTATTTGAACCGCGAAGGCCTGTGCGACCACGACCCGGCCAACGGCCTGGCGGCGCCCAAGGGCGAGCGGCGTCTGCCGCGCACCCTGGACACCGACCGCGCGCTGCAACTGCTCGAAGGCGGCGTCGAGGACGATTTTCTCGCCCGCCGCGATCAGGCGATTCTCGAACTGTTCTATTCTTCCGGCCTGCGCCTTTCCGAGCTGACCAGCCTGAACCTGGAGCAACTGGACCTGCCCGCAGGGCTGGTGCAAGTGCACGGCAAAGGCAGCAAGACCCGCGTCCTGCCGGTCGGGCGCAAGGCGCGCGAGGCGCTCGAACACTGGCTGGCGCTGCGCACGATGAGTAACCCGGCGGACGGTGCCGTCTTCGTCAGCCAGCAAGGCCGCCGCCTCGGCCCGCGCGCCATTCAGTTGCGGGTGCGTGCCGCTGGCGAGCGCGAGTTGGGACAGAACCTGCACCCGCACATGCTTCGCCACTCCTTCGCCAGCCATTTGCTGGAGTCGTCGCAGGACCTGCGCGCGGTCCAGGAGATGCTCGGCCACGCCGATATCGCCACCACGCAGATCTACACTCACCTTGATTTCCAGCACCTGGCGGCGGTCTACGACAGCGCCCACCCTCGTGCCAAACGCAGCAAAGGCAGCGACTCATGAGTATCGAGCTGATCACCTTCGACCTTGACGACACCCTGTGGGACACCGCGCCCGTGATCGTCAGCGCCGAGGCCGTCCTGCGCGACTGGCTGGCGGCCAATGCGCCGAGCCTGGGCGGCGTGCCGGTCGAGCACCTGTACGCCATTCGCGAACGCCTGGTGCAGGCCGAGCCCGGCCTCAAGCACCGCATCAGCGCCCTGCGCCGGCGTGTGCTGTTTCATGCGTTGGAGGATGTCGGCTACAGCGAAGCGCACGCCCGCGAGCTGGCCAACGAAGGGTTCGAGGTGTTCCTCCACGCCCGTCACCAGATCGATATCTTCCCCGAGGTGCAGCCGGTGCTGGAAATCCTGCGCCACCATTACACCCTCGGGGTGGTCACCAACGGCAACGCCGATGTGCGCCGCCTGGGCCTGGCCGACTATTTCAAATTCGCGCTCTGCGCCGAAGACCTGGGGATCGGCAAGCCGGACCCGGCGCCCTTCCTCGAAGCCTTGCGCCAAGGCGGCGTCGAGGCCGGTGCTGCGGTGCATATCGGTGATCACCCCGGCGATGACATCGCCGGGGCGCAACAGGCCGGCCTGCGCGCGGTGTGGTTCAACCCCCAGGACAAAGCCTGGCAAGCCGACGGCCGCCCGGACGCGGAAATCCAGCGCCTGTCGCAATTGCCGGAAGTGCTCGCCCGCTGGCGCTGAACCCCAAACGCAAAAAAGCCCGCTGCAATGGCGGGCTTTTTTGTTACAGCGGCCTCAGATGGGACGGCTACCGTATTTGTTGTCAGGCTTCTTGGGCGGGTCGGCAACCACGTTGGCTTCGACTTCCTGCACTTTGCCACCGCGAGACAGGAACTCTTCCATCGCACGGGCGATAGCGTCGCGTTCCTTCTGCTTGGCTTCCATGCTCGGCATTTCGTCGACCGCTGCCGCAGCCTTGGACTTGCCCTTGGCAGCCGGCGCCGGGCTGTCATCGCCCGCGTCGTCCGCCACATCGTCGGCTGCCGCTTCGAGGCCTTCATCACCTTCGTCTTCGTCGCCTACTTCGAGGTCATCGTTTTCCAGATCGTCGTCGCTCATGTTCTACCTCATGACTTGCGAAAAGCAGATTAGTTATAGACCAGCAGCCGTGGAGGTTTACGACCGCTGGAGAAAAAACAGACCTCGGGTAACCCGTGATCGACAGCACCCGCCGTGTCGCCTGACGAGCGCCGTGCAGGCTACTTTGAGCCTGACCAAATAAAGAGCTGCCGGTTCAACCACACCGGACTTTACCCCGCCGACAGGGCCTGCTCATCGACAAGCCTAGCAAAGGGCCATGAAGTGTGTGAACAGGCCATCATCACTCCACGGCGCGCATTCTAGCGTGCCCGTTGAAAAAGCAAAGTGCCTAAATCTCCCGGACGCCTGTAAGTTTTCCGCTGACAAACCAGGCGCCGTCGCGCAATGCATTCCCGCAGCGATGAACCTGAGGCGAAAAACCGTTTGCGTCGCCAACAAGGCCAAAATCCAGACGAAAAAATGCCCGGCGAACCGGGCAAGTTTTTTCGAGGGCAGTTACAGGTTGTAGCCGCGCTCGTTGTGTTGTGCCAGGTCGAGACCGACCGACTCTTCTTCTTCGTTCACACGCAAGCCCATGACCAGGTCCAGCACCTTGAGGATCACGTAGGTGACGATCGCGGTGTAGATCACGGTAAAGCCGACACCCTTGGCCTGAATCCAGACTTGAGCGCCGATATCGGTAACGGTGCCGAAGCCGCCCAGGGCCGGTGCTGCGAACACACCGGTGAGGATCGCACCGACGATACCGCCGATACCGTGGACGCCGAAGGCATCGAGCGAGTCGTCATAGCCCAGTTTGCGTTTCAGGCTGGTGGCGCAGAAGAAGCAGATCACGCCAGCGACCAGGCCGATCACCAGGGCGCCCATCGGGCCGACGGTGCCGGCAGCCGGGGTGATGGCGACGAGGCCAGCAACCACACCCGAGGCGATGCCCAGTGCGCTTGGTTTGCCGTGGGTGATCCACTCGGCGAACATCCAGCCCAGCGCGGCGGCAGCGGTGGCGACCTGGGTCACCAGCATCGCCATGCCGGCGGTGCCGTTGGCGGCGGCGGCGGAGCCGGCGTTGAAGCCGAACCAGCCAACCCACAGCATGGCGGCGCCGATCAGGGTGTAACCGAGGTTGTGCGGGGCCATCGGGGTGGTCGGGAAGCCTTTACGCTTGCCCAGCACCAGGCAGGCCACCAGGCCGGCAACACCGGCGTTGATGTGCACCACGGTGCCGCCCGCAAAGTCCAGTACGCCCCAGTCCCACATCAGGCCGCCGTTGCCGGACCAGACCATGTGCGCGATCGGTGCATAGACCAGGGTGAACCAGATACCCATGAACAGCAGCATCGCGGAGAACTTCATGCGCTCGGCGAAGGCACCGACGATCAGGGCCGGGGTAATGATGGCGAAGGTCATCTGGAAGACGACGAACACCGCTTCCGGGAAGGCCGCTGTCAGGCTTGCCGGCGTCACGCCGGCGAGGAATGCCTTGGACAGGCCGCCGACGAAGGAATTGAAGTTGGTGACGCCCTGCTCCATACCGGTGGTATCGAACGCCATGCTGTAGCCGTAGACGACCCAGAGCACGCTGATCAGGCCGGTAATGGCGAAACACTGCATCATCACCGAGAGGACGTTCTTCGAACGCACCATGCCGCCGTAGAACAGCGCCAGGCCAGGAATGGTCATGAACAGGACGAGGGCAGTTGCGGTAAGCATCCAGGCGGTGTCGCCGGAATTGAGCGCCGGGGCTGCTGCCGCCGCCGCGGTTTCCTCGGCAAATGCCAGGCCAGGCATTGTGAGGGACAAAAGGGCTCCTAGCCCTGCGAACTTACGCAGAGTCATGTTGTTATCTCCTGGGGCGTTGGGTTTGGGGCGGCTTGTTTTAGATCGCGTCGGTATCGGTTTCGCCGGTACGGATGCGGATAGCCTGTTCCAGATTCACCACGAAAATCTTGCCGTCACCGATCTTGCCGGTGTTGGCGGCCTTGGTGATGGCTTCAATGACCCGGTCCAGATCCTTGTCGTCGATGGCGACATCGATCTTGACCTTGGGCAGGAAGTCGACCACGTATTCCGCGCCGCGATACAGCTCGGTGTGACCCTTTTGACGACCGAAACCTTTGACTTCAGTGACGGTGATGCCCTGCACGCCGATCTCGGACAGCGACTCGCGCACATCGTCCAATTTGAACGGCTTGATGATGGCAGTGACTAGCTTCATGAAACTTTCTCCCGAATTGGTGGACTTGCCCCAGGAAAACAAACCCGACTCAAGTCTAAGCGCAGTGCCTGGCTTTGTAACGCTTCGTCGGCTTTATATGCCCGGTCCGACACCAGTACCGCTCCTGACAAAACACATGTATTCGCGCTGCCTGAGCACTGCCTCGTCACGGGGACTGCATCAGTGCATGGGTCACGATGGTCTTAGCAGAAACCTTGCCATGTCTGACAAAAGCCCGGATTACAACGACTTGGGAGCGATTCACGATATTGGCCAGTCGCTAGCAGGCGAGGGACGCACAATAAAGGTGCGTGACCATTCCCGGGCATGCTCAAAAAGCGTGCAGCAAAAGGCCGCTATTGCCCCGTGCTACACTGCCGCCCCTCTTTGCCTGACAGGACAGCCGATCATGCTCGCGCCCAAAGCCTTTCTCGATGCCCTGAGCGACCAGGCCTCGCGCCTGTTCAGTGGCGACGCCTCGCAGCCACGCAACGAACTCGAAAGCCAGTTCAAGGCCCTGCTGCAAAGCGGCTTCAGCAAACTCGACCTGGTCAGCCGGGAAGAATTCGACAGCCAGATGGTCGTGCTCGCCCGCACCCGCGCTCGCCTTGAAGCGCTGGAATCCAAGGTCGAAGAACTCGAAGCCCGCCTCAACCCCATCACCAGCGAGTGAGCGACACGCTCTCGCACCCCCGCGAATGTTGGCCAGTGCCGAACGCTGGCCACATCAAGTAATGATTTTTTCTTGACGCCATTGAAGCGCCATCACCCGCTGTGATGAAATGCGCGTTCGCGCGAAGCCAACAAGGCTTCGCCTTGCCTGCTTCAGGGATGACCATCTTCACTACGCCCCTTCGCGAGCGCCCTGAGGTTCTGTCGTGAGCACCAGGAGCGCACCATTGATCCCCTCTCAAAATCCGATCGGCTCACGGACTTTCCGTGCAACGGCCCTGGCCCTTTCCATCACCCTCGTCACCAGTGGCTGCGCCACCGTGCACGACTTCGCCGCCAGCCACAGTGAAAGCGTCAACTGCATTACCGGCGGCGCCATCGGTGCCGTCGCGGGTGCTGCGGCCGGCGCCATGGTCAAGAAGAACAAGAAGGAAAAGGGCAACGGCTCGATCATCGGCGGCGCACTCATCGGCGCCACCGCCGGTTGCGGCATCGCACTGGTGTACAAGAACCGCATCGACAAGCTCGAGAAGGTCGCCAAGGAAGAGAACCTGCGCCTGCAGACCGAAACCCTGAAGACCGCAGAACCCGGTGCCGCACCGGAAGACGCCGGTTTCGTCGCCCAGGTCGAAGACCAGGGCATGTTCCCGCTGGGCAGCGCGGCCCTGACCGCCGACGGCCAGCGCCAGGTGCGCAAGCTCGCCAGCGCCTTCGCCAGCAAGCCGGGTGAGAAAGACACCACGGCCATCCTGGTGGTCGGCCACACCGACGCCACCGGCAGCGCCGCCACCAACCAGAAGCTTTCGGAACAACGCGCCCGCGCCGTCGCCAGCATTCTGGCCGAGCAGGGCATCAGCGCCGACCGCATGTACTTCCAGGGCGCGGGCGCTTCGCGTCCGGTGGCCGACAACACCGACGTCACCGAGCGGGCGAAAAACCGCCGCGTGGAAATCGTCGAAGTGAATGACGTGCAGACCCTGGTCAAGCGCATCAACGCCGAGCAGAACAACCCGAAATACTTGGCCCACGGTACGTCCACTACCGCGCCGGCCGCCCCGGCTCAAGGCAAGGCGACCGCCAGCAGCGGCAAAACCGCGTCGGGCAAGAACACCAGCGTGGCCAAGTCCGGCAGCGACAAGTCCGCCACCACGGTCGCCAAGACCGGGACGGACAAGACCAGCACCACCGTCGCGAAAACCGACACCAGCAAAGACACCAGCAGCGAGTCCACGGCGCAGTCGCCGGTCGTGACCAGCACGCAAGGCAAGTCCAGCGAAGTCGCCTCGGCCAAAGCGCCGACCAACTCCGCCAGCCCGTTCAAAGGCACAGCGGTGGACTTCGGTGGCAAGCCGGCCAGCACCAACCAATGGACCCTGGGCCAGGCCATCACGCCCAAGAGCGGTGGTTTCGCCCTGATCTCCAGCGCCCAGGCGTCGCAGATCCCCATGAGCAGTTGCGAAGCCGACCAGCCGCGCGAAAGCGGCAAGGTGTTCAACCTGGCCAGCGGCAAAGCCGTGGAAAACCGTGCCACCACCGATTACCTGCCCGGCTACAACAACCGGGTCTGGGCTGAAACGGTCAACGGCCACCTGGTGACCATTTCGCCGGTGTCCATCCTGCGCGAATCCGCTGCGGTGGACCGCCAGCCGTTCATCCAGGTCGTGGAGAACTACGACAAGGGCAACCGCAAGGCGCTGAGCAAGGTCAACGCCGTGGCCAACACGTACGAAGGCCAGGACCGCGTGCTCTACCGCGTCTTCATCCAGAACCCCAAGGCACCGCTGTCCTGCATGGACGTGGTGTTCAGCAAAGGCAACTCACAGGCCACTGACGGGGTGCTGTTCTACCCGAAAAGCTCCGGTGAAACCTACTCCGCCCGCTACGTGCCCACCCGCACCTGATACAAGGAACGAACAATGGAAGACTTGAGCTTCAAAGCGCTCATGGCCCTCGCGGGGGCTAACAAGCTGATCACCGGGGCGGTGGTTACAACCTTGCTCTCGGTCATCCTGATCAAGGTCTACTGGGAACAGGTCAGCTACTTCGCCATGCGCGTGTGGCACGGCTTCCCGCTGATCGGCACCGTCGCACGGCTGTCCCGTGACGGCATGATCATCGACAACAAGAACTGGCTCCAGAACGAGACAGCGCTGTGTAACAACTACTACGACTACTACAAGGAAATCGGCGAGAAGAACGCCGACTACTACAACAAGTCCGAAGCCTATCTCGACGCCATCGGCGAAGGTGGTCGTCGCGAGCGTCCGACCTGGGTGCTGGTGCTGATCTTCCTGCTGATCATGTTCGAGGCCGTGGGTTTCGCCTACGTGCTGGTGCCGTTCATCAACCAGAACGCCTCCTCGAATGACCAGACCTACCTGGCCTGGATCGCCGCCTTCCTGCTCTCGGTGCTCTCGGCGGGCCTGGCTGAAGCCGCCGGTCGCGCCATCCACCACAACTCGCTGGTGAAGAAAGCCCGCCACTGGTGGGAAATCGACCCGGACAAAGGCAACACCCCGCTCAAGCAGATCCAGCCGGGCCACCGCATCAAGGACACCCACGACGACAAGGGCGCCAAGGACTACAACCGTATCCTGGCCCGTCTGACCACCAACCAGACCGTCACCCCGCGCAACGGCATGATCATCGGCTGCGCCGTGGTCGTGCTGATCATGGCCTGCGCCGCGTTCGGCATCCGCGCCTACCAGCTCAAGAGCATCGAGACCGAAATGGTCGGCAACCCGAACGTGTTCGCCGAGCAAAGCTACGAGGGCAGCGCCAGCCCGTTCGAGCTGCCGTCCGAATCGGCTTCGGTCAACCAGGAAGCCAGCGACAAGACCCTGGACGACCGGATGGACGCCATCCGTAGCGCCTCGTTGATCACCTTCGTGGTGCTCTCGGTGATCTACATCTCGATCCAGGCGGTCAGCGTCTGGCTGGCGTCGATCTTCGGCTTCGCCGGGGCCGAGTCGAAAAAGGCCTGGGAGTACACCCACAAGTTCAACAACGCCGCCGAGCTGGAGCGTTGGATGGACAACCAGCGCACCCGCATCGCCGCCCACGCCGACCACAAGCTGCGCATGCTGCAGTTGAAGTTGTCGCAGCGCCCGACCACCGACCGCAAAGTGCAGGAAGCCATCAGCGGCGCCCACGGTCGCGACTTCAACGTCTACGCCTCGCGCATGCATGAAGAAGCGCTTATCCGTGACGCCACGCTCGCCGCAGCCGCCGCCGGCCAACCCGCCGTGGCCGTGCCTGTTGCGCAACCTGTAGCTCAGCCGGCACCGGTTGCCGTGGCGCCGCAGCCAGCGGTGGTTGCCGAGCCTGTGGTTGCACCGCAGCCGGTCGCAGCACCCGCTCCGGTCGTTGCTCCACAGCCTGTTGCAGCGCCAGCGCCGGTCGCCGCCGTGCAGCCAGCAGCGGTCGAGCAGGCAGCACCCGCCGCGCAAGCCGGTGGCCTGGACGCGATGCGCGCCATGGACCTGACCCGCTTCAGCGAAGACGACCTGCGCAAAGTCAGCGAGAAGAAGGGCCTGGACGCGGAAGCGGTACTGAAGATCCGCGCCGATCAAATCCTGCTCAAAGAATTCGAAGGGATCTGAATGAAGCTCAAGCCCTTTTTCGCCCTGCTGCTGTGCCTGCCTGCGTTCGCGCAGGCGGCCGAGCGCAATGAAATTCCCGACTGCTACAGCTACGCCAAGGTCAGCGACTTCCGCCAGCCGGCGTCGGGTCGTGAGCTGACGGTGATCGTCGACCAGACCATTCCGATGCCCGAAAGCATCCAGAAAGCGACCTGGGGTCAGATCAATCGCTTCGTGGCCCCCGGCGACCGCGTGCGCCTGTACAGCTTCTCGGCATTCCTGCCGAACCAGTTCATGCAACTGCGTTTCGCCGGCGAGCTGAATACCCCGCTGGAAGGCAAGGTCCGCGACAGCGTTGGCATGTCGTCGCTGCGCACGTTCGACAAATGCGTCGCGCAGCAGCAGGACTTCTTCCGCAAGAAGTTCGGCGGCGCCTTTGTCAGCGCCCTGCGCGAAGCGTCCGAAGACATTCCGCGCAGCGAGATCTTCCATTCGCTGCGTGACATCGGCAACGACCTGGCCACCCAGCCAGCGCAAGAGCGGGTCATCCTGCTGATTTCCGACATGCTGGAAAACAGCGACTTCGGCAGCTTCTACGTGAACAACCGGATCCGCGACCTGCAAGCCCAGGCCGAGCTCAAGCGCGTCGAAGAGAAACAGCTCTACGCCGACCTGCAAGGCGCCCGCGTCTATGTGGCCGGTGCCGGGCTGGTGACCAAAGACGTGAAGCAGGCCTACCGTTCCGGCAAAACCATGGAACTGCTGGAAGGCTTCTGGAAAGGCTACTTCAGCGGCTCCAACGCCAGCCTCGTAGCGTTCGGCGCCCCCAGCCTGAACGTCGACCTGAAGTAACCCCCTCACCCGCCGCCTACAGGCGGCGGGTGTTTTTTCGGGAACGACCTGATCGCCCTCGGCAACACCCGGATTCACTCTCCCGCCTGCACCCCGTGAACCCGCCACTATCCTTGCAAAGCCGCACGACGCGGCCCCGCAATGATCATGGAGCGTTCATGTCCCTCGCCCTTGTCCACAGCCGCGCCCAGGTGGGCGTACTGGCCCCGCCTGTCATCATCGAAGCCCACCTCGCCAACGGTTTGCCGACCCTGACGCTGGTCGGCCTGCCTGAAGCCACGGTCAAGGAAAGCAAGGACCGGGTGCGCAGCGCGATCCTCAATTCGAAGCTGGAATTTCCGGCGCGGCGGATCACCCTCAACCTGGCGCCGGCAGATTTGCCCAAGGATGGCGGCCGCTTCGATCTGGCGATTGCCCTGGGGCTGCTCGCCGCCAATGGGCAATTTCCACTGGCGGCGCTGGACAAGGTGGAATGCCTGGGTGAGTTGGCGTTGTCCGGCGCGGTGCGCCCGGTGCAGGGCGTGCTGCCAGCCGCTCTTGCCGCACGCGAAGCCGGCCGCGCGCTGGTGGTGCCGAAGGAAAATGCCGAAGAAGCGTGCATGGCCTCGGGCCTGGTGGTGTATGCGGCGGAGCACCTGCTGGAGCTGGTCGGAAATTTCAGCGGGCAGCAACCGATGGAACCCTACAAGGCCAACGGCTTGCTGATGCAGTCCCGACCCTACCCGGACCTGAGCGAAGTGCAGGGCCAACTCGCCGCCAAACGTGCGCTGCTGGTGGCGGCAGCCGGGGCTCACAATCTGCTTTTTACCGGCCCGCCCGGCACCGGCAAGACGCTGCTCGCTAGCCGCCTGCCCGGCCTGTTGCCGCCACTGGATGAACGCGAGGCATTGGAAGTCGCGGCGATTCAGTCCGTGGCAAGCTCCAAGCCGCTGGACTGCTGGCCGCAACGACCCTTTCGCCACCCGCACCACTCGGCTTCCGGGCCGGCACTGGTCGGTGGTGGTTCGCGCCCGACGCCGGGGGAAATCACACTGGCCCATCACGGCGTCCTGTTCCTCGATGAACTCCCCGAGTTCGAGCGCCGCGTGCTGGAGGTGCTTCGCGAGCCTCTGGAATCAGGCGAGATCGTGGTGGCGCGGGCGCGGGACCGGGTACGCTTTCCGGCACGCTTTCAACTGGTCGCGGCGATGAACCCTTGCCCCTGTGGATATCTCGGCGACCCCACTGGCCGCTGCCGCTGCAGCACTGAAATGGTCCAGCGCTATCGCAACAAACTCTCCGGCCCGCTGCTCGACCGCATCGACCTGCACCTCACCGTCGCCCGCGAAGCCACCGCCCTTTCACCCACCACCGACAACGGCCCCGACAGCGCCACCCTCGCCCATCAGGTCGCCATCACCCGCGAACGCCAGCAGCGACGACAGGGCTGTGCCAACGCCTTCCTCGATCTGCCCGGCCTGCGCCGGCACTGCGGGTTATCCACAGAGGACGAGCGCTGGCTGGAGAATGCGTGCGAGCGGCTGACCCTTTCACTGCGCGCCGCGCATCGCTTGCTCAAGGTGGCGAGGACGTTGGCGGATCTGGAAGAAGCCAGGGATATTCGCCGGGAGCATCTGGCGGAGGCGTTGCAGTATCGGCCGGCGGGGCAGCAGTAAGAACTGAGCATGGGTAACTTCAGACGAATCGACCTTGATGCGTACAATGCTCTGTACCATGATTCGCTCTCAGTTCATCCCCGCCTGCGCTCATACGGAAACCACATCATGCAGATTCTTACTTTCAGCGAGGCACGTGCCAATTTGAAACAGACCATGGATGACGTTTGCCGGGACCACGAGCCGGCGGTGATTACCCGCCAACGCGGTGAACCTGTAGTGGTCATGTCCCTTGAGGATTACAACTCGATGGCGGAAACCGTCTACCTGCTTGGTAACGAGAAGAATGCGGCCTGGCTGCGCGAGTCCATTGCGCAACATAAAGCTGGAAAGGTCTTCACGCAGGAGATGTCATTGAATGTCCCAACAGAAGACTAAACAGCGCAACAAACAAGAAGCCCGCCACAATGTTTCAGTCTCTTTCACCCCCAATGGCTGGAAGGACTACCAGCATTGGAAGGCCAGTGACGAGGCAATATCCGCAGTGATAGATCGACTGATTCTGGAGTGCTTGCGAACGCCTTTTTCCGGCTCGGGCAAGCCTGAAGCACTCAAGGGCGACCTGAGCGGCTATCACTCCCGCCGAATCACCATAGAGCATCGCCTGATCTATCTCTATGAAGCGGGAACGCTGACTATTCTGGCCTGCCGCTACCACTACGCGTGACGCCCGCCAGCACCGCATCCACCAGCGCTTTCGCCATCTCCGCCTGCTGGGCGATCCCCAGTGCCATCGCCTGGTCGTTCAAGCACAGGTATTCGGCGCTGTCGTGGGCGAAGGCCTGGACACTGTTGAGTATCTGGCTGACATGGACCAGCGCGTCTTCGGCACAGATGCCTTCGCGGGCGATGAACATCGGATTGCCATGGAAATCGGTCGGGCCGAACGGGACCGGGCAGGTCAACACGCGGGTGAGTTCGAGGGTCGGGGGATCGGGGACGGGCTTTTTCATCTTGCAACTCCTATGCAATGGAGCTGCCGCCATGGCGCTGCGAAACGGATGGGGTGGCAGCTGTACGCGGGTTCGCAGACCGGGCATAGGAACCGGCGCACCCGAAGGTGCCCCGCGCACAACCGCCATAACAGGGACACACGGACCAAAGGCGACCCGCGATCTGAAATGAGGTTCTGGCTATGCTCTGGGCTGCGACACCCGATCACTGAAAATCAGCGACGCTCGGAGCCTAAGCAGCCACCCGGGCGGGCGCAACAGAGCAACAGGCCGCGGAGTATGATTCAGAAGAGCCCTACAGAAAACGGCTACAAGGCATTGTGAAATCTATTGTTTCGAATAACAGTTGAAACCGTCAGCGCCCCACCACCCCAGAGAACCCCATGCCCGCACTCCTCCAGGACTACCCTCTTCTGCTCGGCATTTTCCTGCTCGGGCTCGATCTGCTGCTGTGGCGGGCGATCCCCATCGAGAAGCGCAACTGGCGCATCGCCGCGCGGGTGGTGGCGTTCCTGCTGTTTACCGGGGTGCTGCTGAGCGCCGGGATCAGCCCGCTGCAGCCGCCGCCCTGGCCCGAGGATGTCGCGCGCAATCTGCTGGCGACGGTGCTGGAAATTGTCTGGTGGCTGTTCGCGGCGCGGACGCTGACGGTGGTGATCGGCCTGTTGTTGATTGCCCGCAGCGGCCACACCGGGCGCCTGTTGCAGGATGTGGTGGGCGCGCTGATTTTTCTGGTGGCGATCGTCGCCGCCGCGGCCTATGTGATGCAGTTGCCGGTCAAGGGCCTGCTGGCGACGTCCGGGGTGATGGCGATCGTCATCGGCCTGGCGCTGCAAAGCACGCTGAGCGATGTGTTCTCCGGCATCGTGCTCAACACCACCCGGCCCTATCAGATCGATGACTGGATCAGCATCGACGGCACCGAAGGCCGGGTGATCGATATCGACTGGCGCGCCACCCGCCTGCTCACCGGCAACGGCAGCATGGCGGTGATCCCCAACTCGGTGGCGGCCAAGGCCAAGTTGCTCAATTTCAGCCGGCCCAACGATGTCCACGGCGTGTCCATCACGGTGGTGGTGCCGGCAAGCGTGCGGCCGCGCAAGGTGCTGGATGCGCTGGAAAAGACCCTGCAAGGCAGCAGCGCGCTGCTGACCACGCCCAAGCCGAAGGCGACGATCAGGGCTTCGACCCTGGAATCGGTGGAGTACGAGGCCAGCGGCTTCGTCAGTTCAATGGACCAGAAGAACCCGGTGCGCAACCAGATGTTCGACCTCGCCCACCGTCACCTCGAAGCGGCCGGCGTCATCTGGAATGGCGACAGCCAGGCCCGCCCGTGGAGCCGCCAGCGCAGCCTGCTGGAGGATGTGCGGATCTTCCGCGCCCTGAGCGGCGAGGAAAAGGACAGCCTGAGCCAGCGCATGATCGCCATCGAGTACCCGGCCGATCAGGTGATCCTCGGCCTCGACCAGGCCTCCGAGCATGTGCTGGTGATCGGCACTGGCGTGGTGTCGGCGGCGGTCCACGATGGCGAGCGGTTGCTGGAAGCCGGGCGCATGGGCCCCGGCGAAGTGCTGGGCGTCGAAGGGCTGCTGGACGGCGACGCCTCCAATGCCGAATTCCGCACGCTGACCAGTTGCCTGCTCTATCGCATCGACAAGGCCGAGGTCCGCGACTGCCTGGAGAAACGCGACGAGGTGAAGGCTGCACTGAGCAAGCTGCAGCGCGTGCGCGAGCAGAACAGCCAGTCGTTGGTCTTGCAGAAACCCGCCGAAATCAAAAAAGGCGGTTTCCTCAACTGGCTCAAAAAGGCCTAAAGCACAACGCGAAGGCACTGCCCCGCGTGATACAGCGAGAACCCGGTTTCGTAGAAGCCGGTCCGCAGCGCGGGCACCGCCACCGGTTTCATGGGTGAGAACGCAATCGGTAGCGCGTCCGGATCATCCTGCAGCAGGAACTGCGCGAACGCCTTGCCGATCACCGTGCCGGTGGTGTTGCCGCGACCGTTGTAGCCGGTCACGGCGACGATGCCCGGCGCCGGTTCGAACAGGCGCATCAGGTGGTCGGGGGTAAAGTCGATGCAGCCGGTCCAGTGCATTTCCCACTCGACCTTGCCCAGTTGCGGGAAGTAGTGGCTCTGGATGCGGTCGGCCCAACTGCGCACGAACCACGCCGGTTTGTTGTCGACCCGGCCGAGGCTGCCCAGCAGCAGGCGGCCCTGGTCGTCGCGGCGGATGCTGCTGAGCACGGTGCGGGTATCCCAGGAGCCTTGGCCGTGTTTGAGCACGTTGTCGGCGGCGGCGCCGTGCAGCGGCGCCGAGGCGACCTGGTAGTAATAGCCGCGGAAAAAGTGGCGTTGCAGGTCGGTCCAGTCGCCTTCGGTGTAGGCGCCGGTGGAGATCACCACTTTCTCGGCGCTGACGGCGCCTTTGGCGGTTTTCACCTGCCAGCCGCTGCCGTTGCGCACCAGCCCTTGCACCGGGGACTGTGGATAAATCTTGCCACCGAGGCGCGTGACCGCTTCGGCCAGGCCACGGGTGTAGGCCATGGGGTTGATGGTGCCGGCGCGGCGGTCGAGCAGCGCGGCGGAAATCTTGTCGGTGCCGCAGTAGTCCTCGCAGCGGGCGCCGGTGAGCAGTTCGACGTCGGCGCCGCGGCGGGTCCATTGTTCGTGACGGGCTTGCAGGTCGGCCACGCCGGTGGCGTTGTGGGCCATGTGCAGCGTGCCTTCGTTACGCGCCTGGCAATCGATGCCGAGGCGCTCGATCAAGGCGAACACTTCCGCCGGGGCTTCGCCCAGCAGCGTGTTCAGGCGGCTGCCCTGTTGCTGGCCGAGGGTGGCCTCGACGTCATCGGGGCGAATCCAGGTGCCGGCGTTGACCAGCCCGACGTTGCGCCCGGAACCGCCGTGGCCGATGACGCTGGCTTCCAGCAGCACCACCGACTTGCCCTGTTCGAGCAAGTGCAGCGCGGCCGAGAGACCGGTGATACCGCCACCGATCACACAGACATCGGCCTTGACCTCGGCCGCCAATGCCACGGCGGGCGCCGCGGGCGGGGTGACGTATTCCCACAAGCATTGTTGACGCAGTTCGGGCATGGCCTGGCTCCGGCGGTGGTCATGTCATTTTTAGGGCCTTCTCGCGAGTGAGCTCGCGCCTACAGTTGTTGTAGGAGCGAGCTTGCTCGCGATGACGTCAGTCAGTCGAACACGATCCCCTGCGCCAACGGCAGCTCCCGGGAATAGTTCACGGTGTTGGTCTGTCGGCGCATGTAAGCCTTCCAGCTATCCGACCCCGACTCACGACCACCGCCAGTTTCCTTCTCACCACCAAACGCCCCGCCAATCTCCGCACCGCTGGTGCCGATGTTGACGTTGGCAATCCCGCAGTCGCTGCCCGCGGCACTCTGGAAACGCTCGGCCTCGCGCAAATCAGTGGTGAAGATGCAGGACGAAAGCCCCTGTGGCACTTCGTTGTTCAGGCGCAGCGCTTCGTCGAAGTCATCGTAGGTCAGCACATAGAGAATCGGCGCGAAGGTTTCATGGCGCACCACCTCGGTCTGCCCCGGCATTTCGACAATCGCCGGCGCGACGTAATAGGCATTCGGATACTGCTCGGCCAGTTGCCGCTCGCCGCCGAATACCTGGCCGCCTTCATCACGGGCGCGGGCCAGGGCGTCCTGCATGGACTGGAACGACGCCTTGTCGATCAGCGGGCCAATCAGGTTGCCTTCGCGCGGATCACCGATACGCACTTTGCCGTAGGCGGATTTGACCCGCGCCACCACTTCATCCTTGACCGAACGGTGCACGATCACCCGGCGCAGGGTGGTGCAGCGCTGGCCAGCGGTGCCGACGGCGCTGAACAGCACGGCGCGCACGGCGAGGTCGAGGTCGGCGCTGGGGGCGAGGATCATCGCGTTGTTGCCGCCCAGTTCGAGGATGCTGCGACCGAAACGCGCCGCCACTCGCGGCCCGACTTCGCGGCCCATGCGGGTGCTGCCGGTGGCGCTGACCAGCGGCACGCGCGGGTCGTCCACCAGCGCCTGGCCAGCGTCGCGGTCACCGATGATCACCTGGCTCAGGCCTTGCGGCGCATCGCCGAAGGCGGCCAGGGCTTTTTCGAACAGCGCCTGGCAGGCCAGCGCGGTCAGCGGGGTTTTCTCGGAAGGCTTCCAGACCACGGCGTTGCCGCAGACCAGCGCCAGGGTGGTGTTCCAGGCCCAGACCGCGACCGGGAAGTTGAAGGCGCTGATCACGCCCACCACGCCCAGCGGATGCCAGCTTTCACGCATGTGGTGGCCCGGACGCTCGGACGCGATGGTCAGGCCGTAGAGCTGGCGCGACAGGCCGACGGCGAAGTCGCAGATGTCGATCATTTCCTGCACTTCGCCCAGGCCTTCCTGGGTGATCTTGCCGGCTTCCACCGACACCAGTTCGCCCAGTTGCGCCTTGTACTCGCGCAGGATTTCACCAAACAGGCGGACCAGCTCACCGCGGCGCGGCGCCGGCACATTGCGCCAGGCCAGGAAGGCCTGCTGGGCCTGGTCGATCTTTGCGCTGACCGCGGCGGCCGGCTCCAGGTGCACCGAGGCAATCACGCTGCCGTCGATGGGGGTATGAACCGGATGGTTGCCGTGGGTGTAGGCGCTGGCCGGGACACCCAGGCGGTCAAGCAATCCATCAACCATGTTGTTCTCCTGCAAGGCGGTGAGAGGTTGTAATCGTTGTGGGGATCAGTATTAATCCGATCACTCTGGCGCAACAAACGACCTTTATTCCGTACATCATTCCGCCAGGTAATGACCTTTCGGCCAGGAGCCGCTGCCATGTCCAAACGTCTGGTGCCATCGATGGCCGCCTTGCAGTGCTTCGAAGCCGCCGCCCGGCACCTGAGCTTCACCCGCGCCGCCGAGGAGTTGCACCTGACCCAGAGCGCGGTGAGCAAGCAGGTGGCGCAACTGGAAGAAATGCTCCGCCATCATCTGTTCCTGCGCATCCGCCGACGCCTGCAACTGACGCCGGCCGGCGCGTTGTACCTGGCGGAGGTGAACAAGATCCTCACCCAGGTGGACATGTCCAGCCGCTACATCCTGTCGTACGGCGAGCAGACCGAGGTGCTCAAGGTCGCCACCCAGCCCAGCTTCGGCGTGCGCTGGCTGATCCCGCACTTGAAGGGCTTCGGCAAGCGCCACCCGAATATCCACCTGGATATCCGCAATGAAATGGAGCCCTTCGCCCTGCTCCAGGCCAAGGCCGACGTAGTGTTCTTTTATGGCCAGGGCACGTGGCCGGGGGCGACCTGCATCGAGCTGTTCGGCGAGGATGTGCTGCCGGTGTGCGCGCCGGAGCTGTTGCAGGGCCGCACGCTAAATGACGCCAGCGAGCTGGGCGACCTGGTGCTGCTGCAAAGCACCACCCGCCCGGAAGCCTGGCACGAATGGTTTCTCGAACAGGGCCTGCACTCGGCCAACAGCTATCACGGCCCGCGCTTCGACACCTTTCATATGTGCCTGAGCGCCGCCCAGGCCGGCTGCGGCGTAGCGCTGGTGCCGAGTTACCTGGCGCAGACCGAGTTGGCCGAGGGCAAACTGGTGGTGGCGTGGCCGCATCGCATGCGCAGCCACGGCGCGCACTTCCTGGCGTTTTCCGAGCACGCCGCCGAGGTGCCGAAGGTGCGCTGCCTGGTGGATTGGATCAATCAGCAAGTCGCGAACGATAGGTCCTGAATTGACGGAATGACTGCTCGACTTTTTTTCGCTTGAAGTCCAACAGCATTCCTCGCTTTCATGTATCAGCGCCCCGATCACTCACCAGGAAGCTTGCGATGCCCGCTCAAGATTTCGTCAGCCCGGACCACATCCGCGCACGGTTCTCCACCGCCATGTCGCTTATGTACAAGCAGGAAGTCCCGCTCTACGGCACGCTGCTGACGCTGGTGAGCGAGGTCAATCGACAGGTGATCGCCAGCCGGCCGGAAGTCGCCGAGGCCCTGCGCTGGACCGGCGAAATCGAACGCCTCGACCAGGAACGCCACGGCGCCATCCGCGTCGGCACGGCGGAAGAGTTGGCCACCATCGGCCGCCTGTTCGCGGTCATGGGCATGCAGCCCGTGGGTTATTACGACCTCAGCCCGGCGGGCGTGCCGGTGCATTCCACGGCGTTTCGCCCGGTGCATGAACAGTCGCTGCATATCAGCCCGTTCCGGGTCTTCACCTCGCTGCTACGCCTGGAACTGATCGACGATCCGGCCCTGCGCGAGCTGGCCCGCTCGATCCTCGAACAGCGGCAGATCTTCACCCCCCGCGCGCTGCAACTGATAGAGCAAAGCGAACGTGATTGCGGCCTGAATGACGAAGATGCCAGCGCGTTCGTCAACGAAGCCCTGCACACCTTCCGCTGGCATCACGAAGCCACAGTGACTGCCGAACAGTACAAACAACTGCACGACCAGCACCGTTTGATCGCCGATGTGGTGGCGTTCAAAGGCCCGCATATCAATCACCTGACCCCGCGCACCCTGGATATCGACGCGATCCAGCTCGGCATGCCGGCCGCGGGAATTCCGCCCAAGGCGGTGATCGAAGGCCCGCCCACCCGGCGCCACCCGATCCTGCTGCGGCAGACCAGCTTCAAGGCGTTGCAGGAGACCATCGCCTTCAGTGACGCCGAGGGCAGCCACACCGCGCGCTTCGGTGAAATCGAACAACGCGGCGCGGCGCTGACCCCCAAAGGCCGCCAGCTCTACGACCAACTGCTCGACGCCACCCGCGACGCCTTGGGCGGCGCGCCGGCCGAGAGCAACGCCAACCGCTACATGAGCCTGCTCGCCGAGCATTTCCGCGCCTTCCCCGACGACCTGCGGCAGATGCGCGAGCAGGGCCTGGCGTATTTCCGTTATTTCCCGACGGAAAAGGGCCTCGCCGCGCGGGATTCAGCGCAGCGGCCGACCGGCCTGGAGGCGCTGATCGAGGCCGGGCATATCCACTATGAGGCGCTGGTGTACGAGGACTTTCTGCCGGTCAGCGCGGCGGGGATCTTCCAGTCCAACCTTGGGGATGACGGTCAGGCGGAATATGGCAGCAATGCCAACCGCGACGCGTTCGAGGACGCGCTGGGGCAGCGGGTGCAGGATGAACTGGCGTTGTATGCGGCGAGTGAACAGCGGTCGCTTGCGGCTTGTGCTGAGGCGTTGATGTTGCATGTCTGAAGTGCTTCGCGAGCAAGCTCGCTCCTACAGGTCACCGGCGCACACCGGTTAAAACCCTGTAGGAGCGAGCTTGCTCGCGAAGGGGCACGAAGTGGCCCCAATCTCTAGTCAACGCCCGACCCGAAACCGCCCCACTTCCTCCCGCAACTGCCCCGCCAAACCCTCCAGCTCGCGCGCCGTCGCCGCAAGGTTGCTCGCCACTTCCCGCTGTTCACTGTTGGCCAGCGCAATGCTCTGCAGGTTGCTGCTGAGCAACGTGGCCGTGGCGCTCTGTTCCTGGGTTGCGGTGGTGATGGCGGCGAATTGCTCGCCGGCACTGCGGCTCTGCTCGTCGATCCGCATCAGCGCCTCGGCCACCCGGACATTCCGTTCCAGACCTTCCTGCATCAGGCGATTGCCCTGCTCCATGGTGCTGATGGCGTTGCCGGTCTGCTGTTGCACGCTGTCGATCATCACCGAGATTTCATCGGTGGCCTTGCGGGTGCGCGCCGCGAGGTTGCGCACCTCGTCGGCGACCACGGCAAAACCGCGCCCCTGCTCGCCGGCCCGCGCCGCTTCGATGGCGGCATTGAGCGCCAACAGGTTGGTCTGTTCGGCAATCGAGGTGATCACCCCGACAATGCCGCCGATTTCCTGGGAGCGGGCACCAAGCACGTCGATCACCTTGGCGGTGTCGCCGAGCGCGCCGGCAATCTGTTGCAGGGACGACGAAGCTTCCTCCATCGATGAACGACCGATGCGGGTCTGCTGGGCGTTGTCCTGAGCCATGCGCTCAGTGCTGCCCATGCTGTCGGCGATGTTCATCGAGGTGGCGCTGAACTCTTCCACCGCGCCGGCCATGCTGTTGATCTCGCCGGATTGCTGTTCCATGCCGTCGCAGGCGCCGGACGACAAATCGGCCAGGGCGTGGGCACGGTTGCCGACCTGCTGCGCGGCCTCGCGAATCCGCAGAACCATGCTCGCCAGCGCTTCGCCCATATGGTTGAAGCTCTGCGCGAGCTGGCCGATTTCATCGTCGCTGGCGACTTTCAGGCGCACATCCAGATCGCCGGCGCCGAGGGCTTCGGCCTGTTGCACAAGATCGCTCAGCGGGCGCAGCTTGCGCCGCAGCAGCCAGAGCGTGGCGCCCACCGCCAGCAGCATCGACAGCAGGCTGCCGATGGCCAGGCGTATGCCGACGCTCCAGGTCACCGCGCGGATTTCCGCCTCGGGCATGCTCGCCAGCACGGTCCACGGGCCATCGGCGAACGGCGCGGCAACGCTGTACAACGCCTCGCTGCCGTCATTCCAGAAATGCCCCTCGCCGGGGTGCGCGAGTACATCATCCAGCGCCTTGGGCTCGGCGGAGGTGGAGCCGGCCGGCGTCACCAGCCAGCGTTTTTGTTCGTCGAGCAGCGCCAGCGAACCGGTCTGGCCAATGCGGAAGCGCTTGAGGTTGGCGAACTGGGCGTTCTGCGCGTCGGTGTAGTCGAAGCCGACAAACAGCACGGCGATCACTTGCCCGGCGCTGTCGCGCACCGGGGTGTACTGGGTCATGTACGAGCGCTCGAACAGCAGCGCGCGGCCGACGTAGGCTTGCCCGGCCATGAGGCGGGCGTAGGCCGGGTGCTGGCGGTCCAGCAGGGTGCCGATGGCGCGGCTGCCGTCCTGCTTGGTCAGCGAGGTGCTGATGCGCACGAAGTCGTCGCCGCTGCGCACGAACACGGTGGCGGCGCCGGCGGTCAGGTTGCGGAATTCGTCCACTTCGCTGAAGTCGTTGTTCAGCGCCTGACCGTCGAGGAACAGGCCCGGCGTCGCGACCCCGGCCACCGGAATCGACGTACCGGCCTGCACGCTGAGGCCGCTCTTGAAGCGCTGTTCGAACAGGCCGGCGAGGCGCTGGGTGCTTTCACGCAGGGTGCTGTGGAAGGTGTTGAGCTGGTCGGCCAACAACCGCGCTTCGCTGGCCAAGTGTTCCTGACGGGTGATCAGGTTGGCGTGGTCGAGGGAGCGCAGGGCGAACAGGGTGCTGCCGGTAATCACCACGGCCAGCACGGCGGCAAGGGCGATACCGAGCTGCGAGGCAATTCGGGCGCGAGGTCGAGACATGAAAACTCCTGGCAATCCGGCAGGGATCATCGTGATCGCTGCACCGTCGGCATAAAAAGACCGGGCCTTTCTCCTGAGGCCCTCGCCCTTTAGATTCGGCTTTTTAGCGGATTACTTGAGCGCCCCACCCGGATATTCAGCGCAAACGATCATTCGCTGCCGTTGAGCTCATTTGCCTGCAGCATTTCCACTTCTGGCAACTGCATGGCCCGGGCTTCGCCCTGCAGGAAATCACTCAGGCGGCGCAGGCGCTCGCCGCCGGGGCGGGTGCGCGGCCAGACCAGAAAGTAATCCAGGCCGCTGGCCACCGCCGACGGCCACGGCAGGCTGAGCCGGCCCTGGGCGACGTCCTCGGCGACCATCAGCAGATCGCCCATGGACACGCCGTAGCCCCGTGCCGCGGCGATCATGCCCAGCTCCAGGGTGTCGAACACCTGGCCGCCCTTGAGCGAAATCTGCTCGGTCAGGCCCATGCGCGCCAGCCAGGTGCGCCAGTCGCGCTTGTCCGGGGTCGGGTGCAACAACTCGCAGGCGGCCAGGCGCTCCACGGTCCACGGGCCTTCCTTGAGCAATTCGGGCGCGCCCACCGGCACCAGCAGTTCGGAGAACAGCCGGCTGACTTCCCAGTCCGGCGGAAAGTGCCCGTCGCCCAGCAGCACCGCGCAGTCGAACGGCTCCTGGTTGAAGTCCACATGGTCGACATCCATCCAGGCGCTGGTCAGTTGCACCTCGTTACCGGGCTGCAAATGGCGGAAGCGACTCAGCCGCGCCAGCAGCCAGCGCATGGTCAGGGTCGACGGTGCCTTCATGCGCAATACGCCGTCTTCGCTGCGCAGGGTGCTGCAGGCGCGCTCCAGCGCGGCGAAGCCTTCGCGCACGCCGGGCAGCAACAGCCGCGCCGCCTCGCTGAGTTGCAGGCTGCGACCGTTGCGGATGAACAGGCGGCAGGCGAAGTGCTCTTCAAGCGTGCGGATATGCCGGCTCA
This sequence comes from Pseudomonas sp. 5P_5.1_Bac1, assembly GCF_025466015.1. NCBI lineage: Bacteria > Pseudomonadati > Pseudomonadota > Gammaproteobacteria > Pseudomonadales > Pseudomonadaceae > Pseudomonas > Pseudomonas sp. 5P_5.1_Bac1. Next base: position 15,816 of record NZ_JANLNX010000116.1, on the reverse strand, counting down.
CCGCGCTCTGGGTGATGTTCAACTCATCCGCCGCGCGGGTGAACGAGCTGTGCCGCGCGGCGGCCTCGAAGGCGCGCAGGGCGTACAGCGGGGGAAGACGGTGGGACATGGGCGAACCTCCTGGCGCGCATCTTCGCATGAGTTTTAATCATGCCAGTGATCGTTTTTATCCTTTTGTGCGCCGCGCTGCAAAGGCCGAAAATTGCTGGCTTCTCTCTTCTTCAGGCAAGGACACCGATCATGCAGGCCGCGTCGACTCATGAACTCAAGGCACTGCTGCGGCTCGCGGGGCCGCTGATTGCCTCGCAGTTGGCGCACATGCTGATGCTGCTCACCGACACCTTCATGATGGCCAGGATCAGCCCCGAAGCCCTGGCCGGTGGCGGGCTGGGCGCGGCGAGCTATTCGTTCGTGTCGATTTTCTGCCTCGGCGTGATTGCCGCGGTGGGCACCCTGGTCGCGATCCGCCATGGCGCCGGCGACACCGACGGCGCCACCCGCCTGACCCAGGCCGGGCTGTGGCTGGGCTGGGTGATGGCGGTGGTGGCGGCGCTGGTGCTGTGGAACCTGTCGCCGGTGCTTCTGCTGCTCGGCCAGACGCCCGGTAACGTCGAGCACGCCAGCCAGTTCCTGCTGTTGCTGCCGTTCGCCTTGCCCGGCTACCTGACGTTCATGGCCCTGCGCGGTTTCACCAGCGCGCTGGGGCGCTCGTCGCCGGTGATGGTCATCAGCGTGGTGGGGACGGTGCTCAATTTCCTGCTCAACTATGCGCTGATCGAAGGCATGTTCGGTTTGCCCAGACTTGGCCTGATGGGCATCGGCCTGGTCACCGCGATCGTCGCCAACTGCATGGCGGTGGCCCTGGCGCTGTATATCCGCAAGCACCCGGCCTACGCGCCCTACCCAATCCGCAAACAGCTTTCGCGGCCGTCGCTGCCGGCCCTGCGCGAGTTGTGGCGGCTGGGCCTGCCGATTGGCGGCACCTACACCGTGGAGGTCGGGCTGTTCGCCTTCGCGGCGCTGTGCATGGGCACCATGGGCAGCACCGAACTGGCGGCGCACCAGATTGCCCTGCAGATCGTCTCGACCGCGTTCATGGTGCCGGCGGGGTTGTCGTATGCGGTGACCATGCGCGTCGGCCTGCATTACGGCGCTGATCGCCTGCTGGCGGCGCGGCATGCCGGGCGGATCGGCATCGGTTTTGGCGCGGCGCTGATGCTGGGCTTCTCGGTGTTGTTCTGGCTGGTACCGGAGCCGCTGGTGAACCTGTTCCTCGACCGCGACAACCCGGCCTTCACCGGCGTGATTCAGCTTGCGGTGAGCCTGTTGATGGTGGCGGCGTGGTTCGAGCTGTTCGACGGCATCCAGACCATCGCCATGGGCTCGATCCGCGGCCTCAAGGACGCCAAGACCACCTTCCTGGTGGGCCTGGGCTGCTACTGGCTGATTGGTGCGCCAGCGGCGTGGATCATGGCGTTCCCGTTGGGCATGGGCGCGGTCGGGGTCTGGTGGGGTCTGGCGCTGGGGCTGGCGTGCGCGGCGATCTGCCTGACGTGGGCGTTTGAGTGGCGGATGAAGCGGATGATGGGCGGGGCGGGTGTGGGAATGCCTGTTCGGCCTTGATATCGCTGCTGGGGTACCTACATCCTCGCAGGTTCACTAGGTGCTAGCCGATAGTTCTTCGGCGCTATCAAGATCGAATCGCGAGCAAGCTCGCTCCTACATTTGTTGCAACGTGCCATGGCCTGCCAGAGAGGTGTTGTCCGCCCTTGGCGTTTGGCGATGAGTCGCGGGGAAGCTGTTGAGGTCGACTCGATACCGCGTCGTACAAACAAGGCGGTCAACCATGGCCTGACAGACATAGGCACGCTGCAACCTATGTAGGAGCGAGCTTGCTCGCGATGCGCCGCGCGGGCGGCGCTCGATCTTGAGAGCGTTGAAGAACTGTCGGCTAGCGCCTGATCGCCATTCTCAGGTCTGCTGACTGGCGCCTTTTGGCCTCCGCGTTGATTACAACGCCACCGGCCGCTGCGCCGCATTCGCCAGCAAAAACTCCACCAGCGGCTCGATCGCCAGCGGCTTGCTGATCAGGTAACCCTGCACCTGGTCGCAGCCGAAACTGCGCAACAGCTCCAGTTGCTCGGTGGTTTCCACACCTTCGGCCACCACTTCCAGGTGCAGGTTGTGCGCCAGGTTGATCATGGCGTGGACCAGCTTGCGGTTTTCTTCACGTTGTTCCATGCCGGCGACAAAGCTGCGATCGACCTTGAGCAGGGCAATCGGCAGGCTGTTGAGGTGCACGAACGACGAGAAGCCGGTGCCGAAGTCGTCCAGCGAGAAGCGCACGCCCAGCCGCCCGAGGGCGTCCATGGTCTGTTTGACCAGATCGTTGCGGCGCATGACCGCGGTTTCGGTCAGTTCGAATTCCAACCAGCGCGCATCGACGCCGTGCTGCACGATCAGTCGGCTCAGGGTCGCCAGCAACTGGCTGTCCTGGAACTGGCGGAATGACAGGTTCACCGCCATGTGCAGCGGCGCCAGACCCCGCTCGCGCAACACCTGGACATCGCGCAAGGCGCGGGAAATCACCCAATAGCCCAGCGGCACGATCAGCCCGCTCTGCTCGGCCAGCGGGACGAATTCGCTCGGCGGCAACAGTCCGCGCTCGGCATGGCGCCAGCGAACCAGGGCTTCGAGGCCGACAATGCGGCCTTCGCTCAGGTCCAGGCGCGGCTGGTAGTGCAGTTCCAGTTCGTCGCGGCGCAGGGCGCGGCGCAGCTCGCTTTCCAGGTCGGCCATGCTGCGGGCGTTTTGATTGATCCGCTCGTCGAAGATGTGGAAGGTGCAGCCGTGGGTGCTCTTGGCCTGCTGCATGGCGATGTGTGCGTGCCACATCAGCGGGTCGGCACCGGCCAGCGCGCGGGCATGGGCGACACCCAGGCTGCAGCCGACCAGCAGGCTTTCGCCGTCGATCCAGTAGGGTTCGGCGAGGGCTTCGACGATGCGTTCAGCCATCCACTCGGCGCGTTGCGGCTCGCGGCGGGTGTCGATCAGCAGGGCGAATTCATCGCTGCCCAGGCGGGCAAGGCGGTCACCGGCTTCCAGTTGGCTCTTGAGCCGGCCCACCACCTGCAGGATCAGGCGGTCGCCGCCCTGGTGGCCGAGGGCGTCGTTGGCATGGCGGAAGTTGTCGAGGTCGAGGTGGCCAAGGGCAACGCCACGGCCTTCGTTCTCGGCCAGCCGTGCCGCCAGCAGGGTCTGGAAGCCCTGGCGGTTGGCGATGCCGGTCAGTGGGTCTTGCTCGGCGAGGCGTTGCAGCGTGGCTTCCAGCACGCCGCGCTCACGCACATGGCGCAGGCAGCGGCGCACGGTGTCGCTGCCCAATTGTCCGCGCACCAGCCAGTCGCTGACGCCGGGCGGCGCACTGGCCGGTTCGGCGTCCAGCAGCAGCACCATCGGCAGGTCGCAGCGGCCCGGCGCCGGCTGGCGACCCGGCGTGGCCAGGACGACGGCGTTGCGGTCGCGGGCGAACAGGCTGTCCACCGACTCCCAGCTCGGCGCCGTCAGCAATACCGCGGCGCCCGCCAACGGCAACAGCGATTCACCGAGGGCGACGGCCCATTCGGGCTCTTCGGCCAGCAGCAGCAAACGCAACGGTTCGGCAGGCGTAGACAAGCTCTCTCCTTAGTTAGCACGCGGACGCAGTCATTGACGCTGAATGATAGGAAAACGACACCACGCACTAATGTAAATGATTTTCACTTGGAGCACGGCGTTGCCGTTTCTGGAAAACCGTTCAATCCGGGCACGCATCCTGATGGAAAGTAGCAAAGCCGGCAAATCTGGATATTGTGCTGCGTCACACTGTCAGACGGTCGCGCCATGGCGACGATCCCCTGTTAAACTGCGCGGCTATTTTTCAACCACCCCCGGTTTACGTCATGTCCCGACTCAATCCCCGGCAGCAAGAAGCCGTGAACTACGTCGGCGGCCCGCTTCTGGTACTTGCCGGCGCGGGCTCCGGCAAGACCAGCGTGATCACCCGCAAGATCGCCTACCTGATCCAGCAGTGCGGGATTCGCGCCCAGTACATCGTGGCCATGACCTTCACCAACAAGGCCGCGCGGGAGATGAAAGAGCGGGTCGGCACCCTGCTGCGCAAGGGCGAGGGCCGCGGCCTGACGGTGTCGACCTTCCACAACCTCGGCCTGAACATCATCCGCAAGGAACACCAGCGGCTGGGCTACAAGCCCGGTTTCTCGATCTTCGACGAAACCGACGTGAAAGCCCTGATGACCGACATCATGCAGAAGGAATACTCCGGGGACGACGGCGTCGACGAGATCAAGAACATGATCGGCGCCTGGAAAAACGACCTGATCCTGCCGCCCGAAGCGCTGGAGAAAGCCCGCAACCCCAAGGAACAAACCGCCGCCATCGTCTACGCCCACTACCAGCGCACGCTGAAGGCGTTCAACGCGGTGGACTTCGACGACCTGATCCTGCTGCCGGTGAAACTCTTCGAAGAGCACGCCGACATCCTCGAAAAGTGGCAGAACCGGGTGCGTTATCTGCTGGTGGACGAATACCAGGACACCAACGCCAGCCAGTACCTGCTGGTGAAGATGCTGATCGGCACGCGCAACCAGTTCACCGTGGTGGGCGACGACGACCAGTCGATCTACGCCTGGCGCGGCGCGCGGCCGGAAAACCTGATGCTGCTCAAGGACGACTACCCGTCGCTCAAAGTGGTCATGCTGGAGCAGAACTACCGCTCCACCAGCCGCATCCTGCGCTGCGCCAACGTGCTGATCGCCAACAACCCGCACGCGTTCGAGAAGCAGTTGTGGAGCGAGATGGGCCACGGTGACGAAATCCGCGTGATCCGCTGCAAGAACGAGGAAGCCGAGGCCGAGCGGGTGGCCATGGAAATCCTCAGCCTGCACCTGCGCACCGACCGTCCGTACAGCGATTTCGCCATCCTCTATCGCGGCAACTACCAGGCCAAGCTGATCGAGCTGAAACTGCAGCACCATCAGGTGCCGTACCGCCTGTCGGGCGGCAACAGCTTCTTCGGGCGCCAGGAAGTGAAGGACCTGATGGCCTACTTCCGCCTGCTGGTGAACCCGGACGACGACAACGCCTACCTGCGGGTGATCAACGTGCCGCGCCGGGAAATCGGCTCGACCACCCTGGAAAAGCTCGGCAACTACGCCACCGAGCGCAAGATTTCGATGTACGCCGCCAGCGAAGAACTGGGCCTGCGCGAGCATCTCGACACCCGTTTCACCGATCGCCTGCACCGCTTCAAGACCTGGATGGACAAGGTCCGCGAGCAGGTGGCGCTGGAAGATCCGATCGCCGCGCTGCGCAGCATGGTGATGGACATCGATTACGAAAACTGGATTCGCACCAACAGTTCCAGCGACAAGGCCGCGGACTTCCGCATGGGCAACGTCTGGTTCCTGATCGACGCGCTGAAAAGCACGCTGGAAAAGGACGAAGACGGCGACATGACCATCGAGGACGCCATCGGCAAGCTGGTGCTGCGCGACATGCTGGAGCGCCAGCAGGAAGAAGAGGACGGCGCCGAGGGCGTGCAGATGATGACGTTGCACGCATCCAAGGGCCTGGAATTTCCCTACGTGTTCATCATGGGCATGGAGGAGGAGATTCTTCCGCACCGCTCCAGTATCGAAGCCGACACCATCGAGGAAGAACGCCGCCTGGCGTATGTCGGCATTACCCGGGCTCGCCAGACCCTGGCCTTCACCTTCGCCGCCAAGCGCAAGCAGTACGGCGAGATCATCGATTGTTCGCCGAGCCGCTTCCTGGATGAGCTGCCGGCCGACGATCTGGCCTGGGAAGGCCTGGACGACGCACCCACCGAGGTCAAGGCAGCGCGAGGCAATACGGCATTGGCCGATATCCGTGCCATGCTCAAACGGTAGATAATCACCCCTTTAATCGCCCTGGCTCATTGCCGGGGCCTTTTGCTTACATCCGAGGAAACACCAGTGGAAGCACTGCACCAGAAGATTCGCGAAGAAGGCATCGTGCTTTCCGACCAGGTACTGAAAGTCGATGCGTTTCTCAACCATCAGATCGACCCTGCGCTGATGCAACTGATCGGTGATGAGTTCGCCCGTCTGTTCGCCGACTCCGGCGTGACCAAGATCGTCACCATCGAAGCCTCCGGCATCGCCCCGGCGGTGATGACCGGCCTGAAGCTCGGCGTGCCGGTGCTGTTCGCGCGCAAGCATCAGTCCCTGACCCTGACTGAAAACCTGCTGACCGCCTCGGTGTATTCCTTCACCAAGCAGACCGAGAACACCGTGGCCATCTCGCCGCGTCACCTCAACAGCAGCGACCGCGTACTGGTCATCGACGACTTCCTGGCCAACGGCAAGGCGTCGCAAGCGCTGATCTCGATCATCAAGCAGGCGGGCGCGACCGTTGCCGGCCTGGGCATCGTCATCGAGAAGTCGTTCCAGGGCGGCCGCGCCGAGCTGGACAGCCAGGGTTACCGCGTTGAATCGCTGGCCCGGGTCAAATCATTGGAAGGCGGCCAGGTCACCTTCCTCTGACCGAGCCCCTCGGCCCGGATGTAAAAAGCCCGCCGCCACAGTGATGTGGCGGCGGGCTTTTTCATGGCTGGGACGTTAAACCTTGATCACCGCTCCCGAAGAGCCTCCGCCCGCGCCCGGATAATCGGCTTGAGCAGGTAGCTCAGCACACTCTTCTTGCCCGTGATGATATCCACCGAAGCCACCATGCCTGGGATGATCAGCAGCGGCTTCTCGTCCGTCCCCAGGTGGCTGCGGTCGGTGCGCAGCTTGATCAGGTAGAAGGTGTTGCCCTCTTCGTCGGTGATGGTGTCAGCGCCGATCTGCTCCAGCTTGGCCTTGAGGCCGCCGTAGATGGTGAAGTCATAGGCGGTGAACTTGACCATGGCTTCCTGGCCCGGGTGCAGGAAGGCGATGTCCTGCGGACGGATCCGTGCTTCCACCAGCAAGGTGTCGTCCAGCGGCACGATCTCCACCAGGTCGCTGCCCGGCTGGATCACGCCGCCGATGGTGTTGACCAGCACCTGCTTGACGATGCCCCGCACCGGCGAGGTGACCAGCGTGCGGCTGACCCGGTCTTCCAGCGCCTTGCCGGTGGCCTGGGTTTTGTTCAGATCGGTGCGCGCCTCGTTGAGCTGGGTGAGCGCGTCACTGCGGAACTTGCCACGGGTTTCGTCGATCTTGCGCTCGACTTCCTTGATCGCCGACTCGGCCCGCGGGATCGCCAGGGACGTCGCATCGAGCTGGCCACGGTTTTCCACTTCGGCGCGCTTGAGCCGCAGCACTTCCACCGGAGACACCGCGCCCTGCGCCACCAGCGGCTCGGACATGCCGATCTCCTGGCGCAGCAGTTGCAGGCTGTTGCGGTATTGCGCCTGCTTGGAGGAGAACTCGCGCAGTTCCTGCTGACGCTGCACCAATTGCTCCTGCAGGCCGCCGACTTCGTCCTGCAATTGCTGGCGCCGGCTCTGGTACAGGGATTCTTCGCTGGACGCCTGGCTCGGCGCGGCTTTGCGCAGCTCGGCGTCGATGTTCAGCGGCCGGTCCTCGGCCTCGGCGCTCAGGCGCTCGACCCGCAAGGACAGGCCCACGCGGTCCGCCTCGGTCTCGCCGACGTTGGAGACGAAGCGGGTGTCGTCCAGGCGCAGCAACGGCGCCCCGGACTCAACCACCTGGCCTTCATGGACGTAAATCTGCGCGACGATACCGCCTTCCAGGTTCTGGATTTTTTGCAGTTTCGAGGACGGGATGGCCTTGCCGTCACCACGAGTGACTTCATCCAGCACGGCGAAGTTGGCCCACAGCACCAGGAACAGGAAGAAGGCGATGATGCCCCAGATGGTCAGCCGGACGATGCGCGGCGCATCTTCCACCAGCGCCTTGTTGACCTCCGGCAGCGGCTCGCCGCCGAACGATTGTGAACCCTTGAAATAGCCGCGCAAGACATCCTTGAACCGCCCAACTCCTGACTTAAGCAACACTGATCTGCCCCTTCTTGAGCGCATCCATGACGGCGGCTTTCGGGCCGTCGGCGACGATCTGCCCGCGGTCGATGACGATCAACCGGTCCACCAGCGACAGCAACGAGGCGCGGTGTGTCACCAGCACCACCGTTTTGTGTTCGATAACCGCTTGCAGGCGCTGCTTGAGGCGCTCTTCACCGGTGTTGTCCATGGCCGCGGTAGGTTCGTCGAGCAACAGGATCTGCGGATTGAGCAGCAGCGCGCGGGCCAGGGCCACGTTCTGCCGCTGACCACCGGAAAGGTTCTGGCCGCGTTCGCCGACCTGCAATTCATAGCCCTGCGGGTGAAGCCGGGCGAACTCGTGCACGCCGGCCAGCTCGGCGGCCTGCAAGACCATCTCGTCTTCGACGTAGCGCGCCCCGCTGACCAGGTTGTCACGCAGGGTGCCGGCCAGCAGTTGAATGTCCTGCGGCACATAGCCGAGGTTGTGGCGCAGTTCGCTGACGTCGATCTGGCGAATGTCCACGCCGTCCACCAGCAGCGAGCCGGCGTCGGCCTCGTAGAGGCCCACCACCAGCTTGGCCAGCGAGCTTTTGCCCGAGCCGCTGCGGCCGATGATGCCGACCTTCTCGCCCGGACGGATGGCCATGCTGATGTTCTTCAGCGCGGGGTTCTGCTGGTTCGGGTAGGTGAAGTCGACACCACGGAATTCCAGGGCACCCTGCAGGACCTGACGGCTCAGCGGGCGCTCTTCGAAATTGCGCTCCTGCGGCAGCTCCATCATCTGGTCGGTGGACACCATGGTCACCTTGGCCTGCTGGTAGCGGGTCAGCAGGCCGGCCAGTTGGCCCAGCGGGCCGAGGGCCCGGCCGCTGAGCATGTAGCAGGCGATCAGGCCGCCCATGCTGAGGTTGCCGGCCATGATCTGGTAGACACCGAAGCAGATCATCGCGACCCCGGCCAGTTGCTGGATCAGCAAGGTGATGTTCATCGCCAGGCCCGACAGCACTTTCACCCGCAGTTCAAGGCGGCTGAGGGTGCCGATGGTCTGTTCCCACATGTACTGGCGTTCGCTTTCGGCGTTGTTGACCTTGACCGCATCCAGACCGGCGAGGGTTTCGATCAGGCTCGACTGGCGCTCGGAGGCCAGGGCCATGGTCCGCTCCAGCGTCGCCGTCAGCGGCCTCTGCAAGGCATAGCCGATGCCGAGGGCCAACGGGAAGGCGACGATCGGAACCCACACCAGATGGCCGCCGATAATGCCGATCACCATCAGAATCAGCAGGGTGAACGGCAGGTCGATCAGGCTGGCCAGGGTCAAGGAGGCGAGGAAGTCGCGCAGCCCCTGAAACTCGTGGATGTTCTGCGCAAAGCTGCCGACCCGCGCCGGGCGGTATTTCATCGACATGCCGACGATGCGCTCGAACAGCGTGGCGGAAATGATCAGGTCAGTCTTTTTCCCGGCCAGATCGAGGCAGAGGCTGCGCAAGCCCTTGAGGATAAGGTCGAAGACATACGCACCGGCGATGCCGATCGTCAGCACCCACAGGGTCGAGGTGGCCTGGTTCGGTACCACGCGATCGTAGACGTTCATCACGAACAGCGGCGCGGCCATGGCGATGATGTTGATGATCAGGCTGGCGGCGATGGCGTCGGCGTAGAGCCAGCGCGAGCGCTTGAGGGTGTCGCGGAACCAGGAACGGGCCCGGGGGATCAGGTTGCCGTGGTTCACATCGAACTTGTGCTGCGGCTGAGCGAAGAACACCCGGCCTGCGTAGTCCGCTTCCAGTGCCTCGCGGCTGACATGCACCTCGCCGCCGTCGCTCTCACTGAGCAGCAGTCGCGCGGTGTTTTCATTCTCCCAGCCGAGCAGGACGGTGCTGCGCCCATCTTTGAGCAGCAGCATGGTCGGCATGGCGATGCTCGGGATGTGCTCCAGCTTGCGCTGCAACAGGCGCCCTTGCAGCCCGGCCCGGGCCGCCGCTCGCGAGAGCAGCTCGGGACTCAGGCGCTGCGCCGGCAGCGGCAGGCCCGTGGTGAGCATGGCGCGGCTGGCGGGCTTCTGGTGCAACACGCAGAGCGACAGCAGGCTGTCCAGCAGCGGATCGTCGTGCAGGCTTCGCGGGTCATGGGTGAGGTTTCTGCTGACAGATGAATCCACGCGGACTTCCTTGCTGGCTAGGGGGGGCCGTTAATCAGTTGAGCCCGGGCAAGTTTACTCTGGGCTTGATGTCGTTCTGTACGACGGTTGCCATCGGTGCCACGACGCCCTGGCTCCTGAGTAACTGACCAATGGTCGCTTTGATCCGGTACTGAGTAAACAGTTGAACGGTTTTGACTTCCGCCAGACGGCGCTGGGCACTGAACAATTCGTTCTCGCTGTCGAGCAGGTCGAGCAGTGTGCGCTCACCGAGGCCAAACTGGCTCTGGTAGGCGGTCCGCACGTTGCTGCTGTGCTGGACATATTGCTCAGCGATCGGCACCTGCGCATCGGCGTTCTGCTTAGCATTCCACGCCAAGCCTAACTCCTCATTGAGCTGACGCAAGGCATTGTTGCGAATATCCAGCGCCTGGCTCGCCATGTAGGACTTGGATTCCAGGTCCGCCTTGTCGCTACCGCCGTCGTACAGGTTGAAGCTCATCCGCACCATGGCCTGCCACTCGTTGTTGTGTCCGCTCACGCCGTCGACGTTGTTGTTCGCGCTGCGGCCCAGTTCGGCGTCGAAGCGCGGGTAGAACCGTGATTTGGCAGTTTCGTATTGCTTGTCGGCGGCGGCGATGTCCGATTCCGCCGAGCGCAGGGCCGGGTTGCTTTCGACCATTTGATGGCGGGCTTCATCGAGGGTCGCTGGCAGCAGGTCGATGAACGGCGGGGGCGGGCTCAGTTCATCGGGCAGTTGACCAACGACACTCAGGTAATTGGTTTGTGCATCGGCCAGGTTGGTTTGTTCCGTCAGCAGGTTGTTTTTTGCCGAGGCCAGGCGCGCTTCGGCCTGGTCCATGTCAGCCTGGCGTCCTACACCGCGAGAGGTGCGCAGGCGGATCTGATCGTAAATGCGTTCGTGGCTGCGCAGGTTGTCCTCGGACAGACGCACCATGTCGCGGCGCATCAGCACATCGAGGTAGACCCGGGACACGGCCAGGCCGGTGCGCTCGGAGGAATCCAGCAGCGCATAGGCGCGGGAGTTGGCGGTGGCCTGCTGGCGACCCACTTCGTTGGAGGTGGCGAAGCCGTCGAACACCATCTGCCGCAGACGGACGCTGGACTCGCCGCGATTCAGGGTTTCCCAGTGGTCGCTACCGCCAGCGGCACGGGTGGTGGTGCTGTCGGTACTTTCGCGGCCGTAGCCGGCCAGCACATCGACCTTGGGCAGGTAGCCGCCCTGGGCAACGCGAACCTGTTTGTCGGCCGCGAGTCTACCGTTCACTCCAGCCTGGATTTCCGGGTGCGTTTCGAGGGCTTGTTGCATGGCTTGGGGCAGGGTCTGTGCGGAACAAAAATTGGCGCCAAAAAACAGTGCTGCGGCAGTCAGGACGGGCAAACGCATTTCGTATTTTCCCCAGGGACCTTTTTGTCCCAAATCAGCGCAAAACATGGCATCTCGCCAGAAAATGGCTATAAAAAGAAACCGCGTGTCGGAAATTTCCTAATGAGAACCACATCACAGATCAACAGGGCTTCACCGGTTGAAATATCAATGTGACATTAGTAAGCCGATTGTTTAGGATGGCGACCACCGGGTCAATAGTTTGACTCAAAAGAATTAAAAAGAACTCGGCGCCATAAGTTTGACGGTAAGTCAGAACGTCTTGCGAAACATTCCAAGCAGATAGCGGCAACAACAGCCCAATGCGTATGGAAGCCACATTAGAACGGTTAGTTCGGAGAGTGTCATGAGCAGTGTTGTCGCCATCGTCCAACGTGTTATTGGCCAGGTAATGGCTGTATCCCCTGAAGGTGTTCAACGTGTACTGGTAGAAGGCGACCGCCTGTTTGCCGGCGACCAGGTTTTGACGGGCCTCTCCGGCGCCATCACCCTGGAGTTGACCGACGGGCGCACCATCGACCTGGGTCGTGATACGCAGTGGAGCGCTGACTCTCCGGACAGCACCACCAACATCGAGGAGATCGCCGCTCAGGCCGCGCCTTCGGTCGAGGAGCTGCAGCAGGCCATCGCCGCCGGTGCTGACCCGACGCAAGACCTCGAAGCGACTGCGGCTGGCCCGATGTCCCAGGGCGGCGGTGCCGCCGGTGGTGGCCATAGTGTGGTGATGCTCGACGCCACCGCCGGTTCCGTGGCGCCGGTTATCGGTTACGAGACCGAAGGCCTGAACTTTGCCGCCACGCTCAATGAAGACTTCACCGGCGCGCCTGACACGACCAATCAGACCCTCGCCGCCACTGCCACGCCCCTGGAAAGCAGCCTGACGCTGAGCGCCACGCCAAACGTTTCCGAGGCCGGCGGCGCGATCGTCTACACCGCGACCCTGACCCAGGCGCCGACCTCTGATCTGCGCGTGACCCTGTCCAACGGCCAGGTCATCGTCATTTCCGCTGGCCAGCTGACCGGCAATGTCACCGTGGTGATTCCGTCCAGCGACAACGTCTACCTGGATGACCGCCAGATCTCCACCACCATCACCGGCACCACCGGTGGCGACGGCCTGACCCTCACCCCGAATACCACCCCGGCGGTCACCCAGATCGTCGACACCCTCGACACCACCACGCTCAATCTGACCGCGGGCGGCAGCGTCACCGAAGGCGGCGTGATCACCTACACCGCCAGCCTGACCAATCCGGCGCAAACGCCGGTGACCGTCACCCTGTCCAACGGCGCAGTGATCACCATCGCGGCCGGCGAAGTGACCGGCACCGTGCAAGTGCCGACCCCGGCCAATGACGTGTACGCCAACGGCAGCACCGTCAGCGTGACCATCACCGGCGCGTCGGGGGGCAACTTCGAGAACCTGGAGCCGAGCACGACGCCTGCCGTCACCACCATCACCGACTCCATCGACACCACTACCGTCAACCTGGGCGCCAGCGCCAGCGTTGCCGAAAACGGCGTGATCACCTACACCGCCAGCGTCACCGCACCGGTGACCGGCGCGCCGGTGGTCGTCACATTGTCCAACGGCCAGACCATCACCATTCCGGTTGGCAGCAGCAGCGGCAGCGTTGAATTCACCGCACCGAACGACGTCTACAACGGCGCCACGCCGATCAGCACCACCATCACCGGTGTGACCGGCGGTAACTACGAAAGCCTGGTGCCGAGCACCACCCCGGCCGTCACCACCGTCACCGACAGCGTGGACACCACCACCGTCACCCTCGGCGCCAACCCGAGCGTTGCCGAAAACGGCGTGATCACCTACACCGCCAGCGTCACCGCGCCGGTGACCGGCGCCCCGGTGATCGTCACCCTGTCCACCGGTCAGACCATCACCATCCCGGTCGGCAGCACCAGCGGCACCGTGCAGTTCACCGCACCGAACGACGTCTACAACGGCGCCGCGCCGATCAGCACCACCATCACCGGCGTGACCGGTGGCAACTTCGAAAGCCTGGTGCCGAACCCGGCGCCGGCGGTCACCACCGTTACCGACTCGACCGACACCACCACCGTCAGCCTCGGCGCCAGCCCGAGCGTGGCGGAAAACGGCGTGATCACTTACACCGCCAGCGTCACCTCGCCGGTAACCGGCGCACCGGTGGTCGTCACCTTGTCCAACGGCCAGACCATCACCATTCCGGTTGGCAGCAGCAGCGGCAGCGTTGAATTCACCGCACCGAACGATGTCTACAACGGCGCTACGCCGATCAGCACCACCATCACCGGCGTAACCGGCGGCAACTTCGAAAGCCTGGTACCGAACCCGGCACCAGCCGTAACCACCGTCACCGACAGCGTGGACACCACCACCGTCACCCTCGGCGCCAACCCGAGCGTTGCCGAAAACGGCGTGATCACCTACACCGCCAGCGTCACCTCGCCGGTGACCGGCGCACCCGTGATCGTCACCCTGTCCACCGGTCAGACCATCACCATCCCGGTCGGCAGCACCAGCGGCACCGTACAGTTCACCGCACCAAACGACGTCTACAATGGCGCCGCACCGATCAGCACCACCATCACCGGCGTGACCGGTGGCAACTTCGAAAGCCTGGTGCCGAACCCGGCGCCGGCCGTGACCACCGTTACCGACTCGACCGACACCACCACCGTCAGCCTCGGCGCCAGCCCGAGCGTGGCGGAAAACGGCGTGATCACTTACACCGCCAGCGTCACCTCGCCGGTGACCGGCGCACCGGTGGTTGTGACCCTGTCCAACGGACTGTCGATCACCATCCCGGTCGGCAGCAGCAGCGGCACCGCACAGTTCACTGCGCCAAATGACGTCTACAAGGGCGAGACGCCGATCAGCACCACCATCACCGGTGTGAGCGGCGGCGACTTCGAAAGTCTGGTGCCGAATACTGCCCCGGCGGTGACCACCGTCACCGAAAGCACCGACACCACCGGCCTGAGCATCAGCGCCACCGTTACCGTCGCCGAAGGCGGCCAGATCATCTACACCGCCACCCTGACCAACCCGGCCGGCACCGCGACCACCGTCACCCTGTCCAACGGCGCGATCATCGTCATCGCCGCCGGCCAGACCACCAACAGCGTGGCGTTCGCCGCTCCGGCGGACGACGTTTACAAAAGCGCGGGGACCATCAGTGTCACCGTCGACAAAGTCGATGGCGGCAACTTCGAGAACCTGGCGGTCAGTGGTACGCCTGCCGTCACCAGCGTGACCGACACATTCGACACCAGCACCGTCGCCCTCACCGCCACCCCGAGCGTGACCGAAGGCGGCGTGGTGACCTACACCGCGTCCGTGACTGCGCCGGTTACCGGCACCCCGGTCACCGTCACCCTCGCCAACGGCCAGACCATCGTTATTCCGGTCGGACAGAGCTCGGCCTCGGTTGACTTCACTGCACCGAACAACGTCACCGTCACCAACCCGGCGCTGACCAACAGCATCACCGGCGTGAGCGGTGGCAACTACGAAAACCTCGTTGCAGGCACCGGCACGACCACCACCACGGTCACCGATGATCCGGCTCGCCTCGACACCACTGGCCTGACCTTGTCCGCGACCGGTTCCGTCCAGGAAGGCGGCAGCATCGTTTACACCGCCAAGCTGACCAATCCGGCTGGCACCGAGATGAAGATCACCTTGAGCAACGGTGAGACCATCACCATTGCCAAGGATGCGACTGAAGGCAGCGTGACCTTCGCAGCGCCGAAAGACACCGTGTACGTGGATGGCGGAAACGTCAGCGTGACCGTGACCGGCACCACTGGCGGTGACTTCGAGCACCTGGAAGTCAGCCCGACCGCAGCGGTTACTGCTGTTACGGATTCGATTGATACGTCGACCGTCACTCTGACGGCGACTGCCAGTGCTGTTGAAGGTGGTGTGGTCACTTACACCGCTTCGGTTACTGCGCCAGTGACCGGCGCTCCGTTGGTGATCACTCTGGCCAACGGCCAGTCGATCACTATTCCGGTTAACGCCTCGAGCGGCTCGGTCGATTTCATCGCACCGAACAACGTGCTGAACACCAACACCCCGCTGACCAACAGCATCACTGGCGTCACCGGCGGCAACTACGAGCACTTGGAAACCGCAGGCACGCCGACCACCGTCGTGACCGATGACCCGGCTCGTCTGGACACCACCGGTTTGACCTTGTCCGCCACCGGCACCGTTCAGGAAGGCGGCAA
>NZ_JANLNX010000052.1:0-61674 GCF_025466015.1 Pseudomonas sp. 5P_5.1_Bac1 | reverse complement strand
AGGGGCTGTTAATCGCACGCTATCCGAAAAGCTGGATGAAGATGGTAATGGATGCTTGTCATTCAAATGGCGTAAGAGATATTGACTTAGCGCGGGTTGAGGAAAAGTTACGCATCGTTAAGGATGATCGTCTTGTGCGTATGGGGCTGCCCTACGAGGGGGGTAATTGGCTGGAGAGTGTCAATCATGAATCTGTTTTGAATGAACTATTCGCGGTCTTGATAAAAGGTCAGTCTGCCTCAGATAAACTTCATAATATCGATGATGCTCATGAAGGTCTCTTTGAAAATCGGCGTGAGGTTCATGTCAAGCGTAATGCGAATGCTCTGGCCGAGGCAGCCAAGTACGTACTCGCAGTCTCAGATAGAATCATACTTGTAGACCCCTACTTTCAGTCCAGGCGCAAATGTACAAAAGTTCTTGATTCTATGCTTAATGTTTGTCGGGCTGATGGTGCATTGCCGAGTCAGGTGGTCATATTTTCAGATTACAGTAACGACCCTCGTGGCTCGACTTTCGTGAAGGATGAGTATGAGAAGCTGCTTAGCGCATGGATTGAGCAAGGCGTCAGATTTAACGTTTCACGGGTGGCGGGGGATCAATTGGATCAGGATTTTCATGCGCGTTATCTATTTAATAAAAATGCAGGCCTACGCTTTGATCGAGGTTTTGTTGAACCCGAAGCTCATGACGAACGAGAGCATGACACTGACGTAATTTGCATAGATGCGGCGGTTGTCAATCAGTTGTGGACCCGCTTCATTGAAAAGCGGGAGTGTTTGAAAATTGTTGATGAGATCATTTTCTGAGGCGTCGAGGATTTTTTAGTGGTCTTGTGCGGGGGCGGCAGATGATTCGGCAGATAAGGCATACCATAGCCGTCGTTGAAAAAAAACCTAGCTCGCGAAGTAGGCCCAACCAAGGGGGCTAAGTGATTACTAGTGTAACGGGTTTTATTTCCACCGATTATTGGGGCACGCTTCAAAAGTGTATCTACCCTGATAGCGTTGGGTGTTCTGAGGTGCATAGAGGATAGCAGCGTGGCATTTGATTTAAGTAACACCTTGGTTGTCGGCATCTCCGCCACTGCGCTGTTCGACATGAGCGAGTCCGACCAGATGTTCAAGGCAGCGCTCGAGGACGATCCGGAACGTGTGATCGACCACTACCGCCGTTTCATGCAAGAGCATGAGGACGAACCGCTGGAGCCAGGTACCGGTTACCATCTGGTCAAAGCGCTGCTTGATCTCAACCGGCATATGGGAAGTGGCGACACATCTCCACTGGTCGAAGTGGTAGTGATGTCACGCAACAGCCCGGACACGGGCATTCGCGTACTCAAGACCATTCGCCGCGATCAACTGGCGATCACACGTTCAGCCTTCACCGGAGGCGAGTCGGTGGCTGATTACATGGATGCCTTCGACGTCGATCTGTTTCTCACGACCAACGTGGACGATGCGCAGAAGGTGATTGATTCTAGGCAATGCGCTGCCGCGATCCTCAAGGCACCGCCAGCAAACGCGCCCCAAATCCCCAAAGGACAGGTACGGATCGCTTTTGACGGTGATGCAGTTCTGTTTTCCGATGCCAGCGAGTTGGTCTACAAAACCCAAGGGTTGGATGCCTTTCAGGCGCAGGAAGATGCACTGCAGCACACGCCGATGGAGGAGGGCCCCTACGCCAGCCTGCTCATAAAACTAGCCAAATTACAGGAGCGTTTACCCACCGGAAGCAAAGACTCGCCGATCAGAATCGCCATTGTCACAGCTCGAAACTCCCCGTCGGAAATGCGCGTGATCAACACGCTGCGTGCCTGGGGCGTGTACGTTGATGAAGCCTTCTTCCTCGGCGGCGTAGGCAAGCCCAAAGTGCTCACGGCTTTCAATCCGCACATTTTCTTCGATGACCAAGACGTCCACTTGGAAGCAGCGGCAAATCTGGTACCCTCGGGCAAAGTGCCATATCTCACAAAATCCGTTTTGTCTGGCGTGCAGGCGACTTTGGTTGAGTAAAGGATCTGTCCAGCACACAGGGAATGTCTATGTCGTTGCCGAAGTACTCCGCAAACTTACCGTTGATCCAAACGTTGCCGAGCAGGGTGGCGTTTGATTGGGTCGCTACGCCTGAGCATCGGGCGCCTTTCCTTATAGAAATTCATGGACGGCTCGAGAAAAACCATTTTTCAGAAATTTTGAAGGCGAGGAGCGGCCGTTTTTAATGAATCTATATATTGCGCTAGAGTCGAATAATAGAGCAGTCATGAGCCGGTCGGCTGCCGACATTCAGCGCCGTCATCAGTCGTTCAAAAGCTATTGCAATGGACGGGATAGCGCAGAGGTTCTATTTGATCTGTTGTTTCCGGACAACATGCCATTCACCGGATATATCTCGAACCGCCAGCGAGAGAAGCAGAATCCACGCTATGCAAATATGGCCATTCGTCTGCGGATTCAGGGACGAGAAGAGTGGCCTTTCCCACGGCAGTGCTCGTTCATTGCCACGGGGAGCTGGAATGCGGAACATCCTGCTCCACTGTTTATCATTAACAACTTCATTGAAGTGGCCGATCTGCCTGCAAGGCCGTTTGAGCGGGAAGTCGCTGGATTCGCGGTGCATGACAGCCTGACGCCTGTACCGGGCGTGCAACGTATTCAGCGCACCCAGAATCTACTCACGCCGGTACTGCTGGCGGATTTGCCACCCATTTCTCTTGAAACTGGGCGAATGCTGGGGGAGTGGACTGATTTCCTTGCATGGAAGCAAAAGCTCATCCAACACAAAATGCGGGGGCTGCGCTATGTCGGACGTGAATGGCGGGGCGACCAAATCGCGTTTTTCCTGATTGGAGAGAGTGCGAACGCGCTGCAAAAAGACAGGCAGGCGTTGGGCAGAGAAGACCTGATTGCCATTGAACTGGGCCACTCTAAAAATCCTTGGGTATTTGCTTTGCCCGAGCGCGAAGAGCGGCGTCGACCCACTCGGTTGGGGCAAGGGGCAAAGCTGGCAGACCCCAAACCTCTGCCCGACGGTGTAAACCTGCAGGAGCAGGCGGAACAATGCCCTTGGGCGACTCCCGTGCACAGTGAATTACTGGTCGCTCTTGCCGAGGATGACGCTAACGACCTGGCGAACGCCGAGTTTCCCGATGAGCTGCGCAAGCGCATTCTGAATCGGATCCCTGAGTTCGGCTTTTTGTCCATTTCAATGGCCGGCGACATGAGTTTGGTCAGGCGCCATCAGCAGTCCTTGCGCCAGTTGCAGGACCAGGGCGGGTACGCGCCTTATCTGTCTTCTTATCTGTTCGAAGCGGCGCAGGTATCTGTGCCTGAGCGTCTGGAGGCGGTGACACAGTGGCATCGCTCCGACCTCAATACGGCGCAGAAAGAAGCAGTGGTCAAAATCCTCTCCGCACCCGATTTATGCTTGATTCAAGGGCCGCCAGGCACAGGCAAGACCACCGTCATTGCAGAAGCCATTATTCAACTCGTGCGTCGTGGCCAGCGGGTACTGCTGGCCTCACAGGCACATACGGCTGTGGACAATGCACTGGACAGGCTGGGTCTTGATGGTTCGTTGCGCGTGGTGCGCCTAGCGCGGTTTCAAGACAAAGTGTCGGAAGACGGGCAGCCGTTCACGGGCAGTGCCGCGATGCAGAGGTATTACTCCGCACTGACCGAGCCCGTTGAAAGTCGTCTCTCGGGGTGGCGGCGAACCGAAGAGGATTTGCGCCTATTGCAGGGGTGGCGAGAGCGTGCGGAGTTCGTGCTGCACGATGAGCAGGAATTGAACGCCAGACGCGAAGTGCTTGAAGGAGAGCTTGCCGCCGCTCAAGGAGAGGCCAGGCGGGTCCGGCAAAGTTACGACACAGCCTGCCTTGAGCGCGATGAAGACCAGGCACGGCGTACGCAACTGCAAAATATCAGCGCACTGCTCACTGGCGACGTCCCTAGTCTGCGAAGTGATTTACGCGAGATTGCGGTAGATGCCGAGCGCCTGGCGCACCTGCTTATCGATTGTGGAAAAAGCGGGCTGTACATGCAGTTCACTCGGGATGACTGGCGCTCCCACCCTGCCAATCGTGGCGAAATTCTGGCGCATCTGCTGTCAGTTTGGCGACGTTTTTCGAGTGAACGGGAGGCCATTGAAGCTGATGTCCGCCGTTTGCGAGACTCAACGAGTGGGGCGCTCCAGGACGCTGAAACACGTTTGCGCATTGAATCGCTCAGGCGCGAAGTGGAAGTTTTGGCCGATCAGATGGAAGGCGACAACGCCTACGTAGAGGCTTGGCGCGCCAAGCGCAAGGAAATCAAGGAACTGGAGCAGTCCGGCTCCGGGTTGGATGGTCAGCGTTATCAAGTCTTTGAGCACGCCGAGAAGTGGTGCGCGCCGATTGAAAATGCGAGCCGGTTGGCGGATGAAATAAGCGCTTGCATGTCTGCGCTTTATCAAGGAGGGGCGGCAATCGCGCAGGCAGTGGAAACTCTGCAACATCAAACCCGTCTTCAGCTTTCGACGCCGGCTTTGGCAATGCCGAGCGATCAGGAGATGCAAGCCGCACGGTCGCAGGAGCGTCACGCTGAGAGGGTTTTGGCCGATCTTCATCAACAGTACCTCCAGCACGCAATCAATGAGACAGGCTTGTTGAGCGACGATGCCATCAAGCAAGGCAACCGGCTACCACCTGCACCTGATGCATCCCTGGCGCAACGCATGGAAACCGCATCTCAAGCCATCGAGGCACTCAAGCAACGCGAATTGGCAAACCGCGAAGAGCGTCAGATATGGCAGCCGTTGCTAGACGATTGGGCGGCAGATTTACGACGCAACAAAGCTGCTGAAGAAGACTGGCAGCACATGGGGCCGGAATTCCTGGCCAGTTGCAATGTGGTTGCTATCACGTGCAATGAAAATGAACGCACCCTCGATGATGCAGGGCAAACAAGTTTTGATGTCGCCATTATTGATGAAGTGAGCAAGGCCACGCCGCTGGAATTGCTGATGCCTCTGATGCGGGCGCGCCGGGCAGTGCTGGTGGGCGACCATCGTCAATTGCCACCGCTGTTCCAGGAAGGTGATGAGGCGCGCAGCATTCAGGACGAGGTGGAAGAAAATGAAGCCGAAGGCGACGAATCCAACGGAGCCTCGGCGCAACCCCTGCTCACAAGAGACAACCTGCGCCGTTTTGAAAAAATGGTGACGGCTTCACTGTTTAAATCGCACTTCGAGAATGCCGACGATGCGATTCGCTCACGGCTGAATGAGCAATTCCGCATGCACCCCCAAATCATGGATATGGTGAACCATTTTTATGATAAGCGGCTGTTGTGCGGCATCGTTGATGCCGACAAGAAACGCTTCCATGGTCTGGGCCTGGCGAACGTGGAAGGCGGCTCGCCGCTGCTGACGCCCGATGACCACGTCTTGTGGGTCGATACCACCTATAACCTGCGTAACGAGATACATCGGGAAGACATGAGCGGCAACCAGCCGTTGCGAACCAATCGGCTTGAAGCCGAGTTGATCGCCGAAGCCCTTGAGCAAATCAATCGACAATCCGAAACGCAGGGCTACTCCTCGTCCCGCAAGCGCAAGGTGGGTGTGGTGTCGTTCTACGCCAACCAATGTCGGGAAATTCGCGCAGCCATGCGCCGCCGCAGGCCGCAGGGTTCCAACGGCCGATATGAATGTCTCGATGTTGAGGTCAATACCGTGATTCGCTACCAAGGTAAGGAAAAGCCCATCATCCTGGTCAGTCTGGTGCGACACGATGGTCATGACCCAAGGCGTTCCGGCAATCAGCCACGGCGACGATCCAGCAAAGCTAACGTAGCGCGGTTCGAATTCATTAACGTGGCTTTCTCGCGAGCCCAGGAGCTGCTTGTCGTTTTTGGGGCCCGCAGCATGTATGAGTCCTATGAGGTGGACTTGCCTCATATGGATCAGGCAGGTACGGAGAAACGCACGGTCTACAAAGACATTCTGAATCAGTTGGAGCGTGATGCCCGTCTTGTCCCCGCAAGACAGCTTATGACTGCTGACAGGATGACGACGGCGCAACCGCAGGCTAAACGTACTTACAACGCTTCACAGGGCAAACCGCGATCGGACCGGGGAGGTCGCCGTCCATGAAGCTTGGAAATTATGCGGTCCCTCTGCCGGTGTATCAGATTGAATCCAGTGTGACTTATCACACCGAGCGCAAGCCTACGGTGTTTGAGCGCATGGTATTGCGACTGTGTGATCCCATGGTTCATTTCCCTGGCCGACAGAGCTTGTCTCTGCTGAGTGTCTTCCGTGATCAGTTGGGCGCAGGCGATGTGCGCGAATTGCTGGAAGGCTGTGTTTCCGAACTTGTTGCGCTGGGGGCATTGCCTGGATTTTCCGGGCGAGATCCACTGGTCGTTCCTCTTAGTGAGTTTGGGCTGACCCCAGAAGGCGTGCAGTTTTTGCGTGACGACCGCCTGCCTGTACGTTCTCGCACAGTCAAAGTCTGGCATCGTTACGACCCCATCAGTGACGAGATCAAGCTGGCCAGTAGCGATGGGGCGCGTATGCACCAGAGCAACACGAGCCGCATCTGCGCCGCAGAGCCGGCTTTGAGGCCGCAAAACCCATTGGCTCAGGTTGAGCGTGCCATAGCGCAGGAAGCTTACGACTGGAAAAATCCTGCGACGGTTATCGACCGCATTGTGCCTGTCGTTAATTCAGCAGGATGGGTAGAGCGCCGGCTCGAAGTATCGTGCAGCGAAGACGCCGTATTGTCGGCCCGAGCGCCGCAGGATGCCGCCCTGCAGCGGTGGTTAGAGCAGGCACAGCCTGAGCTGGCATGGGAAATTCTGCTTGCCGATACTCTGACCGGCGAATTAGACGCTTCCCTTCCTGTCATTGATTCGGCTGTTCTGCGGGCTGCCCGGGCTGCTCGACCTATTGCGGTAGCCGATGGCGGGTCAGTCAAGGTGCAACTCTGCGTCGTTGCACAGGGCTTTCCTGCTGCTGAATCCTGGACGCCAGTCATCGTTCTATCAGCCGAAGTGATCGAGCCCACACTGGTTGCCGACGGCAAGTCGTCAACTCTAACGCTGCATGTGCCCGTACCAGCGAAGATGGTTGCCGGATTTACCAGGTTATCGCTGGCCCATGAAGGTACTGCGAGTGTGAGTGCTGAAGTCACGGGGACGTTGCGCCTCTATTGGGCCGGGCAACCTCGTATGTGCGGCATGGCTGTTACCTTGAATGAGCAAGCAGCCACTGCACTTTGGGCAGATTTACGTGAGGATTTGGAGAGTGCTTGCGAGCATGCCGAGGATCCCCGCATCGCCTTTTTACCTTTAGCCTGGCGGGCCGGCGGCGCAATCACTGAAACCCTCTGGGCTTGGCTTGCTTCACGCACGGCGCTCGCTCTGGAGGATTTGTTTGCTGTGGCCGAGGAGGGAAGGCTAGCCATTTCTATGTGGCTGCCTGGCAGGAAAGACTGGATGTCTGCGTGGGGCGAAGCGTTGGCAAGAGCGGTGGATGAGTCACTTAGGCACTCAACGAACAAGCATGAGCTTGAAACGACAGTTTTTCTCTTGAATCAGATGAAAAGGATGCTGCCTCAAGACAAGGTCGAATCGCGGCAAAATGCGCTGCTGCGTCATGCCGCGCCCGTCAGAAAAATCGAGGATCTAAAGCAACTGCGAGCAGCGCTGTCGTCTACCGCAAAGATTCCCGAAGAGCTACTTGCGGCCGAGTTGCGGCAAGTATGGCTGGGACAGGCGTTGGCACGGGAAGAAATGAAACTCTATGGCCCACATGCCATGCAGCATCCCTTGCAGAATATCGAGAAAGCCGTTCAAGCAATTTATCGGGATATTGGCGAGCGGGCGCTTAAAGCTACAGAAAACGCCCAAATAGACACACGCGAGCTGACTCTAAGGGCTCTAGATGCTGTGCACATCTGGCGAGAAACCTCAGAAGACTTTGGCACCCTGAATACGCCATCGAGTCAATGGGCTGCTCTCAATGAGGCGATTGAACGCTGGAATCTCCTGGCGCAGGAGAAGCTGGCACCGGTTGAGGCAGGTCGCCGCATAGTCGTGCTGGATACAAGTGCCCTTATGGAGCATGCCGAGCTTTTAGTGAACTTGCCCCCTGACGTTGTTCCTGTGGTACCGCGCCGCGTTCTGAGTGAGCTGGACGGTTTAAAAACCAGCGAAGATGAAAGCCGCTCAGCTAAGGCTCGAAGGGCCATACGTCAGTTGGAGGGTGCCTCTTCTCGCATTCGCCATGAAACTGAGTACCTGGATTTGCTCCCTGTTGAATGGGATGCAAGTCAGCCTGACCATGCGATTCTTTCAGCAGCATTATTCTTCCGGCTTAACGCGGTGTTATTCGTCAGTAACGACATCAATCTGCGCAATAAAGCACACTCGCTTGGATTGAAGACTGAAGATGCCAGGGGTTTTGCGCCGGCTCGCGGCCACTCTGCTGGTACATCATCCAATTCCTCGAAAAAGCGAAATCAAAGGACGATTAATAGGACATGACGGCATGAGTCGGGCAGACGAGTATCGCTATCAGATACAAAGACAGCGTAAACAAGAACTGGATCGGCAGCGCGTACGCGCCACTACGCGCCCTTTCGTGGAACGCTACCGTAGCGTTTTGGATGACGTCGCAAGGCAGGGACTGGATGAGGGGGTTGCGGCGGAGTTTCGTGGGTTGAGCGCTGAACTTAGGCGCATGGAATCTTTACTGGATTCTGATCCGTTTGCCGCCAGAGACATGAGTCGTTCCCTAGGAGGAAGATTCCATGGTCTACCGCGCTTGGCGCGTGAGCAGCACCGCTCGCGCCAAGAGGCAGAGCGGGCCGCATCCGAGGCATTCCGTAAAGCGCAGTTAGCCGAGGCTGAGCGGCAGTTACAAATTCGGGTCGAACTTGACGTGGCATGGCGCGACGGTTTGAGCGGCTGGAGTACACCTGTTGCCCTCAACGCCGCGTTTGGCGAACTGCAGCAACTGCGCGCGCGGCTGTCAGGTGGCGCCGCCAACAGCATGACTCCGGCGCAAGTGGCAGCCGTATTGCTCGAAGTTCGGCAACGTTATGAGGCCGATGCGGAGCGCCAACTGGAGGTGATGAGGAATCGAGTTGAAAGCGAGGCGGTGGTCGACGCACTGACGTTACAAAGGAAGCAGTTGGAAGAGGAAGTCAACGAGAATGGTGGCGAACGTGCCGCCAGGCTGCGTGACGCCTTGATCCATGCCACTGGGCTGGCTCCTGCAGCGCAGACCGAAGTATTGAACCAGCTGGCGCAAGAGCAGGATGATGTAGCAGTTGATGAGAGTCAGCGCCGTGACGTCGTGCGGGCGGTTTATCAGTCGCTGCAAGACGCCGGCTTTGTTGTGGACGGACCAGAGCATCTTGTATCGCAAGGGCAAGATGAAGTGTTGATTCGTGCCCGTCGCCCCGCCGGTGCACAGGCAGATTTTCGGATCAACTTGAGCGGCCACCTCAGCTATAAATTTCATCAATACAAAGGCAAAACGTGCGAGCGCGATGTAAGTCCTGTGATGGCAACGCTGCAAGATGCTTACGGTATTAGTTTGACTGATAAGCGTGTGATTTGGGTGAACCCCGATGACAATGACCAGGATGCCCGCCCGTATCCGGATGCTGCCCAGGAGAGAAGTAAATGAGCTCGACATTGTTGGGTTGGCAGGAAGACTTTCGGCGCGAATGCGGCATTCGGCGTGGTTTGATTTTGCACGGCAATACAGCTGACCTGACATCCGACCCCGAAGTGCCCGGGCAATGGGTAGCAGTGCCTGCCGCATTGACGAGTCTGCTGCGTCAGCGCGGCTATCAACATGTGGTTTTCTGGAATCGTATCAATGGTGTCAGCGGGATTGATGCGAGAGCCTGGGCAGAATTGCAAAGTTCAGCTTCGCCGCCTGCGCAAAGCGAAAGCTCCCCTAGGGGACAGGCGTATGACATGGGAGATATGTCGCCCCCCCCTGTACCAGCGCCGGTATCGGGCGCCATTATAGCCACCGCCGATGATGTGTTGGCTGTGGCGGCGCACTGCTTGCGAGAACCTCGCCCAGAAAAGCCGGTTGCTTTCATTATGGACTGGACACAATACCTGTTTGGTAGCGCCAACTCTCTGAGTGAGAACGAGCGCGGATGGTTGCTGCGCATCGGCCAGGCTACCCGTGATGCGGCTGTAGTTCGCAATGCTGAGAGTATCGGACACGCGCAATCAATGTTGGTGATGCTGTGTGGGGGCTTGAATGTATTGCCACCGGCCCTCTATCTGAATAACCCGCTTTTTCGGGAAATATCCATTCCCCTGCCTGCGCGGCAAATTCGTGAATCCGCCGTTCTGGGTTTGAAAGAAGTATTCCGGCTGCAGCCCCCCTTGCAACAAGGCGGACGAGAATTGGCCGACTTCGTGGATGGGCTGGAAGGACAAAGCATCCGCGACATTCACAATCTGGCGCGGCTTTCGCGCCAAGAGACTGAAACCTCAGGCGCGTTATCCTTGCTCAACTTGTATCGCCACGGGCGCAGACACAGTCCCTGGGAGCAACTGGATCACAGAAAGCTTCAGACCATCGCGGAAACTTTAGGTCGGCGCGTAAAAGGGCAAGGCGAGGCTATTGAATCGGTGCGGCGCGTCCTTGTGCGCGCCTTCACAGGACTTTCGGGGCTTCAACATTCATACAGGCAACGCACTCCAAAGGGTGTGCTCTTTTTCGTAGGCCCTACCGGCGTCGGTAAGACCGAGCTAGCAAAGTCCATAGCGGAATTTCTGTTCGGTGATGAAGAAGCCTGTCTTCGTTTCGACATGTCCGAGTTCAACCACGAGCATGCCGACCAGAGACTGGTCGGTGCGCCTCCGGGCTATGTGGGCTACGAAGCTGGTGGGCAGTTGACCAATGCCGTCAAGCAAAGGCCGTTTTCTCTGTTGCTATTCGATGAAATCGAGAAAGCTCATCCGCGCATCCTTGACAAGTTCCTGCAAATTCTGGAGGACGGCCGACTGACAGATGGCAAGGGCGAAACCGTTATGTTTTCGGATACGGTCATCGTGTTTACCTCGAACATTGGTGCGGCCGATGTCAGCCATGAAAGCCAGAGTGTGCGCGATGACTTTATCCAGGAGGTCAGGCAGCATTTTGTGCATGAGCTGAAGCGCCCGGAACTTCTAGGGCGCATCGGCGAGGCCAACATCATTCCGTTTAACTTCATGCGTGACGAAGGTTTCCTGATCGATATTGCCCGTGCCAAGTTGGAGCCACTGCGTAAAGGCCTCAAGGACAAATGGGGTGTTTCCGATTTGAGGTTGGTCAAAGAGGCAGGAATACTCGCGTTGTTGGTCAGCGATGTGGATCGCGGAGCCGGCGGGCGCGGTGTTCCGAATGCGATCACTAATAAACTGATTGATCCCTTGGCTGATTTCCTTTTTCAGAAAATGGCCAGCCCTGAGCTGTTAAAAGATAAAGCCATTGAGGTTCATATTGCGGGTGGCCAATTGATCTTTGAGTTGGAGTGACCTCATGGACTGGGTGAACCTGGCATCTCGCTTGCCTTGCACAGAAGTTGAAGGTCCGGGGCGAAGAGCCGCTGTGTGGGTACAGGGCTGTAACAAGCGCTGTCGCGGCTGTTGCAATCCAAGATATCTCCAGTTCGTTGAGCGCGAGCTCGTGTCAGCCCAGTCCGTTCTGGATTGGTTATCTGATGCGCATCAAGCCTACGACCTTGAAGGCGTTACCTTTCTTGGTGGTGAGCCTATGTTGCAGGCAAAAGGATTGGCTTTCATTGCGCAGGGGGCGCAGGCACTTGGGTTGTCTGTGATGGTCTTTAGCGGATACACCAGGGCTGAACTTGACGAGCTGAAATTGCCGGGCGCAGATCAACTATTGCGTAATACCGATGTGCTGGTGGATGGTCCATATGAAGCTAAGCTGCCAGACCAGAGCCGTCTCTGGGTTGGCTCCACTAATCAACAATATCATTACCTGTCTCGCCGGTACGATCCACGAATCGAGAAGGGCGAAGCTGTTGAGCGAGCGATAGAGTTGCACCTTGACGCTCGTGGGTCGATTTTCGTAAATGGATGGCCAGAAAAAATATATTCGAAGTTGATTGACTGATGAGTAATTTCAGGTGGGGGTGCCGAGGCGTTTGGCCAAGCAGCAATCATGAATCAATGGTTTTCCAGTCAGGATGATGCGGCAACAGGCTGCGCCTAGCTAGTTATGAAATCGACGATTTACGATCAGATGTGTTCCCAAGACCACTAGGCGTTCGGCAATCAACGCCTCGGATGAACCTGCTGAGACGCTGAGACGCTGAGACGCTGAGATACTGAGCTGCTCAAAATGCGGTTTAGGCGGCCTTCCACTCTGGCCAGTACGTCCCGTTACGTTATCTGTAACTACTACCAGATGGGTTGGGGAGTGCCTTGCGGGAGCTGAAGATGAAATGGAACATAGACCCTATTTGAATGGAGCGACTGGATGGACCGTGAAGAGTTAGAGCAGTGGGTTCAGTTCAGGATTTTGAAGAGGTTCGACGTTTTGGTCGATTGCTCCGAGCTGGAGACTCCCCTCCTTAAGAAGCTGGCAAAGAGACTGCCCCGCACCACTGGCGAAAAGCTGACCTACGCTGCTTGGTGTGAACAAGTGTTCGGCCCAGGAGTTCGCCCGCTGGTTGCCATCAATCATAACGAGGTTGCGGGACAAACGCGGCTTGGTTCCCTGGGGCTGGGCTTGGCCAGCGAACTTCGCCGCCAGCAACGGTCCCTCAAGGAGTTGCAATCTAGATTGGATCAAAGCTTGGAGAAGCGACCAGCCGCTCCTGGAGCTGCTCCTACCCAGCTACCTGCGATAGAAACCGAGCAATCATGGGGCTGGCGTAACTTTTACTCAGGTGGTTGGCGGGGCCTGCGTCGTTTGCTTGGCAAGGTTGAGAACGTTGGACCTGGGCATATATTCGATTACCAAGGCGCAACCAACAGAGACTATCGGATCGAACTGATCAAGCTAGTCAGAGCTACGCTCGCCAATGCGGCACAAGTAGGGCTTGGGGTGAATGCGGCGTTTCCAGCCGAGAAAATCAAAGATGCTGCTATTTCGGGCGGAGTTTTTTACGGCAACCCGGGAGAAGAGCCGAGCTACTCCGTAGGGAGTTTTGTGGTAAATGAGATGCCGACCGATATCTTGGATCTGACGGACGCCCTCCGTCATCATGCGCCAGAAGAAGTGCGAGACGAGAAAGCCTCCCTCCACGTGGAAGTTTACGAGCTTGGAGCCGCAGCGCCTTTGGACGACTCGACGGTGCAACACTTCATTCACTACCTCCAGAAGCTGTTTCAAGCCTTGGCGAAGTCTGCTGATCACGTTCCAAGAGGTGCTCTGCGCGAAAAGATCCTTCTGGGTCTTATGCTTTCGGTCTCCGCGCCTAACTGCTCACTCGAGTTGGCCCTAGCGGACCTGCACTGGCTGGGATGGCGTTCACATGATGACGATGACTGGAACGTTAGTGGGGAGCAAAAATCTGACCTCGATCCAGGGAGGATAGTGGATATGTTTATCGCCACGTTGAGCAGCCTGCGTTTCTGACAAGGCCTGCCACAACTGTTTTGGGCAATGGTGAGTCTTGCACCGCCAGATCTTCGACCTAGCACCTCAAGCAGCTAATGATGACCGGTGTATTTGGAAGGCGCGTTGGGCTGAGTCAATTGCAGGGATGGATACCTCCTCTCAGCTCCTCCAGTCCTCTTAGCTAGTAGTCAAAGGCATACTCCGCGCATAAGCCGCGTGGGATAGGGAGGCACGGTTTAGGCACAGAATTGGCACAGCGATAAACAAAAGGGCCCAGGTTTTCACCTGAGCCCTTGTTTTGTATGGCGCACCTGGCGGGATTCGAACCCACGACCCCTGCCTTCGGAGGGCGGTGGTCCACAGGCGGGTCTGGCCGACCTTGAGGTCAAGGCCGCTGGTGTAGCTGGCGGCGGCCCGGTCGATCAGCGCGCCCTGGCGCAGCAGGTAGCTGGCGGCGTCGGCATGCACCTGGCCGCCGACGGTGGACTCGACACCGCCGAGGCTGCCGGCATCGATGGCCGATTGCAGGTAGTAGTTGTAGGCGCTGTAAGTGCCGGACAGTTCGCTGTTCTGCAGTTGCTGCAACAGCAGGGCGCCGGCGGCGGCGTTGCCGGCGAGAGCGGTCATGCCGGGCAGGCTGTTGTAAAAGACCATCTTGCCACGCAGCACGTAGATCGTTTCTTGCGACAGGCCCAGGCCTTCCTTGAGGTAGTTGTCCATGCTGCCGTATTGCGTGGTGACCTCGTTCAGGCCGGCTTGCAGGTAGCTGGCCTGCACGCCCAGCAGCGGCGCGTAGACGGCTGCCATGCTCGACGGCATTGCGGCGAGGGTCGCGGCGACGCGGGCGGCGGTGTAGTCGTTGGTGGCCAGGTAGTCGGACATGATCGTGCCGCTGTCGACCCCGGCGATGCTCAACAGCACGGCCGCGGTCCAGCCGGTACGGTCCTTGCCTGCGGTGCAGTGGAACAGCGCCGCGCCGTCAGCGCTGGCCAGCTCGTTGAACAACACCGAGAACTGCCCGCGCATGCCGGCATCGCTGACGAAGGCACGGTTGGTTTCCTCCATCATCGCCACCGCCTGGGCGGCGCTGGTGAAGGCGATATTGGTGACATTGGCGCCGGAGGTGGTGCTGCCGATGATGTCGATATTCTGGTACTCGGCACCGGTGGGCAGCGTATCCGGCGTGGCGGCGATCTCGCTTGGCGTGCGCAGGTCGTAGACGTTGCTGATGCCCAGGCTGTTGAGGGTTGCCAGGTCCGAGGCGGTCGGCGTCAGCGCATTGGAGCGGTAGAACTGCCCGGCGCGCATCACCCCGTCATTGCTGGTGGTGTAGGCGCTGGTGGTGCCGGCGACGTCACGGAAGTTGTCGATGCCCTTCAGTCGTGGCGTATCGAGCGGTTCGCCGGCCTGGACCTGGGCGGCGGCGATGGACAGGCTGAGCAGGGACAGCGAACACAGGATGCGATGGAACACGGTGTAGCCTCTGGAAAACCTTGGGGAGGGCTACTATCAGCGGCGAACGGGGCGTGAATGTGACAGAAAAGGGGGTTGGAGAAATGCTTGCGCGATTGGTCCGTGGCGTGCGTTTTTGGTCTGTGATCCGCAACGGGCTCGGATAAATCACCGCTGTTTGTAGGGAAATAATGATGCCTCGGCGGAACTAGATCGATTTCGCTCAGTCTGTAGTGGCGTATTAATGTCAATCATTCAAGGAGGCAACCGGGTTTCGATTCAGTAGCGATTCATCTTGTTTTATCAGGCGACCGCGGCGTTGCTGTGTGCCTGTCCGCTAACCTTTCCGTTGCGAGGATTTTCATGAAGTTCAAGGACGTATTCCGCTGTGCCCCCGCCGCTTGCCTTGCCTCTGTTTCGAGCCTTTGTCCCAGGTTCTGATTCACGTGCTCTGCTTCAAACGAACCCGCCTCGCTGACTGAGTCGGGGGTGTTCGTTGTCGGCTGACCTCGTCAACAGGCAGCCATTCGAGTCGATGCCCTGGTCTGCATATCGCTGATTTCACCTGGCGGGACGGTTGTCGCCTGCCCGAAACAGACTGCGGCATTACTTTATTTCGGCACATGGTTTTCGCAAGGATGAGCAACCCAATGGCGCTATTCGTTCAAAAGCCCATTTTCTGGAATACCCGCCAGTACACCGCGCCTTCCGGTGCGCCCGGCACCGGTGGTTATCCCAAGGAACATGGTTATGGACAGGAAGAATGGAACAACGCTGCGCGGATGATCGTGACCCGCGACGGGCTGCGTTATCGGGTGTTTCATACCGGTGCTCTGGGCGCCGCACCGCTGGAGCGGCATGCGGGCCGTATTTTCATTTTCATGACTGCGTCGCACAACGGCATCCAGCAACTGGTCGGCGTGGCCGGGAACGCAACGTCGCTGCTGCATGAGCCGCAGCGGGTGCAACGTGATGCGATCGTCAAGGAGCTGTCGTTGCATGAGCTTTGGAAAGAGGCCTGGAGCGTGCCTCGGGTCCGGCGTAATTACCGCAATGATCCGCGGCTGTTCCTCAAGCGTTGGCGAAACGACCTCAACCGCATGCCAAGCTGGATATGCCCTGAGGAGTTGTTCTGGTGGTTCGATGAACCGGTGACCCTCGATCCCTGGGCAATCACCGGCAAGCGTCGATTGCTGGGTATGTTCAGCAGCTACACCGAGCTGGATACCCCCATGCTGGAGCGCCTGCTCGATGCCATTCCCGTCGCGCAGCGCCAGGAACAGTGGGAACGGCTCAACCACGCCATCCAGCGTTCCTTGACCGAGGCGGCGCTGGCGGAAGAGGTTGCGCAAGGCAATGCGGCGTTTTCGCCGGGTACCGTGAGCCTGCGGGCGCGCCGTGGGCAGAACAAATTTCGCGAGAACCTGATGCGCATCTGGGGCAATGCCTGTGCCGTGACCGGCGTCGCCTGCCGGGAGGTCTTGAGGGCGTCCCATGTGAAACCCTGGTCGGAGTCCACGCCGCGGCAGCGAATCGACGGGCATAACGGTTTGCTGCTGTCGGCGAACCTTGATGCGCTGTTTGATCGTGGGCTGATTACCTTCGATGAGTACGGCCAGATGCAGATCTCCGCGCGCCTTGATGCAGCGCACCGGCAGGCGCTTGGGCTGCCGCGCCCGCTGCGGTTTCTGCCGAAGGAGATGCTGGATTATTTGCGGTATCACCAGCAGCATGTGTTTCGCCATTGAGGGATGGCGGCACTGTGCATGCGCCCGTGCAGATGCCGCACAGCCCCTACCGAAGCCTTTCTTCCACCTGTCGAGTACAAACCATGCTCGTTGTGTTCAGCGGACTCCCGGGAACGGGCAAGACTACGATTGCCAAGCGCCTCACGTCCAGATTGGGCGCGGTCTATCTGCGGGTCGACTCGATCGAACAGGCGATCCGTCGCTCGGGAATAACGGACGTTGGCGTCAGTGGATACGCCGTGGCCAATGACCTGGCGCTGGGCAATCTGCGCCTTGGCCATTCGGTGGTGGTGGACTGCGTGAACCCGGTCCGCGAAAGCCGCGAAGCCTGGAGCGCAATCGCCGCACAGGCTGGTGTGGCTCTGCTGAATGTCCAGGTGGTGTGTACAGACCAAGAAGAACACCGTCGCCGCGTGGAACACCGCGAAGTCGATGTGCCGGGGCTGGTGCTGCCAGATTGGGCGGCGGTGCTGGAGCATGAATACGAACCGTGGCAAGAGGCGGTGTTCACGGTGGATACGGCGCGGGTTTCGGCGGAGGCGGCGGTTGATCTGATCACGAAACAGGGGCATGCTGGCTTTTTGATTCCATTGGCGCTGAAAGCGCGGGGACGATAGCTTCCCTGTTCGCCTGAAGCACTGCTGTTGCTCAACGGCATAAGGGACTGTCGCCGGGCTACCTGCCTTTCCCTGTGTCATCACGATCATGGTTGAGGGGAGGGGGCTTATGCCGGCTGCAGCGGTTGCGACGTATCTTGGAAACAGTGTGGGGCAGCAGTTCCTGTGGGAAGCGAGCAAGACGAGGTTGCTCAACGATTGTCTTTCCGCGCCACCGGTCGCGCGTCCGGCCTACAGCCTCAGTTGCTATGAGTTGCCGTTTTACGCGGCACGCCAGACCGGGGTAACGGACCTGGCCTGCGATGCCGTGGCACAAGGGCTGTTCGCGCTTATGCAGGGTCGACCCGTGCCGGCCACCGCATTCGTAGGTGGGTTGCGCTCCTACAACAACTACGGCTTGTGGCAGTACATCTGGTGGCAGAACCTGCCGCTGGCCGGCGATTTTGTGTTTTTCAGCGGCCCAGGCGCCAAGTACATGGCGCATGTGGCGATTGCGACGGGAGTCGGCTACGACACGGTGTCCTTCGGTCACAACGGTCTGGGCGGCGGCGGTGCTCAGGCATTGCAAGTCGCCAACCTGACCGTCGCCCAGATTTTCGCGCTGAACCCCCAACTGACTTCGGCGCATTTCTTTACGCCGACCTGGTAACGGGCGCTGTTGCTGAACGTACCCGCGATTACGGCGCCAACGTCGCGTTATCAATCACGAACCGGTACTTCACCTCACCCTTGAGCATCCGCTCGTAGCTGTCGTTGATCTGGTCCGCGCGGACCAGTTCGATGTCGGCGACGATCTTGTGTTCGGCGCAGAAGTCGAGCATTTCCTGGGTTTCCGGGATGCCGCCGATCATCGAGCCGGCGATGGCGCGGCGTTTCATGATCAGGTTGAACACGTTCGGCGACGGGTGGCTGGTGGCCGGGGCGCCGACCAGGGCCAGGGTGCCGTCGCGCTTGAGCAGGACGAGGAAGGCATCCAGGTCGTGGGGCGCGGCGACGGTGTTGAGGATCAGGTCGAAGGACTTGCCGTGGGCAGCCATTTCCGCGGCATTGCGCGACACCACCACTTCGTCCGCGCCCAGTTCGAAGGCCGCTTCGCGCTTGGACTCGGAAGTGGTGAAGGCCACCACGTGGGCGCCCATGGCGTGGGCCAGCTTGATGCCCATGTGGCCGAGGCCGCCGATGCCGACCACGCCGACCTTCTTGCCAGGCCCGGCACCCCAGTTGCGCAGCGGCGAGTAGGTAGTGATGCCGGCGCAAAGCAGTGGAGCGACGGCCGCAAGCTGTTCTTCCGGGTGGGTAATGCGCAGGACGTAGCGTTCGTGGACGACGATCTGCTGCGAGTAGCCGCCGAGGGTCCAGCCGGGTGCGTCCGGGGTCGGGAAGTTGTAGGTGCCGATCATGCCGTCGCAGTAGTTTTCCAGGCCGTCGTCGCAGTCGGCGCAGTGCTTGCAACTGTCGACGATGCAGCCGATGCCCACCAGGTCGCCGGCCTTGAAGCCGCTGACATGGGCGCCGACATGGGTGACGCGCCCGACAATTTCATGGCCGGGCACGCACGGGTACTGGGTGCCTGCCCATTCGGAGCGGACCTGGTGCAGGTCGGAGTGGCAGATGCCGCAGAAGGCGATGTCGATCTGCACGTCGTGGGCACCGGGCTCGCGACGGGTGATGGTCAGCGGTTCTAGTGGTTTGTCGCTGGCGTGGGCGCCGTAGGCGATGACTTGCATGAAAGAACTCCTTGGAGGGGCTGAAGACAGGTTCATGTTCCGCGCGAAGCGGCGCGCGCCGGTAACCCATTTCGACCGCGTTCTTGCCTGATCCTCGCAATCAGCCCTTGAGCGCGGCCTCGATGATGGCGATGTCGATCTTGCCCATCTGCATCATGGCTTCGAAGGCCCGTTTGGCCGCGGCCCGATCCGGGCTGGCGATGGCGGTTGTGAGGATGCGCGGGGTGATCTGCCAGGAAATGCCCCATTTGTCCCGGCACCAGCCGCAGGCGCTGGCCTCGCCGCCGTGGCCGATGATGGCGTTCCACAGGCGGTCGGTTTCGGCCTGGTCGTCGGTGGCGACCTGGAAGGAAAAGGCTTCGTTGTGGGTGAAGACGGGACCGCCGTTGAGGCCCAGGCAGGGGAGGCCCATGACGGTGAATTCCACGGTGATCACATCGCCTTGCTTGCCCGAAGGGTAATCGCCAGGGGCTTCGTGCACGGCGGTGACGGCGCTGTCCGGGAAGGTGGCGGCGTAGAAGGTGGCGGCCTCCAGGGCGTCGTGGTCGTACCAGAGGCAGATAGTGTTCTTGGCGGTCATGGCGGGGGCTCCCGAGTCGTGAAGACTGAGTCTAGCCCCTGCCTGACGGTTGCAAGGGCGCCTCCCGACCAACGCTGAAACTGACGCCGGATCTACAGTGAGGCATCAAAAAAGGCAGGCTGAATGCGGCTTCTCAAGGTGACGAAGTTCTTTTCCACGAACGCCAGGAACACCAACGCATCGAAGACCACGCTCAGCGTGCCACTTTTATCCTCGAGCAGTTCGATCAGGTCTCGTTGTTGCAGGATGGTTGTACTCAACGCCTTGATGGTGTCGTTCAGTTCTTCCCTGTAAGTCTCGAACGCGAGTTCATTGGCTTCATCTAAGTCGATGGTTTTGAGGTCAAGCTCCATGTCGGTTGTGCTGAGGGCGCCGTTTTCTAACTCAAGCTTTTTCTTCAAGGCGTCGACTTCCTCGCCAAGCCTTTTGATTTTCTCTTCCTTGAATGCCTGAAAACGAATCAGGGTGGCTTCCAGGCTGAGTTGATTGATCTTGTGTGAAGACTCTTCGATCACGTGTTTGGAGTTCGCGTAAGTCCGTTTTGAATCCTCGTCCAGAACGTACTGAAACGGCAGGCTCTCGGCATAAGGCGGGGGCTCCACGCCGGTATCCGCGAAGGGGTTGCTGACGAAGCCGACCCTCGCCGATGGCGACAGCGCACCCATGTCCCTGAAGTACTTGACCGCGTGATACATGTTCAGGGCATTGGGCCGGAAATGACCGCTGTGGGCATGCACCAGGGTGATCTTGCCTTCTACCACGATCAGTTCGCCGGCGGCCTTGGCGAACTTGCCGACAAACGAAGAGTGGGCAATCTGATCGGTCTTGTTGAGGTGGTTGAACAGGTAGACCGTGCCGTCGAGCCCGACGACAAAGGCCGCGATCCCAGCCTTGTCATGGGAGCTGTAGTTATGGGTCGAGACCGGCTTCCCGGTCGTGACGCTCTGGACCACACCGTCGGCAATGCGATAGGCGTAGCGCTGAACCTGGGTTTCACTAAAACGGATGGTGTTGCCCATGTCGCGGTTGAAGTTGCCAAGCGTGATCGCCAGGAGTTTTCCGTCCTTGAAGCCATCGCTCATGATCTTCCAGTAATCAGGCACCGGTTCTCTCCTTGATTCAGCGCTATGCACGGCAAGCGGAAGTGGGCAACGCAGGCGGGGACCTCGCCGCGCGAGGAAATCATAGCCTAATGCCACCGCCTGTCGATGACCAAGCGCAACCCCGCTCAGGCGCCGCTCAGGTCGCCACCCGCGACGTCGAGCCGATCACCGCCTCCAGCACGCTGAAATCGATCCAGTCGCGCACATCGAAATGCCGCGGAATGAACTGCCAGCGGTAGAGGAAATCGGTGAAGTCCTGCAAGGCCGTGATCGAGCGGCTGTCGAGGGTGGTGCGCAGGCGCCGGTGGGCGTCCTCGCCGTAGGCCGCCGCCACCCAGTACTCGCTGGTGTTCAGTTCGCGGGCCAGGTAGCGCCGGGTTTCGTCCGGGTTGGCCCAGGCCCATTGCTCGGTGCGCAGCAGCACATCGACGATGCGTTTACACGCGCCGAAATGCTCGTTCAGCAGGTTGATGTCCACGG
Organism: Pseudomonas sp. 5P_5.1_Bac1; assembly: GCF_025466015.1. NCBI lineage: Bacteria > Pseudomonadati > Pseudomonadota > Gammaproteobacteria > Pseudomonadales > Pseudomonadaceae > Pseudomonas > Pseudomonas sp. 5P_5.1_Bac1. The sequence continues at coordinate 40,377 of NZ_JANLNX010000052.1, read as the reverse complement.
TCAGTGTGCGTGGCGTGCCGTTGTTGGCGCGGATCAGCGGGTCGGGGTGCGAGCCGGTGTCGATCACCACGTGCAGGCCCAGTTCGTAGGCCAGTTGCAGGGCCGAGGCGCCCTTGAGGAAGATCGCGTCGATATCGCCGCGCAGCAGGCCGATCAGTTCGTTGTTGCGCCGGCTGATGCGGGTGCCGCCCAGGTAGACGGCGGCGCCATGCACATGGGTGACCTGTTCGTCGCTGTGGGTGCCGCCGTAGGGGTAGTCCACCAACTCGACATCGGCCACGTTCAGGCCTTCCAGGCGCAGGGCGTTTTCCAGCCCGCGCAGGGCCTGGGCGCGGGTGAAGTCGATTTGCACGTTGGCCCATTTCGGCAGGCCGAAGCGGCGGTTCTTCAGGTCGCGGACGGTTTTCACCCCGCTTTCGGCGGTGGTCAGGATCAACTGCACTTCATCCGCCCAGCTCAAGCCGAGCACCCGCGTATCGACTCCGGCCGAGTAGGCCCAAATGGCCGGGATGTTGCCGCCGTGGCGGACCGAGTTGGGCAGGTGATGGTCGTAGTGCGCTTCACGCACCTCCCGTTCGCTGGATTCGCGCAGCGACTGGATCGAGGTGCCCAGCGGGGCGAAGGCTTCGGCCAGGCGGCCGGTCTGCACGGCGATGCCGAGGCCGGTGGGCACCGGGCTATGGGTGTACCAGAGGGTATCGAGGGGTTTGCTCATGTGCGGATCTGGTCCTTGAAAAGTGGCCGGTTATCCGGCCAGTGGTGTATTCGGCCCGTCCTGGTGGGCGTGCGCTCAGGCGCTGGCCTTGAGCGCGTCGGGTTTGCGCTCGCGCAGCAGTGGCAGCACTTCCTGGCCGATGCGCAGGGCTTCTTCCAGGTGGGGGTTGCCGGCCAGGATGAAGGTCGAGAAACCGGCGTCGCGGTACTCGGCCAGGCGCTCGGCGATGTTCTGGTGGCTGCCCACCAGGCCGACGGTCGGGCCGGGCTTGGCCTTGGCGAAACCGGCCCAGAGGTTCGGCCCGAGGATCAGGTCGTCGAAGCGCTGGATGTTCTGGTGGTAGGCGGTCTGGCGCGCCGCGCCGACCGAGTCGCTGGCGCGGGTGAAGGCGCTGGAGACCACGCTGGGCTTGCCTTCGATCCGCTCGAACTGGCGGCGCAGGTCGGCCCAGGCGGCTTCTTCGGTTTCCCGGGCGAACAGGTCCACGCGCAGGCCGAAGCGCACGCTGCGGCCCTGTTTGTCCGCCAGCTCGCGCACCCGCTCGATGTGCGGCTTGAGCTGGTCCACCGGTTCGGCCCAGTTCAGGTAGACATCGGCGTGACGCGCGGCGACGTCCAGCGCCGGGTCGGAGAACCCGGAGAAATACACCCCCGGCTTGCGCTCGTTGCCGAGGCCCGGCGGCAGCGCGCCGTTTTCCAGTTGGTAGACCTCGCCGTCGTAGCTGAAGCGCTCGTTGCTCCACAGGCCCTGGATGATGTCGAGGAATTCGCCGGTGCGCTTGTAGCGCTGGTCGTGGTCGAGGTAATCGCCCTGGGCGCGCTGGCTGGCCGGGTTGCCGCCGGTGATGATGTTCCAGTCCAGGCGGCCGTGGCTCAGGTGCTGGAGAATCGCCGCCTGCTGCGCGGCGTAAGCGGGCAGGGTCCAGGTGGCCTGGAAGGCGATCAGAAAGCGCAGGCGCCGGGTTTCCCGGGCCAGCGCCGCAGCGACAATCCACGGCTCCGGCCCGGTGGGCAGCAGCGCGCCTTCGAAGCCGGCCAGTTCGGCGGCCTTCGCCACCTGGGCGATGTAGTCGATGTAGGTGAAGCCGTCCGGCGTGCCGTCGGCCAGCAGCCCCGGTGCGATATGCCCGTGACGGCCGACGAAACTGCCGCGGTTGTGCTTGTCGGTGGTCAGTTGCGGGCCGTCGGTGCCCAGTGGCAGACGCCAGAAGAATTCGGTGCTCATGGCAGGTCCTCAGTGGATGTTGGAAGGGTGGTGCAACCGGCGTGCCACGGTGGCTGCCGGGCCCTTATCGCTGGCAGGCCAGCGCCCACGGGGCCGGCATTTACAAGGCTTTGTGGGCGCTGGCTTGCCAGTGATGAGTCCCTGACAGGCGACGACGTTTCCAACCGGGTGCTGCCTGAGCAGCACCCGACAAGCAGCCGCTGTAGCCGATGCAACATCAGCCCTCCACCAGCTCGCCGCGCTGTTCATAACTGCGATACAGCGCCGCATACGCGCCATTCGCCTCCAGCAACTGGCGGTGCGCGCCTTGCTCCTGCACCTGGCCCTGGCGGATCACCACGATGCGATCGGCGTCGCGAATGGTCGCCAGGCGGTGGGCGATGATGATCGCGGTGCGGCCTTCGCAAAGCCGGCGCAGGGCGCGCTGGATGCGCCGTTCGGTATGCACGTCGACCGCCGAGGTGGCTTCGTCCAGCACCAGCACCGCCGGGTTGGCCAGGTAGGCGCGGACCAGGCACACCAGTTGCCGCTGACCATGGCTGAGGTGGCTGCCGAGGCTGCCGACCTGGGTCGCGTATTGATGGGGCAGGCGCTCCAGCACTTCGTCGGCGCCCAGTTCCCGCGCCGCGGCGATCAGGCTCGCGTCGTCGGCGCCGGGAGCGGCCAGACGCAGGTTGTCGAGGATGCTGCCGGCGAACAGCACGTTGTCCTGCAGCACCACGCCGACATGCCGGCGCAGTTGCTGCTGGCTCAATTGGCGAATGTCCACGCCGTCGAGTTTCACCGCGCCTTCGTCGACCTCGTAGAACCGCGTCAGCAACTGCACCAGGGTGCTTTTGCCATGCCCGGACGGGCCGACGATGGCCAGCACTTCGCCGGCGCGGATGCGCAGGTCGAGGTTGTCGATCACCGGTTGCGCGGCCCCGGGCTGATAGGCGAAGCGGACCCGTTCGAAATGCACCTCGCCCTGTACCCGCGGCAACGGCAGCGGGCTCTGCGGGTCGAGAATCTGCGGCGCGGTGTCCAGTAGCAGGAAGATCCGCTGCGCCGAAGCCGAGCCGGTGGCATAGCGCTCGAACAGGTCGGTGAGTTCCTGCAGCGGACCGAGGAACAGCATCACGTAGAACAGGCTTTCGCCGACCTGGCCCACGGTTACCGTGCCCTCGGCCAGCGAATAACCGCCCACCAGCACCAACACCGCCATGCCGGTGGCGGAGAGCAGCGCGGTGAACGGGGCGAACCAGCCGGAGCGGATGCTGCCGGTGATCAGGGCGTTATTGAAGTCGTCCAGCAGGCCGCGATAGCGCTGCTGGTTTTCGCCTTCGCGGCCGCTCTGCTGCAACAGGCGCACGCCGCTGACGCTTTCCACCAGGTGCGCGGTAAAGCGGCTGCGCTGTTCGGCGACTTTCGCCCAGTTACGCTGGGCCACGCGCTTGAACGCCCAGGTGGCGATAAACAACAGCGGCACGCTGGCGATCAGGCTGAAGAAGAACAACGGTGTGATCAGCCACAGCATCAGTCCCGCCAGGGTGCAGCGCAGCAGGGCGCCGAGCAGTTCCGGCGGACCCTGGATCAGCAGCGGTTCAAGGGCGTCCACGTCACGGTCGGCCCGCGACAGGATGCGCCCGGCGCGGGTGCGGTCGAAGTAGCCGACGCTGAGCGACTGGACATGGGCGAACACCCGCACCCGCAACTGGTTGAGCACTTCGATGGCGGCGCTGCCGGCGATGTACTGCGACAGCCCGCCGAGCAGGATGCGCCCCAGCCAACTGGCGGCCAGCCCGGCGCCGAGCCAGAGCACCAGCGGCAGGTCGAGCAGCCAGGCGTTGCCGTCGTGGACCAGGCCGCGGTCGAGCAGTTCGCGGACGAACCACGGGCGGAGGAACACGGTGAACACCAGGATCAGCTCCAGGCCGATCACCCAGGCGACCTGGCGCCGCACCGGTTTGAGCAGCGGCAGCAGGCGTTGCAGCATGCCGCGGTCGAGGGACTTCTTGGCCAGGCGCTCTTCGATCTCGATGTCGCTCATGGCCGTGTTGGTCGTGGTCTTACTCATGGTCGATCCCCAGCAGGTCGCGGTAGGCCGGGTTGCGGCGTTGCAGTTCGGCGTGCGGGCCGCTGTCGACGATGCGGCCCTGGTCGAGCAGCAACACCCGGTCGGCGCGCTGCACGGTGCTGGCTTTGCTGGCGATCAGCAGCAGGGTCGGGCCGCCAGGACGGCGCAGATGGTCCAGCACATGGCGTTCGCTGATGGCGTCGAGGGCGCTGGTGGCGTCGTCGAGGCACAGCAGGTCTGGCGCGGCGAGCAGCGCGCGGGCCAGGCACAGGCGCTGGCGCTGGCCGCCGGAGAGGGTGACGCCGCGGTCGCCCAGCGGACTGTCGAGGCCCAGCGGCAGGCGTTCGAGAATGTCGTCGGCGGCGGCGCGGTGCAGGGCGTCGAGCAATTCGGCGTCGCTGGCCTCGGGCGCGCTCAGGCGCAGGTTGGCGGCCAGGGTGTCGGCGAACAGGAAGCTTTCCTGCGGCAACACGTGCACGCGACGGCGCAGGTCGGCCAGGTCCAGCGCACGCACGTCCTGCCAGCCACCGGCCTGGTTGCCGATCAGCACCCGGCCGCTGCCGGCGTCGGTCAGCCGCGGCAGCAGGCTGGCCAGCAGGCTTTTGCCGGTGCCGGTGGCGCCGACCAGCGCCACCACTTCACCCGGCGCCAGGAGCAATGAGCACTGACGCAGAATGTCCCGCTCGCTGCCCGGCGCGCTGACGTTGACCTCTTCCAGTTGCAGCCCCAGCGGCCCCTCGGGCAAGCGCCGCGGGCCGCTTTCGATCTGCGTCGGGGCGTCCAGCAGTTGCCAGATGCGCCCGGCCGAGGCGCGGGCATCGGCGAAGGTCTGCATCACCCGGCCGATGCCTTCGATGCGGAACACCAGCGTCGTGGCGATCAGCAGCGAGGTCACCAGTTCGCCGATGCCGATCTTGTTGGCGGCCACCAGTTGCGCGCCGACCACCAGGATCCACACATGCCCCAGCGCCACCAGCGCCTGCGGCAGCGGAATCCGCGAACTGGCCCAGGCCAGTGCCTGGCGGGCCAGCCCGGAAAACTGTCGAACCTGTTCGGTAAAACCGTCGATGCGCTGCTGTTGCAGGCCGAACGACTTGATCACCCGCACCGCGCCGATGCCTTCGGCGAGGTCCTGATTGACCCGGTCATAGGCGGCGCCAACCGCCCGGTCCAGCTCCACCAGGCGCTCGGTCTGCAGCACGAACAGGTACAGCCCGAGCAGGGTCAGCAGCAACGGGCCGACCGCCAGCAGCGGGTGATACCAGGCCAGCAGGCCGACCGTGGCCAGCACCACCAACGGGGTTTCCACCAGTTGCCGCCAGAAACTCACCAGGGCGTCGCGGACCTTGTCGGCGTCGCGGGTGGTGCGGGTGACGATCTCGCCCATGCCGTGCTGCCAGTGATAGCCCAGGTGCAAACGCAGGACCTGTTCGAGGATGCGCTCGCGCAGGCGCGTGAGCAGCGCCTGGCCGAGGATCAGCGAGCCGAGCCCGGCGGCGTATTGCAGCACGGCGCGGCCAAAGGCGACGGCGAGGATCAGCCAGAACCAGGTCCAGGCGACATGGCTGTCGAGGCTGCCATCGGCTTGGCGCTGTACCGCGACGCCATTGGTGACATCGTTGAGGGCGTGGCCGATCAGCCATTGCTGCCAGACCAGGCCCAGGTTGATAAAGACGAACAGCCCGGCGACCAGGGCGAAACGCCAGGGCATCTCGCGGTAGATCGCCAGGCTGCGCAGCAGCGGATGTCGATGGCTCATGAACGGCTCGAAACAGGATGAAGAAGCGCGCGGGTGCCGTCACCGGTTGCCCGCGCAATGGGTTCAGCGGCTGGCACCGGCCTTCTGCTTGGCGGTGAGGATCGCGGTGTACTCGCCGGGATCGACGCCGTTGAGGTAGTAGTTGCCGACGTGGTGCAGGCGCCAGCGGATCGGGTCGTGGGTGGTGTGGACCCGGGCGTTGCGCCAGAAACGGTCGAGGTTCCATTTGCTCAGGGACGCGCTGGCGCCGAGCAGCGAGAAGATGTCGCTGGAAATCTTCAGCGAGGCTCCGTCGGAGTGGGCGCGGGCGGTGGCCACGCTGAGGATGAGTTCGTCCTGCAACTCCTTGTTTTCCGGGTCGCGTTCATGGGCGTCGAACACCCGCGCGGCGTCGCGCAGCAGCGATTCGGCGGCGCGCAGGGCGACCGCGTACTCGCCGATCTGGCGAATGATGTGCGGCTCGTCGCTGGCCCGTTCGACTTCGCTCTCGACCCACGGCCGGGCGTGCTGGTTGAGGTAATCGATGCCGGCCTGCAGCGCGCCGGCGGCGATGCCGGTGTCGATGGCGGCGTGGAGGATCTGCGGGAAGGTCAGGCCGGTGCGTTTCATCGGGCCCTGGCGGCGCAGCACGTAGCGCTCGTCCAGCTCGATATTGTCGAAGCGCACGGTGCCGCTCACCGAGTTGTGCTGGCCAAAGGCGTCCCAATCATCGACCAGGGTCAGGCCGGGGGTGTCGCGGTGCAGCAGCACGCCGGCACCGCCGTCGTCACTGGCGGCGGTCAGCGAAATCCACTCGGCCAGGTACGAACCGGTGGAGTAGAACTTGCTGCCGTTGAGCACCAGCACACCGTCCTCGCGGCGTTCGACGCGGGTCTTCAGGGCGAACTTGTTCTTGCCGCCGACCTCGGCCAGGGCATTGCCCAGGCGCTTGCCGGCGAGCACGTCGCTGATCAGGCGCTGGCGTACTTCATCCGGGTAGCCGCTGAGCACGCCACGCAGCATGACGTTGTGGATTTGCAGCAACTGGCCGACGCCGCCGTCGGCGCGGGAAATGATCCGCACGGTCTCGACGATGGTTTCCACCGAGGCGCCGAGGCCGCCGTCGGCACGCGGCACGCCGATGGCGGTCAGGCCGCTTTCGGACAGCAGTTCGGCCTGGCGGCGCGGCAGGGTGCGGTTGTGTTGCGGGTCGGCGGCGATCGCGGCGATGTGCTCGGCGATCTCATGGGCGACGGTAATGGCCTGGGCTTCGCTTTCCAGGCGGCGGGGCAGGGTAGTCACGATTAACGCTTCCTTGAATGAACAGGTGCGTGGACTGGAGCAGGTTCTGTGCCATCAGCCCGCAGCCCTTGTGCGGCGTGGCTTGCAGTGAAAGCGGCGGGAGCGGCTGCTGCTCCAGCAGCAGTCGGCGGGTGGTTGTTGCTCAGGCAGCAGCAGGTCCGTTGCGCGGGTGTTGCCAGATCAGCAGTCGGTCCTTGGGGTCATGAGTAAACGCCAATGAAATCAACGGTTTGACGAGTTGGCACGGGCGCTGCAATGACACTGGCAAAGGCCACCCGGCCCATTCGATCCGCTTGATGGAGTCTGTTCATGTCACTTGCCGCCGCTCTTGCCTCCACTCAGCCGTTGCCCGCCGCAACGCCCCTGGAGCAACTCTGGTTCACCCGCTGCCCGGTGCCGACCGCCTCGGGCATCGCCTACACCCTGGGCTGGCTCGGCGAGGAATTCGCCGCCGAAGGCCTGCCGGTGCTGACCCTGCAGGAAGCCCGTCAGTTGGGCCATCACCACTACGATCATCAATTGCCCGGCCTGTTTCGCGAGGGCGGCAACGTCCCGGCCCTGGCCGCCCGCGCCGCCGGTTCGCCGAGCCGCCTGATCGGCCTGACCTGGATCGAGGAATGGCAGACCATCCTGGTCCGTCCCGGCTCCGGCATCCGTAGCGCCGCCGACCTCAAGGGCAAGCGCCTGGCCCTGCCGGCGTGGGGCGAGAACCGTCCCGGCAGCATCGCCCGGGCCATGAGCCTGCACGGCTACAAGGGCGCATTGAGCTCGGCCGGCCTCAGCTTCGACGACGTCAGCCTGGTGGAAGTGGCACTGGCCGATCAGGCCGCGGCGCCGACCCCGGAGCAGGGCCTGCAACGCCTGTGGTCGGGCCTGGATTATCTGGTGCGCGGCGAAGTGGACGCGGTCTACGTCAAGGGCGCATCCGCCGCCGACGCCGCCCGCCGCCTGGGCCTGGAAGTGGGCATCGACCTCGACCAACTGGAGCCGCGCTTCCGCATCAACAACGGCACGCCACGGCCGATCACCGTGCACCAGAGCCTGCTGGACGACCACTTCGACCTGGTGGTGCGTTTCCTCGCCCAGACCCTGCGCGCCGCCGAATGGGCCAAGGACAACCGCGAAGGCCTGTTGCGCATTCTCCAGGACGAAACCCGCGCCGGCGCCGAGGGCGTCGACGAAGCCTACCGCGGTGACTTCCACACCACCCTGGAACCGGACCTGTCCGAGCAGCGCCTGGCCTTCCTCGATGTGCAAAAAACCTTTCTCAACCTGCACGGCTTCCTCGAAGCCGACTTTGCCCTGGCCGACTGGGTCGACCCGCGTCCACTGCAAGCTGCCCATGAACTGTTGGCCGAGCGCACGAAGCGCGTCTGAAGGAGCAAGACCATGACCGTATTGACCACTGAACACCTGATCGATGCCGAACTGAAAGCCTTCGTCGACCAGGCCACGCACCTGGCCGGCGAGGCCTTCCGCGTCTACCGCGAAACCAACACCATCACCGCCAACGGCACCGTCGGCTTTATCGAGCGCGTGCCGGGCCGCGACCTGCTGGTGTCGGTGAACTACCCGGGCCCGTGGAAAAAGGACCAGCCGCTGAAAGCCAGCGTCACCGACTTCGCCGGCAACCTGGTGTTCGGCCAGGGCAAGGGCGGCCTCAACCGCTACACCCGCCTGTTTATCGAACAACCGAAAATTACCACCGTGTCCCACGTGCACAGCCCGTACCTCGGCGCCTGGGCGCAAACCCAGCGTTCGCTGCCAATCAGCTATGTGCCGGTGCAGCGCTTCCAGTTGGCCCGCGAGCTGCCGGTGTACATCGACCGCCGTCAGGACGAAGTGGATTTCATCCTCGACAGCCTGGCTGAAAACCCGTTCACCACCGCCATCCTCGAAGCCAACGGCGGCTCCACCGTGTGGGGCACCGAGGGCCTGCAGGCCACCGCCGAATTCATCCTGCTGCTGGAGGAGGGCGCGCAACTGCAACTGCTCGCCGAAGCCCTCGGCGGTTCCCGCGCCTACGGCCCGGGCGTGCTGACCCAGCAATGGACCATGAGCAAGCTGCTCGGCCAGGCCCGTGAACTCGGCCTGGTTCCACCGAACGACAGCCCGCGCGCATAAGGACATCCGATCATGGCAGTAAAGATTCTCTGGTACCTCACCAGCCCCGATGGCCCGTATCCGTGGGAAGAAAAGGGCCGCTGGGTGACTGATTTTTCCCACCTCAAGCAACTGGCGGTGGCTGCTGACCGCCTGGGTTACTACGGCTCGCTGCTGGGCTCCAGCCCCAATGAAAGCCTGACCGTGGCCGCCTCGCTGATCGACGCCACCGAGCGCCTGCGCTTCCTGGTGGCGCAGCATCCCGGCGAAGTCTCGCCGGCGGTGCTGGCCAAGTGGGCGCTGACCTTCGACGCGTTCTCCGGCGGTCGCCTGCTGTTCAACGTGGTCAACGGCAGCGACGCCGGCCTGGCGACCCTCGGCGTGCATTACCCGCACGACGAGCGCTACCAGTTCAGCCTGGAATACTGGCGCGCCTTCCAGAACATCTACGCCGGCGGCACCGAGGGTTTCGACGGTCAGTACGTCAAGCTGGCGCCGCGTCCGGCCGCGGCGGCGCGGCATCCGCTGGGTGGCTGGCATCCGCCGAAGCGCCTGTCAGTGCCGCTGTGGGGCGCCGGCACCTCCGGCCCGGGCGTGGCCCATTCGGTGCAACTGCTCGACGTCTACCTGAGCTTCGCCGACACCCCGCCGAAGCTGGGCGACAAGTTCCGCCGCGTCGGTGCCGAAGCGGCCAAGCTCGGTCGCGAGCTGACCTACGGCACGCGCTTGCAGATCATCGTCCGTGAGACCGAGGAAGAAGCCTGGGCCCACGCCCAGAAACTGTTGGACAACACCTCGCTGGCAACCACCCGCGCCGCCCTCGAACGGCAACTGCCGGCGGGCCAGACCCTGGACAGTTTCCACAGCGACGACCCGCGCATCGAAGCCAACCTGCAAGCGATCCGCGAAGGCCGCCTGCCCAAGGCCCGCGACCTGGAGATCTACCCCAACGTCTGGACCGGGCCGAGCCTGTTCGGCTTCAACCTGCTGGGGCCGGCCGCCGGCACCTACCTGGTGGGTAGCGCCGAGCAGGTCGCCGAGCGGATTCGCGAATACGAAGCCCAAGGCACCAGCGCTTTCATTCTTTCCGGCTTCCCGCTGATCGATGAGGCGCACCGGGTCGCCGACCTGCTGTTCCCCTTGCTTGACCTGGACCACGGCTTCGAGGTCCCGCGCCTCAACGCCCGCACCATCGCTGAAACGGCCGCCCAACCGGCCTGAGGAATGACCCATGCCCAACGAATTTTCCCGCCGGATCTTCCTCGGCAACAGCCTGACCATCGGTGGCGGCCTGCTCCTCGGCTCCAGCCTGCTGACCGGCTGCGGAGGCGGTGAACCCGCCGCCGTGGCCGGTGCCAAGGCCATCGCCAGCACCCCGGTGCGTGGCGGACGGCTGCGCGTCGGCATCATCGACGGCGACCAGGCCGGCAACCTCGACGCGCACAAGCCGTCCGGCGGCGGGATCATTCGCGGCTGGGCGCTGTACAGCAAATTCTGGGAATGGAACGACGACGTCAGCACCCGCCTGGGCCTGGCCGAGTTCGCCGAGCCCAACGCCGACGCCACGGCCTGGACCATCCGTATCCGTCCGGGCCTGGAGTTCCATCACGGCAAGACCATCACCGCCGATGACATGCTGTTCTCGATCCTGCGCCTGACCGACCCGAAACTGGCCTCGCCGTACGCCGGGCTGGTCGGCGCCATCGACCGCCAGGCCCTGCGCAAGTTGGACGAGCGCACCATCGAAATCCGCTTCAAGGAAGGCCGCAGCTTCTTCCCGCTGGATGAAACCCTGATCGCCTTCGGCGGCATCGTGCCGACCGACTACGACCCGAACAATCCGGTGGGCGCCGGGCCGTATCGCCTGAAGCGCTTCGTGCCGGGCCAGCGCGCGCTGTTCACCCGTTTCGAAAACTACTTCAAGCCCAACCAGCCTTACGCTGACGAGCTGGAAATCATCGAATTCAAGGACCAGGTGTCGCGGGTCGCGGCCCTGCGTGCCGGGCAGATCGACGTCGCCAGTGGCGTGCAGGCCGAGCACAGCGCCTTGCTCAAGGCCGACCCGCGCCTGCAACTGGTGGTCTCGCCGACCACCTCGTTCACCGGTTTCAACCTCAACACCGCCAAGGCACCGTTCCAGGACGAGCGCGTGCGCCAGGCCTTCCGCCTGCTGGCCGACCGCCAGGAGCTGGTAGACCGTGGCCTCAACGGTTTCGGCCGGGTCGCCAACGACCTGTATTCGCCCAACGACCCGACCTACAACCACGCCATCGCCCAGCGCCCCTATGACCTGGAACAGGCCCGTTCGCTGCTGCGCCAGGCCGGCGTCAGCGACCTGCGCCTGGAACTGACCACCACCGCCAACGAGGTCAATGCCGCGCTGGTGTTCGCCCAACAGGCGAAGAAGGCCGGGGTGGAAATCAAGGTCACGCCGGTGGACGGCTCGGTGTTCAACGGTCCGCAGAAAGAGCAGTGGCTGATGTCGCCGGGCTCGACCCCGGCGCGCGGCTTCCTCGCCACCGGCCTGCACAACGACGCGCCGCTGGCGATCTACAACCGCAGCAACTTCCGCGACGAGCGTTTCTCGCAACTGTTCACCCAGGCCCTCGGCCAGCCCGACCTGGCCAAGCGCCGCGAGCTGGTGCACGAAGCGCAGACCATCCAGCACCAGCGCGGCGGCCTGCTGATCTGGGGCTTCAGTGACGTGCTCGATGCCGCCTCGAACAAGGTCGGCGGCCTGCACGGCGAACAGACCACCTTCGCCTCCTGGCGCTTTGACAGCCTGTGGTTGAACCATGCCTGATCGCCTGAAAATTTCCCGTTTGCCTGCCTGGCTGCCGTGGTTCGTTGGCCGCCTCGGTTATGGCCTGCTCACCGCCTGGGTCATCAGCCTGGTGGTGTTCCTCGCCACCCAGGCGCTGCCGTCGGACCCGGCGCGGGTCATCCTCGGCCCCGACGCGCCGCTGGAAAGCATCCTCACCCTGCGCCAGCAACTGGGCCTCGACCGGCCGATCCTGCTGCAATACCTGAGCTGGCTGGCCCAGTTGCTGCGCGGCGACCTCGGTGTGTCGCTGGACTCGGCGCAGCCGGTGGCGACCATTCTCTTCGACCGCTTCGGCAATACCCTGGCGCTGCTGCTGGGGGTGTTGCTGCTGGTGCTGCCGCTGGCGCTGGTGATCGGCGTCGGCCTGGCCCTGCGCCGCGACAGCCGCCTGGACCGCTGGGGCCTGGCGGCATTGATCGTGCTCAAGGCCACGCCGGGTTACCTGCTGGCCATCGGTCTGGTGCTGCTGTTCTCGATGCCGCACTTCGACCTGCTGCCGGCGGTGTCGCTGATCGACCCGGACCGGCCGTTGTGGCGGCAACTGCATTACCTCGCGCTGCCGGTGATTGCCCTCAGCCTGACGGCGCTGCCGTACCTGGCGCGGCTGGTGCGCGCCTCGATGATCGAGACGCTGGACTCCGACTTCGTCGGCGCCGCCCGCCTGCGCGGTGTGCCGGAACGGCGCATCGTCTGGCGCCACACCTTGCCCAACGCACTGGTGCCGGCGATCCAGGGCGTGGCGCTGACCCTGCGCGTGCTGATCGGCGGCGCGCTGCTGGCGGAAGTGGTGTTCAGCTACCCCGGCATCGGCACCTTGCTCAACAGCGCGATCCAGATGCGCGACCTGCCGCTGATCCAGGGCGTGGTGCTGGTCATCACCCTCGGCGTGGTGCTGATCAACCTGCTGGCCGACCTGCTGACCGTCTTGCTGACCCCGAAACTGCGTACCGCGCGCCGTCCCGGACTGATCGCCCGCAACCGCCGTGGCATCCAGAGCTGGTGGCGGCGCCCGGCGGCGAAAGCCCCTTGAAAGGAGTAGAGCATGTTCACTGCACGATTCTGGCGTGAGCCGAGCATTCGCCGCGGCGCCCTGGTGACCCTGGCGGTGGTGCTGCTGGCGCTGTTCGGCCCGTGGCTGGCGCCCCATGCGCCGACCGATATGCTCGGCGGCGTGTACGGCGCGCCCACCGCCGCGGCGCCGCTGGGCCACGATTTCCTTGGCCACGACGTGCTGTCGCGGCTGCTCGCCGGCGGCTTGTCGATTCTCTGGATGTCGCTGGCCGCCGCCAGCCTGGCGCTGGTGGTGGGCAGCGTGCTGGGCATGCTCGCCGGCCTGTCGCGGCAGCGCCTGGACCAGGTCATCACCTGGCTGGCGGATGTCTGGCTGGCTTTTCCCGACCTGATCCTGGTGCTGCTGATCGTCTCCATGCTCGGCCGCGCGCCGTGGCTGATCGTCCTCACCGTAGCCATTGCCTTTATCCCCGGCGTGATCCGCCTGGCCCGCGGCAGCGCGGTGTCGGTGGCCAGCCAGGAGTTCGTCGAGGCGGCGCAGATGATGGGTTTTTCCCGCACCCGCATCCTCTTGCGCGAGATTCTGCCGAATGTCCTGACGCCGCTGCTGGTGCACTTCGGCAACATGCTCACCTGGGGCATCGGCATGCTCTCGGGCCTGAGCTTCCTCGGCTACGGCGTCGCCCCGCCGGCGGCGGACTGGGGCCTGATGATCAATGAAAACCAGGCGGGGCTGTTGGTCCAGCCCTGGGCCGTACTGGCCCCGGCGCTGCTGATCGCGGTGTTCGCCTATGGCACCAACTTGCTGGCCGAAGGCATTGCCCGGTACAGCGCGGGAGCGCGCTCATGAATGCATTCGTCCTGTCCGAACCGGTGCAGACCGGCGCCAGCGCCGATGAGGCCCGTGTGGCGGCCTTGCAGGTCGAGGGCCTGCGGGTCGACCTCGACAACGGCAGCGATGTGATCGACCACATCGACTTCAGCCTTGAACCTGGGGAAATCCTCGGTCTGGTGGGCGAGTCGGGTTCCGGCAAGACCACCCTCGCCACCGCCTTGCTCGCCCACGCCCGCCGTGGCGCGCAGATCAGCGGCGGGCGGGTGCGGGTCGCCGGCACCGACTTCCTCGCCCTCGACGGCGAAGGCTTGCGCCGGGCCCGTGGCGGGCTGATCGGTTATGTCGCCCAGGACCCGGCGCTGGCCCTGAACCCGGCGATCCGCATCGGCAACCTGCTGCTGGAAACCCTGCGCGCCCACGAACCGACGCTGGGCCGCGAGGCCTGGGAGCAACGCCTGCAACAGACGCTGGTGGATGTCGGCCTGCCGGGCGACCGCGAATTTCTCCGGCGTTTCGCCCACCAACTGTCTGGCGGCCAGCAGCAGCGGGTGATGCTGGCGCTGGCGTTCATTCTCCGGCCGAAACTGATCGTGCTCGACGAGCCGACCACCGCGCTGGACGTCGGCACCCGCGCGCACATCCTGCAAACCGTGCGGCGGTTGTGCAAAGAGCAGGGCGTGGCGGCGGTGTACGTGTCCCACGACCTCGGCGTTATCAAGGACCTGGTGGACCGGGTGATGGTCATGTACGCCGGGCGCATCGTCGAAGTCGCCAGCCGCGAACGGCTGTTCGAGCGGCCGGGCCATCCGTACACCCTCGGCTTGCTCGCGGCGATTCCCGAAGTCGGACGCCAGCGTGTGCTGCGCGCCATCGCCGGGCACGCGCCGGCGCCGGGGCAGCGTCCGGGTGGTTGCGCCTTCGCGGCGCGCTGCGAGCGGCGCAGTGCCGCCTGCGAGCGGGCCGAACCGGCGTTGCAAGCGCTGGACGGCACCCAGCAGGTAGCGTGCCTGCACCCGCAACTGACCGCATTGCCCGAGGCGGAAAGCGCCGCGCCGCGGCTGTTTGTCGAAGGACGCACGCCGTTGCTGGAACTGCGCGAACTGAACCTGACCTATGACCGCCAGGTGCTGTTCGACCTGGACCTGCATGTGTACCGCGGCGAATGCCTGGCGGTGGTGGGCGAGTCCGGTTCGGGCAAGACCAGCCTGGCGCGGACCCTGGCCGGCCTTGGCGACAACGCCACCGGCCACTTGAGTTTCGACGGCCAGCCGCTGAGCCTGTTGGCGCGCCAGCGTCCCTCGGCGACGCGGCACCGGATCCAGTACATCTTCCAGAACCCGTACCGCGCCTTGAACCCGCGCCAGACCGTCGCCCAATGCCTGCAAGCGCCGCTGGAACATTTCTTCGGCCTCAAGGGCGCCGCCTGCCGGGCCCGCATCGATGCTGCGCTGACGCGGGTGGCGTTGCCGCTGGAAACCGCGAACAAATACCCGCATCACCTGTCTGGCGGCGAGCGCCAGCGCGTCGCGATTGCGCGGGCGCTGGTCTGCGAGCCTGAAGTGCTGATCTGCGACGAAGTCACCTCGGCCCTCGACGTCTCAGTGCAGGCCGCGATCCTTGCGCTGCTGCGCGAATTGCAGGCGGAAGGCATGACCCTGGTGTTCGTCACCCATGACCTCGGCGTGGTGCGGGCGATTGCCGACCGCATCGTGGTGGTCAAGGAAGGCCGGATCATCGAGGCCGGCGCCAGCGGCGACGTGCTGGACCGACCGCAGACGGGGTATGTGAAGGGGCTGGTGGAGCAAGCGATGTTTTTGCGGTAGGTGTGCCGACAGATCTTTAGCGTTCTCCAGATCGAGCGCCGCGCGGGCGGCGCATCGCGAGCAAGCTCGCTCCTACATTCGTTGCAACGTGCCATGGCCTGTCAGAAGGGTGTTGCCCGCCTTTGGCGTTTGGCGATGAATCGCTGGGAGGCTGTCGTACAAACAAGGCAGTCAACCATGGCCTGGCAGACATAGGCACGTTACAACCAATGTAGGAGCGAGCTTGCTCGCGATGCGCCGCGCGGGCGGCGCTCGATCTTGAGAGCGCTGAAAGCCTGTCGACTAGCACCTGTCCGCGATTTCCCGTTCCCCTGACTAGCGCCTCAAGTCCAGGACCAGTGCACCACCAACGCACGAATTCCCCTACATGCGCCATTCTGGCCCGCAATGTGCACTTACACCTTCCATCGATTACTGATCGATCGATCAGGTCTGCGCGACGGCCCGCAACCCGCGCCCGCGCAGACGTTCTTTAACCGCCGCGTGTGCCTGGGACTGCCCGTCAGCCCCAATAAACGCGGTGTTTACCGGAACCGCTGGAATGTCCCTACCCGAACAGCTTCCGCCCGTGAATTCCACTGCGGGCTGGAGCGCCGAGCTGATGCTGCGCTTCGTTGCACGAGGCGGTAAGACCTGTATTGGTGCGCGGCGTCATTTCGGACCTCTTTTGGTGCAAAGACCCTTCTATCCCGAGGGCGCACCGTGCCACGTTTATGTGCTGCACCCGCCCGGCGGTGTGGTGGGCGGTGATCGCCTGACCCTCGACGTGCACCTGGAACCCGGCAGCCACGCGCTGCTGACCATGCCCGGCGCTACCAAGTTTTATCGCAGCGCCGGCCCCGTTTCGGTGCTCAAACAGCATTTCCACCTGGCTGAAGGCAGCACCCTGGAGTGGCTGCCTCAAGGCAATATCTGTTTCGACGGCGCCCGGCTCAGCCTGGAAAACCGCTTTACCCTGGCGCCCGGCGCGCGGCTGCTGGCCTGGGAAACGTTGTGCCTGGGCCGGCCGGTGATGGGCGAAGTGTTCAACCACGGCACGCTGGACAGCCGCCTGTTGATCGACATGCCGGACGATCCCGGCCTGCACGAACGCCTGCGCATCGACGGCGGGCAGTTGCACAAGCTCGCCGGTTATCCGCTGCAAGCCACCTTCTGCGCCGCGCCCGCCACCGCCGAGTTGCTGGCGCAGGCCCGCGCGCTGCTCGACGAACTCACCGTCCCGGCCGGGGCGACCCTGCTGGGAAAACTGTTGGTGGTCCGCCTGCTGGACCACGACAACCAGCGTCTTCAATCCACACTGGCGCGGCTCTGGCACGCGCTGCGCCCGGCCGTCACCGGCCTGGCGCCGTGCCCGCCGCGTATCTGGGCCACCTGAGAGAGCGACCATGGAGCTGACCCCGAGAGAGAAAGACAAACTGCTGCTGTTCACCGCCGCGCTGCTCGCCGAGCGCCGCCGTGACCGTGGCCTGAAACTCAATTACCCGGAAGCGGTGGCGCTGATCAGCGCGACGGTGATGGAGGGCGCCCGCGACGGGCGCACCGTCGCCGAACTGATGAACCTGGGCCGCGAGGTGCTGACCCGCGAGCAGGTGATGGAGGGCGTGCCCGAGATGATCCACGACGTCCAGGTGGAAGCCACCTTTCCCGACGGGACCAAGCTGGTCACCGTCCATGACCCGATCGTCTGAGCGGCGCAACAGGAGAGCAGGATGATTCCCGGAGAAATACAGGTCGCCGCTGGCGACATCGAGCTCAACGCCGGACGCGAGACGATCAGCGTCAGCGTGGCCAACCACGGCGATCGCCCGGTGCAGGTCGGCTCGCACTATCACTTCTTTGAAGTCAACGACACCCTGGTGTTCGAGCGTGAGGTCACTCGCGGCTATCGCCTGGACATTCCCGCCGGCACCGCCGTGCGCTTCGAACCGGGGCAGTCGCGCAGCGTCACGCTGGTGCCTTACGCCGGCAAGCGCGAAGTCTACGGCTTCCAGGGCAAGGTCATGGGCAAGCTGGAGGCGCGGGCATGAGCCGGATTTCCCGTCGGGCCTACGCCGACATGTTCGGCCCCACCGTGGGCGACCGCGTGCGCCTGGCCGATACCGAGTTGTGGGTGGAGGTCGAGAAGGACTTCACGATTTACGGCGAAGAGGTCAAGTTCGGCGGCGGCAAGGTGATCCGCGACGGCATGGGCCAGGGCCAGATGCTCGCCGCCGAGGCCATGGACCTGGTGCTGACCAACGCGCTGATCATCGACCACTGGGGCATCGTCAAGGCCGATATCGGCGTGAAGAACGGCCGCATCGTCGGCATCGGCAAGGCCGGCAACCCCGATGTGCAACCGGGCGTGACCCTGCCGGTCGGGCCGGGCACCGAAGTGATCGCCGCTGAGGGCAAGATCGTCACTGCGGGCGGCATCGACTCGCACATTCACTTCATCTGCCCGCAGCAGGTGGAAGAAGCGCTGACCTCCGGCATCACCACTTTCATTGGCGGCGGCACCGGCCCGGCCACCGGCACCAACGCCACCACCTGCACGCCAGGGCCGTGGTACCTGGCGCGGATGCTCCAGGCGGCGGATGAGCTACCAATCAATATCGGCCTGCTCGGCAAAGGCAACGCGTCGCGGCCGGAGGCCCTGCGCGAGCAGATCGCCGCAGGCGCCGTCGGGTTGAAGCTGCACGAAGACTGGGGCTCGACGCCCGCCGCCATCGACTGCTGCCTGGGCGTGGCCGAGGAAATGGACGTGCAGGTGGCGATCCACACCGACACCCTCAACGAGTCCGGCTGCATCGAGGACACCCTCGCGGCTATCGGCGACCGCACCATCCACACCTTCCACACCGAGGGTGCCGGCGGCGGTCACGCGCCGGACATCATTCGCGCGGCGGGTTTCGCCAACGTGCTGCCGTCGTCCACCAACCCGACCCTGCCGTACACCGTCAACACGGTGGACGAGCACCTCGACATGCTGATGGTCTGTCACCACCTGGACACCAGCATCGCCGAGGACGTGGCCTTCGCCGAGTCGCGGATCCGTCGCGAGACCATCGCCGCCGAAGACATCCTGCATGACCTCGGCGCCTTCTCCATGACCTCCTCGGACTCTCAGGCCATGGGCCGGGTCGGCGAAGTGGTGTTGCGCACCTGGCAGGTGGCGCACCAGATGAAACTGCGCCGCGGGCCGCTGGCCGGGGATTCGTCGTACAGCGACAACACCCGGGTCAAGCGCTACATCGCCAAGTACACCATCAACCCGGCGCTGACCCACGGCATCGCCCATGAAGTCGGCTCGCTGGAAGCCGGCAAGCTGGCCGACCTGGTGCTCTGGTCGCCGGCCTTCTTCGGCGTCAAGCCGGCGCTGGTGATCAAGGGCGGGATGATCGCCACGGCGCCGATGGGCGATATCAACGGCTCGATCCCGACGCCGCAGCCGGTGCATTACCGGCCGATGTTCGGCGCCCTCGGCGCGGCGCGGCATGCCACGCGGATGACCTTCCTGTCGAAGGCCGCCCTCGATGGCGGCATCCACGAACAACTGGGCCTGCGCAGCCTGATCGGCCTGGCCCACGGCTGCCGCACGGTACGCAAGGGCGACATGCTGCACAACGGCCTGATGCCCACTATCGAGGTGGATTCGCAGACCTATGAAGTGCGTGCCGATGGCGAGTTGCTGGTGTGCGAGCCGGCCACGATATTGCCCATGGCCCAGCGTTACTTCCTGTTTTAAGCCCAAGGAGAAACCATGATTCTGTTGACCCGCCGGGTGACCGAAGCCGATGCCGCGGCGACTACCACGGCAACCCTGAACCTGGACACGCGGATCAAGAGCCGGGTGCGCATCACCCTCGATGACGGCCGCGATGCCGGCCTGCTGCTGGAGCGCGGTCAGTTGATTCGCGGCGGCGAGTTGCTGGCGGACGGCGAGGGCAGGGAGGTGGTGCGCGTCATTGCCGCCGCCGAGGCCGTCTCGACCGTGCGCTGCGACGACGCGCTGCTGCTGGCCCGCGCCGCCTATCACCTGGGCAACCGCCATGTGCCGCTGCAGATCGAGGCCGGTTTCGTGCGCTACCAGCACGACTATGTGCTGGACGACATGGTTCGCGGTTTCGGCCTGGAGGTGACGCTGGAGCAGGCGCCGTTCGAGCCCGAGGCCGGCGCCTACCAGAGCGCGCCGCACAGCCATGCCCACAGTCATGCTCAGGTTCAGGACCATCCCTTTATTCGCCTGCCTGCCCAGGCCCACTGATTCCAACAAGGAGCACCCGATGAAGAAGTCTCTCGCCCTGGCTTTGCTGCTGGTCGCCGTACCGGCCCTGGCCCACCCCGGTCACGACGCCAACCCGCTGCAGGACGGCCTGCTGCACCCGCTGACCGGCCTCGATCACTTGCTGATGCTGATCGGCACCGGCGTGCTCGCCGCGCTGACCCGCAGCCGCCTGACCCTGCCGCTGCTGACCTTGTGCGCCATGTTCAGCGGCGCGGTGCTCGGCCACCTGTTCGGTGGCGTGATCGGCATGGAAGCAATGATCCTCGGCTCGCTGCTGGTGGCGGGCGCCGCGTTGTTGCTGCCGCGCCGTCAGGTGCTGCTGTCGCTGGTGATGCCGGTGTTCGCGCTGTTCCACGGCTGGGCGCACGGCGTTGAATCCAGCCCGGGCGCGTTCTGGGTGTTCAGCGCCGGCTTCGTCACCGTCAGCGGCCTGTTGCTCCTGGCCGGCTTTGGCGTGGGTTGCTTGCTGCGCCGTCATACCCGCCTGCAACAAGCCTTCGGCGGCGGCCTGTTGGCCGGTGCGGCCGTGATGCTGGCGGGCTGATGAGCACCGACCTGAAACTGCTGCGTCTGCTGCAACTGGCCAGCCCCAACCTGCCGGTGGGTGGTTTCACCTACTCGCAGGGGCTGGAGTGGGCGGTGGAGGCCGGCTGGGTGCGCGGCGCCGCGGGCTTTGCCGACTGGCAGCGCCAGCAGTTGCACGACACCCTCGGCTACCTCGACTGGCCCTTGCTGGCGCGGCTGTACCACGCGTGCGAAGCCGGCGATGTCGCCGCGTTCGCGCAGTGGAGCCGATTTCTGCTGAGCAACCGCGAAACCGCCGAGCTGCGCACCGAAGAACGTCAGCGCGGCATGGCCCTGATGCGCCTGCTGGATGGCTGGCAACTGGGCCAGGACCCGGCCTGGCGCGCCAGCCTGGAACTCAGCCAACTCGGCGGCATGGCCTGGCTCGCGGTGCACTGGCAGATCCCGCTGCGCGACCTGGCGCTGGGGCATGGCTTTATCTGGCTGGAAGGCGCGGTGATGGCCGGGGTCAAGCTGGTGCCGTTCGGCCAGCAGGCGGCGCAGACACTGCTGCGTGATCTATCCGAAGAACTGCCCGCGGTCCTCGAACGGGCCCTGGCCTTGCCTGACGAGCAACTCGGCGGCGGCCTGCCGCTGCTGGCGATTGCCTCGTCCCGGCACGAAACCCAATACACCCGATTGTTCCGATCCTGAGGAATCCCCTATGCAAAGTTACAAACAACCCCTGCGCGTCGGCGTCGGCGGCCCGGTCGGGTCCGGCAAGACTGCGCTGCTCGAAGCGCTGTGCAAGGCCATGCGCGACCACTACGAAATCGCCGTGGTGACCAACGACATCTACACCAAGGAAGACCAGCGCATCCTCACCGAGGCTGGCGCCTTGGCGCCGGAGCGCATCGTCGGCGTGGAAACCGGCGGCTGCCCGCACACCGCGATCCGCGAAGACGCCTCGATGAACCTGGCGGCGGTGGAAGAACTGGCGCGCACCTTCGGCAACCTGGACGTGATCTTCGTCGAGAGCGGCGGTGACAACCTCAGCGCCACCTTCAGCCCGGAGCTGGCGGACCTCACGGTCTACGTGATCGACGTCGCCGAAGGCGAGAAAATCCCGCGCAAGGGCGGGCCGGGCATCACCAAGTCGGATTTCCTGGTGATCAACAAGATCGACCTCGCGCCGTATGTCGGTGCCTCGCTGGAAGTGATGGAACGCGACACCCAGCGCATGCGCCCCGAACGGCCGTGGGCGTTCACCAACCTGAAGACCGGGCATGGTTTGCAGACGCTGATCGACTTCATCGTTGACCGAGGGATGCTGGAGGCGGCGAAGGTGGGGTGACGGGCTGAGGGAGGTCTGGCGGCCTTCACCCGATGTGTTCTAGGCTCTGTATGAAAAGCCTTGATACTCGGTGATGCTGCGTTGAAAACAGCCTCGGAATGCTCATTTACAACCCGTAAACTCCGCTTCCTCGGCTGTTTTCGCCTTGCCTGACCTTCGTCTCAAGGCTTTTCATACAGAGCCTAAGGTTGCCAGTCCCCGTGTGAGAAGGAACTCAAGATGAAGCACCCGCACCTGCTTTTCGCCGCGCTGTCGCTCGGTGCCAGTCTGCCGGCCCAGGCCGCCTTGCCCGGCGCGCCGGCCTATATCGACGACAGCGGCTACCTGCAAGCGGCGAAGCAACGCATCCTGCCGGCGATGTTCGAACAGCAACTCACCAGCACGCAGTACATCGCCAAGGCCGACAACCCGCTGATCACGGTGGCCGAAGCCAGCGATTTCCACCAGACCAGCACCTACGAACAAACCCGCACCTGGCTGAAAAAACTGGCCGCCGCGTCTGGTGGCCGGGTGGCGCTCAGCGACCTGCCGGAAAAGAGCGCCGAAGGTTACCCGATGCTGCTGGCGGTCGCCTCCACCAGCGCCGACAAGTCACCCGCCGGGCTGAAGAAGTCCGGCAAGCCGACCATTTTCGTCGAGGCCGAGATTCACCCCGGCGAGTCCAACGGCAAGGACGCCATGTTCATGCTGCTGCGCGATATGACCAGCGGCGACAAAGCGCTGGCCGGGCTGCTGGACCGGGTCAATATCCTCTTCATTCCCACCGTCAATATCGACGGCGACGTGCGCCGCAGTCCCTACGGCCGGATCAACCAGAACGGCCCGGACGTCAGCGGCTGGCGGGTCAATGGCCTGAACTACAACCTCAACCGCGACTTCACCAAGCTCGACAGCGCGGAGATCCGCAACGTCGCCTGGGTGTTCAACACCTACGAACTGAGCTTCTTCGCTGACACCCATTCCACCGACGGCGCCATGTACCCCTACGACAGCTCGTATTGCCACAACGGCAACGGCTGGTCGCCGGCCAGCAGCGCGTGGATGGACGAGGTGATGAAAGCGCCGGTGTACCGTGCGTTGCAGAACGAAGGCCATGTGGTCCACGAGTGCATCAGCTTCAATGACAACCAGGACCCGACCCAGGGCTATTACCCGTACCGCACCGACCTGGCGCGGTTCTCCAACCAGTACGGCGATATCCGCAACGTGCCGTCGATCCTCATCGAACAGCACGCCTTGCACCCGTACAAGACCCAGGTGCTGGGCAACTACGTGATGCTCAAGCGCATGTTCCAGGTGATCGGCGAACAGTCGGCTTCGCTGCGCGCCGCCATCGCCAAGGACCGCGCCCGCCTGGCGGCGCAGAAGGATGTGATCCTGACCTGGAAGCCGGGCAAGGCCGAGACCGTGCCGTTCACCGTGGGCGACTATCGCTACGACACCTCGCCGATCACCGGGGCCAAGACCATCGTCTGGAGCAACCAGCCGAAGAGCCTCGAAGTGCCGGTCACCGGCAACAGCGAGCCGGACCTGATCACCAAACGGCCGAAGCAGTACATCGTGCCGGCGCAGTGGCGCGAGGTGATCGCCCGCCTCAAGGCCCATGGCATCGACATGCGCACCCTCGACAAGCCCACCGCCGTGGCCGTGACCCTGTACCGCATGGACGAGGTGAAAGTGGCGGGCGGCTTCGAACCGGACCGGGCCAAGAGCAACGAGATTCCCGGCTACGAGGGGCATCTGCTGGTCAGCGGCGTGGCCAAACCGTTCGAGCGACTGCAGACCTTCCCGGCGGGGTCGGTGGTGATCAATGTCGACCAGCCGCTCGGTGTGCTGGCGATCAACCTGCTGTACCCGGAAAGTCCCGATTCGTTCTGGGCCTGGGGCTTTTTCAACTCAACCCTGGTGGTGGCGGAAGAGCCCGAGGAATACGTGATGGAGCCCATGGCGCGGAAGATGTTGGAGGAAAGCCCGGCGCTCAAGGCCGAGTTTGAGCGCAAGCTCAACGACGATCCGGCGTTCGCCGCCGACCCGCGGGCGCGCTTGAGCTGGTTCTATCAGCGCACGCCGTTCTATGACGTGAACGCCTTCGTGTACCCGGTGGGCGTGGTGTATTGAGGCGCGCCGGTCCCGTCGCGGGACCGGCATGGTTTACACCGAACGGGTAATCCCGCCGTCAACGCGCAGGTTCTGCCCGGTGATATAGGCCGCGCCCGGAGAGGCGAGGAAGGCCACGGTGGCGGCGATTTCCTCGCTGCTGCCGTAGCGCTGCAGCGGCACGCTGGCGCGGCGTTCTTCGGTGGCCGGGAGGCTGTCGATCCAGCCGGGGAGGACGTTGTTCATGCGCAGGTTGTCGCGGGCGTAGGTGTCGGCAAAGATCTTGCTGAACGAGGCCAGGCCGGCGCGGAACACGGCGGAGGTGGGGAACATCTCGCTCGGCTCGAACGCCCAGGCGCTGGAGATATTGATGATCACGCCGTCGCGCTGGCGCTGCATGATCGGCGTCACCAGGCGGGTCGGGCGGATCACGTTGAGCAGGTAGGTGTCGAGGCCGCGGTGCCAGTCGTCGTCGCTGATTTCCAGGATCGGCGCCCGCGGGCCATGGCCGGCGCTGTTGACCAGCACGTCGATGCGACCCCAGCGCGCCTGCACCTGGTCCACCAGTTGCTTGAGGTCGTCGTTGGACTGGTTGGAGCCGGTCACGCCGATGCCGCCCAGTTCCTCGGCCAGCGCCTCGCCCTTGCCGGAGGAGGAGAGGATGCCGACTTTGAAGCCGTCCGCCGCCAGCCGGCGTGCCGCCGCCGCGCCCATGCCGCTGCCGCCGGCGGTGATGATCGCCACTTTTTCTACCGTCATTGATCATGCTCCTGTGATTCGAGGTTTAAGCTGGACCAAGGCTAGCAGCCACGCGACCGGCCAGAGAGTCAGTTTTCCATCGTCCAGCCAGTAGAAAATCTATCGCCATGCCAGAACAGTCGATCGTCACGCTCAAGGTTGCTCACGGTCATGATCGGCTGTTTGTCGATCACCGCTCCGGCAGCGGTTCGGCGCACCTGCTGGCGATTCACGGTGGCGGCGCGGCGCAGGCGGGAATATTCGATGGCGTGCGCGCTGAACTGGCGCAGCACGGGGTGGGTTCCACGGCATTCGATTGCATCGGTCACGGCCGGACCGGGGGTGACAAATTCGGCACCTCGCTGCAGGACCGCACTGCCCAGGCCCGAGCGGTAATCGAAGCAACCCGAAGACCGACGGCAATCATCGGGTCGAGCATGGGCGCCTACAACGCCATCCGTCTCAGCGAAACCCTTGATTTGTCTGCGCTGGTGCTGGTGGTCCCCGGTGTTTATTGCCCTGAGGCCTACGACGTGCCATTCGGCCCGGCATTTTCCCGGCTGATCCGCCAGCCACGCAGTTGGGCCGACAGCGATGCCTGGATGACGCTTTCGCGTTTCCGCGGTCGCCTGCTGGTGATCACTGCCGGCCAGGACGAAGTAGTGCCGCCGGAGATTCCGCAACGGCTGCACGACGCGGCGGTCAATGCCGAATGGCGCTCGCTGCTGGTCGTCCCGGATGCGCCGCACAGTGGGTTGCTGGCGCGGATGCTGGATGATCCCCGGTGGCGCGGCGTGTTTCTGCGGCGTTTGATCGACTGCATGGGCGTCTGAGTCGGGTAATTGTTGCAACTCTTTTCTATGCCCCTCCGGAAGCGTCGGGCTTATCTCACCGTTCAAGGCGTCCGCCAGCGTGTCCGATCCGCCCCGGACCAGCAGCGGGGCATTCAATCCGGGGACGCCTGCGATGGCCTGTTCGGCGCGCTTTCGTGTATCGATAAAGCCATGATCAGTAAGGTCTTTTGCCTCTTGCGCGGGGGCTGTTGGACGGTCGCCGGCATACAGCTCCGAAGGTTGTTCGCGCGGATCTGCGAGGCGCTGAGGGTAACCGCATCCGGCTCAGGGCAGGGGGACCAATAGCGGCAAACAGACATTAGTGTCATATTGAGATCAATCGTTTGCGAATGTTACTATTCCCTTACTGAAAGTATGGGCAAAAACAGGGCAACGGATGCCCAAGTACACCCGGTTCCCGCGCTCGGGAACTGCACGGATGCCAGTGTGAATCCCTTCGGAACACCTCTGCGCACCAGGGTCTGTACGGGCTTTTTCGTACACGGCCTGATTCCCCACGGCTTCAGCGTCATGACATTACTCCCGGTTTTTTGGGCTTGCCGATTACCGTTACCTGCGGACCGGCGAGGATGAATTCACAGGTTGGAGAAAGGTATGTCACAGGCATTCACGCTGAAGAACCTCAGCGTCACCCGCAAACTCGGCCTGGGTTTCGGCCTGCTGTTGTCGTTTGCCTTGCTGTTGTCACTGCTGGGGGGCTTCGGGCTGCAGAACAGCAGTGCGTCGCTGAAGCGCATCAGTTTCATCAGTAGCCTGTTCGACGAGATCGTCTTCACCCGCGAAGCCAACTACAACCTCGCCCTGAGCAGCGATGCCCAGCACCAGGCCCTGCACCAGGAACACCACGCCAAGCTCAAACAAGGCTTCGACCAGTTGGTGCTGGATGCCCGCGAAGGCCGCTGGCCGGCCCAGGACCTCGGCGCCGCGCAGAAGCTGCGCGCCGACCTCGACACCTACTCCAAGGCTCGCGACCAGGCCCGTTCGGTGGCCGAGCTGACCGCCGCCAACCAGTTGCTGTCACGTCTGCAGGACGGCGCCAACGAACTGTATTACGCCGAAGAAGCGCGCGCCTCCGAGCAAGTGAAGAGCACCCATATGGGTCTGGCCGTCGTGACCCTGGTGGCGATCCTCTGCGGCATCGCCGTCGCGCTGCTGATCAGCCGGCAGATCGTCTACCCGCTGCGCCAGGCCGTGCAGGCGGCGCAGCGTATCGCCGGCGGCGACCTCACCGCTGACATCAAGGTCGAGCGCAGTGACGAACTGGGCGTGCTGCTGGGTGCGTTGAACACCATGAACGCCAGCCTGCGCGAGGTGATTTCGCAAATCGGCTGTGGCTCGCAGCAACTGGCGGCTTCGGCCTCGCAACTGGCGGCGATCACCAGCACCACCCAGGAAGGCATCGACAGCCAGCGCAACGAGACCGACATGGTGGCCACCGCGATGAACGAGATCGCCATGACCGTGCAGGAAGTCGCGAAGAACTCGGAAGAGGCGGCCAGCGCCGCCAAGGGCGCCGATCACGAGGTCAGCAGCGTGTTGGCGATGTCGCAACAGGCGATCCGCCAGATCGAGGAAATGGCCAGCGGCGTCGGCACCTCGGCGGAGTCGCTGGGGCGTCTGCAACAGGAGTGCGGGCGTATCGGCGCGATCCTCGACGTGATCAAGGCCGTGGCCGAACAGACCAACCTGCTGGCGCTCAACGCTGCCATCGAAGCGGCACGGGCCGGCGATGCCGGGCGCGGGTTCGCCGTGGTCGCCGACGAAGTGCGCAACCTGGCGCAACGGACCCAGGCGTCGTCCAGCGAGATCGAGCAACTGATCGTCACGCTGCAACACATCGCCGACGAAAGCACCGGGATGATGAAGACCAACCTGCAGCAGACCAGCGCCTCCGTCACCGGCGTGCGCGATACCGGCATGGCCCTGGAGCACATCACCCGCCAGGTGTCGAATATCCAGCAGATGAGTGAACTGATCGCCACTGCGGCGGAAGAGCAGGCGGCGGTGACCGAGGAGATCAACCAGAGCGTGACCCGCGTGCGGGAAACCGCCGAGGAGTCCGCCACCGCCAGCGCGGAAATCTCCGCGGCGAGCACCGAACTCAAGCACCTGAGCAATCGGTTGCACGGGATGGTCGGGCATTTCCGTTTCTGAAGCGCTTTGCGCCGGCGCATCTGATCCGTATTTTTCAGTGCTTTCTGCCTCTGTTATGCAAACAGCCGCTTGCCGACAATAAGCCCCGTAAAGGCGTGGTTGGCGGCGGTTGTTGCGCTGCTCCCGTCTGAACCGTTGTTTAGGTAATCGGAGGCAGTGATGGGCAAGATGGCGATTTTTCTGTTCGGGTTTCTGGCGTTGGCGATTCTGATTGGCGCGTTGGGGACGATTTCTCCGGTTTGAAGCATTGAAAACGGAGGTCGATCCGCGGGAGTTTCGCCCGCTGGCCGAGGCATTTGTGCTGTACGAATCGTCCAAGGGGCGCTATCAGGCCGTCCGGCAGTGGCCGTTGCGGGCCGGGTAAGGTGTTTTGTCGCCACCGTCCTGACGGGCCACTTCTATACTCGAAAAACGGACGCTGAACCGCGTCCGGGGCGGGCGCCCGTGCAGGGTGCCCCGGTGTAGTCCCTCGATTCCGGCGGGGCGCAATCGTGAAACAGCCTGTGCTGTCTGTCGCTTTGTTCGTCGGCGTGTTGTTGACGCTGGGTGGCTGCGGCTCCAGATCTCGCACGCCGGAGCCACCTCCGGTGGTGCTGTCGCAGGCTGCCTGGCAGCAAGTGGATCGTGAAATCGTCGTGGCCTCGCGCGGCGCCACGGGCTCGGCGGGGGATTATGCGCGCCGCTCCATGCGGGTCTGGCGCGAGCGCGTACAAGCCCGCACCGAAGAAGACTTCATTCCCTGGTTCACCGGTTATTGGACCCAGCAATGGCTGACCCTCAAGGTCGCCTGGTACAAGATGAGCCAGAACAAGAATGACACCCAGCCGGACAATCGCCTGGCGCTGTACCTGCAGGAGCAGTACCGCGAACGGGTGCTGGAGCCGGTGGCTGAAGAGATCAATCCCGACCTGATCCGCGAACGCGCCACTGAACTCTATGTGCAGTTGCTCGGCCAGCAAGTGCAGGGCATTGCCCAGCGCTATCGGGCGCCGCCGGAGCAGTTCGCCCTGCACCTGAACCGTATTCCCGCGATTGCCCTGGGCCCGCCGCCAGCACGGGATGCCAGCATTCAACAGGCGCTTGCGGCGCGGCCGTTCCTGCAGCTTCCCGCCTGGCTCGCGCTCGACGAACAGATCCGCAAGGCTGCGGCGAGCAATGCCACGGCTTCGGACACCGGCCTGTCGTCGGTGGCCAGCAAGGCCAGCACCCGTCTTGAAGCGACGTTGGCCCCGCGCGGCGCGGCCAGCGCGGTAGCCGCGGCGGTCGGCAAGGCGGCTGGTCTGCTGATCTCCGTGGCTTCGGCCGGGATCGGCGCGATGATGCACGAGAGTGACCGGCCGGAAATGGTCGAGCAGTTGCGGGTGATCCTCAATGTGGCGCTGAACGAGGAGTGGCAGAGCCTGATGGAGAATCATGCCTCTGGGGTAATGGCGGGGGTGTGGTCGATGGCGGGACAGATCGAAGGGCGCCTGGGGGCGCAGTCGGAAATGGCGCCGAGGATGGATGCTTTTCCTTAGATAAATCATTAAAAACAAATAGTTATGATCTTTTATTGATTTGTTTTGTGAGGTTAAAGAAGAACAATCTAACCCAGTGCTTTTATCGTAAAAATACTTATATTTCAGCAGATTGAATGATTTAGTTAATGTTGATTGGATTTTGAGTCAGACAAAAAAGCCGCATCAAGGTGTCCTTGATGCGGCTTTTTTCATGATTAAAAAATCAACTAAATCATGGTATTGCGTGGCTTTTCTCAAGCAAGACTTTGGGTCTTGCTCTGTTGCCGTTTGGTCGCCTGGGTACGGCAGGCGTCACCGAACGCTTCGAACATCCTGACCGAGTCAGGGTTCTTCGCGGCTTGCCATTCCGGGTGCCACTGCACCGCGAACAGGAACGGCGACAGGCTTGGCGCATGGATCGCCTCGACCAGGCCGTCTTCGGCACGGGCCAGCGGCTCGACGCCTTCACCCAGGGTTTTCAGGCCTTGGCCATGCAGCGAGTTGACGCGAATCTCGTCGCTTTGCAGCAGTTCCTGCAACCAGCTTCCTGGCTCGATGCGCACGCTGTGCACCGCGCTGTATTGCACCTCCACCGGATCTTCCGGGTTTTCCCGGTGATCGTTGAAGCCAGGCTCGGCGTAGACCTTCTGGTAGATGTCGCCACCCAGCGCCACGTTGATTTCCTGCATGCCGCGGCAGATACCAAAGATCGGCAGGCCACGGGCGATGGCCAACTGCACCAGCGGCAGGTCGAAGAGGTCGCGGTTGCGGTCCTGACCCTTGCCTGGAGTCTGGTTTTCCTGGCCGTAGAGGGCCGGGTCGATATTGCTGCCGGCGCCAGTCAGGTACACACCGTCAGCCATGTCCAGATACTGTTCGAGGTCTTCGGTGCCGCAGCAGGTCGGAACCAGGAGGGGGACGCAGTCAGCGTGTTCGACCAGCGGCACGATGTACTTGTGGGTCATCACTTGATAGTCGTGACCCTTGCGCTCTTGAGAGCCCATGGTCATCAGGACGACAGGTTTGCGGGCTTTTTGATTCTTATTGCCAATGTTGCTGTTGGGCATATGTCACCTTGGGACAGGCGCGGCCTGTCATTGTTGTGCAGGCGCGCCGATTGCTGCGGGGCGCTACCCGAGGTTTCGAGCACTGCCGGGTGTGCACGCGAACGTCGATTCCCGGTCGAAACCTGCCGCATAGCTTGCCAGAGCCGTTAAATATATCAAGCGGATTAACCGTTTCGTGTGCATATTTTTTAACGTAAAGCCTTTGATTTATCGTTTAACTCTCTGATTGGCCTCAGGTAAATGTGATTTTTAGCGGACACGGCAGTTCATTATATTTGACGAGCCTTTCACC
This sequence comes from Pseudomonas sp. 5P_5.1_Bac1, assembly GCF_025466015.1. Classification (NCBI taxonomy): domain Bacteria; kingdom Pseudomonadati; phylum Pseudomonadota; class Gammaproteobacteria; order Pseudomonadales; family Pseudomonadaceae; genus Pseudomonas; species Pseudomonas sp. 5P_5.1_Bac1. Next base: position 9,920 of record NZ_JANLNX010000052.1, on the reverse strand, counting down.
GCTGTCCGCACCGTGGCCATTACGGGCCTTGCGGCCCTAAAGCCCCGCTCTTAAGCTTCAGAACCTCCGTTGATGTCAGCCTGCCAATGCCTACTCCAAGACCGTCCCTGACCCTCACGCTGTTGCAAGCCCGCGAAGCCACCATGGCCTTCTTCCGTCCGTCGCTCAACGCGCACGGCCTCACCGAGCAGCAGTGGCGGGTGATCCGCATCCTGCGCCAGCAAGGCGAGCTGGAAAGCCATCAACTGGCCGAACAGGCCTGCATTCTCAAACCGAGCATGACCGGCGTGCTGAGTCGCCTTGAGCGCGACGGCCTGGTGCGGCGCAAGAAATCCGTGCAGGACCAGCGCCGGGTCTTTGTCAGCCTCACCGAGCAGGGCCAGCAGTGCTTCGTGGACATGAGCGAAGACATGGAGCGCAACTACCAGCGCATTCTCGAACAGTTCGGCGACGCCAAGCTGCAAACGCTGCTGGGGCTGCTCAACGAGTTGAAGGGCGTCAAGCCCTGAGGGAACGGCTGTTCGCGCAACTGAAAAGTCCTACATATACTGTCGGTTATCCGCAACAGCTTGCCGTCGTTGGTCGGACCACGACGTCTCAACGCCGGTGGTAGTGGCCGTATCTGAAGTAACCCGCTCGCGAGTCGTCATTTCAGGCGCTTAAGAGAGGCTATGGCGATGGATATCATCAGTCTGATCATTCAGATCATCAGCGGTGTGGTAGGCGGCAACGCGGCGGGCATGAGCAAACAAGGCATGGGGCCGCTGCTCAATTCGATTCTTGGCGGGGTGGGTGGCGTGGTGCTGGGGCAGATCCTGGCGTCATTCACCGGCGATCAGAGCCTGGCCCAGGCTGGCGCGGCAGGCACCCTGGATTTGCCCGCGATCATCAGCAGCGTGGTGGGCGGCGGGGCTGGCGGGGCGGTGCTGACGTTTATCGTCGGGCTGATCAAGAACAAGCTGCAGCCGCATTAGCCACAAAATAGGGCCAGTCAGTTAAGCCCGTCGAGACCCTTCGCGAGCAAGCTCGCTCCTACACTGTAGGAGCGAGCTTGCTCGCGAAGGGCATTAACTGAAGGGCATTACTGCATCGTAGGCCCTTTCTTCAATGAGTCGGGCAACCCTCGGCCTTCACCGTTCGCACCGTCGTTGCCGGATTGCGCGCCAGCTTCTCGCCCACCCTGGCAGGCCTTGGCTGCAACTCGCCGCCGCAGTTCGGGCATTTGCCCTTCAACTGACCTTCCGCACAACTGCGGCAATAGGTGCATTCGAACGAGCAGATCAGGGCATCGCGGCTGTCGCCTGGCAGGTCGGTGGCGCAGCATTCACAGCAGGGGCGCAGTTCAAGCATTGAAGGTAGTCCTTTGAGGTATGCCGAAGCGTTAAATTGAAGCAACGCTGATGGCAATGCAATAGCGCGGTCAGGGACGGTACAGATGCGCGTGGCCCGCCCGGTAAAGCGCGGACTCACTGAAATTGTCGCTGGCAAGCACCCGTCCCACGAGGATCAGCGCCGTGCGGCGGAAACCTTTGAGTGCCGTCTGCTCGACGATGTCGTCCAGCGTGCCCAGCACCCAGTCCTGATCCGGCCAGGTGGCGCGGTGGACCACGGCGATCGGGCAGTCGCCGCCGTAATGCGGGCGCAGTTGCTCGACGATCTTTGGCAGATGCCGCACCCCGAGGTGAATCGCCATGGTTGTCTTGTGGCTGGCCAGGCTGGCCAGCGCTTCACCTTCGGGCATAGGGGAGCTGTCGGCGAAGCGGGTGAGGATCACGCTCTGGGCGATGTCCGGCAGCGTCAGCTCGCAGCCGAGCAGCGCGGCGCTGGCCGCAGTGGCGGTCACGCCGGGGATGATCTGGTAAGGAATGCCCAACTCGCGTAGATGGCGAATCTGCTCACCGATGGCGCCGTACAGGGCGGGGTCGCCGCTATGCACCCGGGCCACGTCCTGGCCCTTGGCATGGGCGGCGCTGATCGCCGCGATGATCTGCTCCAGGTGCAACTCGGCGCTGTTGATGACGGTCTCGGCCTGGTGCCCTTCGAGCACCGCGGCGGGCACCAGGGAACCGGCGTAGATGATGACCGGGCACTGGCGGATCAGGCGCTGGCCCTTGACGGTGATCAGCTCCGGGTCGCCGGGGCCGGCGCCGATGAAATAGACGGTCATGGCAAATCCTTGAACGAGAGGGGGCGGATTATCCGCCAAACGACGGCGCCCAGGCCAATGCCAGGGTCATATCGTCCTGGACGATGCGGGTGACCCGCAGTTGTGCGGGAAGGCCGGTGACCTGTTCGGCCAGCGCCAGGGCACAGCTCTCGGCCACGCCATGGCAGCCGCTGTGGCGAAAGGCGACCGGCGAGCGGTGGCTGAGGCGGGCGGCGAAGGGCGCCAGTTGCGCGGCACTGAAGAAACTCAGCGGCAGGTCGAGTTGCGCGGCCAGTTGCAGCAGGCCGGGTTCGTCGTGCTTGAGATCGATGCTGGCCAGGCCGGCGAGGGCTTCGAGAGGGAGGTCATGGGCTTGCAAGGTCCGCCTTAGCAGCCCGGCCAGATTATCGGCCGGACTGCCGCGGCGGCAGCCCAGCCCGGCGAACAGCGGGGTTGCGCCGGGCGGGAAGGGCATCACGCAGCCTGGCGGCGGTACAGCCAGGCGCTGATCAGGCCGAGGGCGACCCAGAACGCCGCATTGGTCAGCAGCGAAGCGACGATGAACTGCGACTCCAGCGCTTCTGGTGCCAGGCTTTCGTGCACTTCCGGCTGCGGAGCGCCGATCACATGCGGCAGCACCAGCAGCACCAGGCCCACGGCCTTGAGCAGCCAGTTACCGGCGAACACCATCAGCGCCAGGCCAACGGCGGTCGCCGCGGCGGTGCCAATCCACCAGTACTGACGCAGGGCCAGGTCGGCGGCGGCGGTACCCGGCAGTTCCGGCGGCAGGCCCAGGTTCGGCGCCAGGCAGAAAACGGCGAAACCGCCGAGCCCCCAGAGCGCACCAGTGGCGATGCCACCAGGGTTGCGCAAGGTGTACATGGCGGCGAGCAGCAGGGCAAAGCCGACCGCGACCACCAGATTGCCGCCCGTGGTGGACAGCACGCGCTGCCAGCCATCTTCCGGCGACCAGGCTTCGGCGTCGTGATGATGCTCCGCGCCCGCCGCGGCGTCGGCGTGCTCGTGTTCTTGTACGGCTGGGGCCGCGGTTTCATAGGTTTCCGCCTGGAGAATCAGCGGCGCGACCCAGAAGCTTTGCAGCAGGGTCAGCAGCAGTGCGGCCAGCAGGCCGGCGAAGCCTGCGGTGCGAGCGATGCGCATGAACATTCGGGCAGGCCTCAGTGGCAAGGGAAAGCGGCGCTGTGACGGGTATCGTGCGCGGCGTTGTGCACCGCTTCGATGTGCGAGAAGCCGGCGAAGTAGACCAGGCACAGGCCCAGCACCGAGGCGCTGACGGCAGCGACGATGCGCTGGCTGAGGGTGGTCGGGGTGGCGATGGCGTGACTGGCGATGATCGGCATGGCGCTTTCCTCTTGGTGTTGTCGGCAACAGGCAAGCGCGAAGAACCCCTGGCCGGAATCGCCCAGGGGTTGCAACGTCGCCCGCCCACCGCGGGTTTGGTCAATGCTGTTGTTCAGGCCGGTCTCCGGGCTTGCGAGGGCATTTCGCCGTGGCGTCACCTTCCCATGCCCGCAGGCACAGTGGTCTTGACGCTTTCCTCGCTTACCGTTGCGGGGGCAGCACCGGAATTTACCGGTTTCCCGTTTCACCTTGTAACAAAAAGGCACCCAAACGAATCGCGCTAGGAAATCACGCGCGTTGACATCCGTCAATACAGCGGTTGACCGGCTTCGGGGCACTGCGTAGCCTTGCCGGTTCGAGGTTCTCTGGCACGGGCCGGAGCTAAGACGGGAACGCGGTGCGCCTTTTTTTCAGGCCAGGCCGCGGCTGCCCCCGCAACTGTAAGCGCTGCTCCCATCGACACAGCCACTGCCGAACCGGCGGGAAGGCGTCGATGCCGCCCTGAAGGGCACAGCGCGAGCCAGGAGACCTGCCTCGTTCAGTTTCCGACTTTCAACCGGGCGGGGTGATCCGGTGGCGAACGCGCCCAGGCTGCATGGCCTGTGGCTCCCGTCCCGCATGCCCGCCATCCTGCCAAGGGCATCCGACATGAAAACACTGGCCAAACTCCCCGTCACCATCGTTACCGGCTTTCTCGGCTCGGGCAAAACCACCTTGCTGCGGCACATGCTGGACAACGCCCAGGGCCGCCGTATCGCGGTGATCGTCAATGAATTCGGCGAGCTGGGCATCGACGGCGAAATCCTCAAGCAGTGCAGCATCGGTTGCACCGAAGAAGAAGCCAGCGGCCGGGTTTACGAACTGGCCAACGGCTGCCTGTGCTGCACCGTTCAGGAAGAATTCTTCCCGGTCATGCGTGAACTGGTGGCCCGCCGTGGCGACCTCGACCACATCCTGATCGAAACCAGCGGCCTGGCGCTGCCCAAGCCGTTGGTGCAAGCCTTCCAATGGCCGGAAATCCGCAACGCCTGCACCGTTGACGCGGTGATCACCGTGGTCGACAGCCCGGCCGTGGCCGCCGGCACCTTCGCCGCCTTCCCGGAACAGGTCGATGCCCAGCGCAAGCTGGACCCGAATCTGGATCACGAATCCCCGCTGCACGAACTGTTCGCCGACCAACTGGCCAGCGCCGACCTCGTCGTCCTCAACAAGGCCGACCTGATCGCTGCCGATGCCCTGGCCGCCGTGCGCGCCGAAGTGGCTGAAGAGCTGCCGCCTGCCGTGAAGGTGATCGAAGCCAGCAAAGGCGTGCTGCCGCTGGAAGTCCTGCTGGGCCTGGGCGCCGAGTCGGAAGCCCATATCGACGGCCGCCGTACCCACCACGACAGCCATCACGACGATGATGACCACGACGATCACGACCACGACGCCTTCGATTCCATTTCCCTGGAACTGCCCGAAGCCGACGAAGCCCTGCTGCTCGACGCCCTCACCCAGTTGGTGGTGGACAGCGGCATTCTGCGGGTCAAGGGTTTCGCGGCGATTCCCGGCAAGCCGATGCGCCTGCTGATCCAGGGCGTTGGTACGCGCTTCGACAAACACTTCGACCGCGCCTGGCGCAGTGACGAAGCGCGGGTCACGCGCCTGGTGCTGATCGGTCAGGAACTCGACGCCGAGGCGCTGCAAGCCCGTCTGCGCGCGGCCCTGGGCGCCTGATCCATGCACCTGCTGCGGACCCAGCCCGGCGGCTTCGTGCCGGACGACAGCATTGCCGACCTCGGGCAGACCCCCGCCGAGCTGGTGATCCTTTGCAGCGGTGACTCGCACCTGGCGCTGCTGGCGGAAACCGCCCGCGAGCTGGCGGACGACTACCCCAGCCTGCGCCTGGCCAACCCGATGCAGGTGCAGAACCATGCGTCGGTCGACCTGTATGTCGATCAGGTGCTGCGCCACGCCAAGGTCATCCTGGTGTCGCTGCATGGCGGCATCGGCTATTGGCGCTACGGCGTCGAGCAACTGGTCGCCCTGGCCGAGCGCGGCGTGCAACTGATCCTGGTGCCGGGCGACGACCGCCCGGACCCGGAGCTGAGCAGCCTGGGCACGGTCACCGGCGAGCAGGCCGAGCGGCTCTGGCACTTCCTGCGCCAGGGCGGCAAGGCTAATGCCCTGAATTTGTTCAACTGCCTGGCCAATCTCTGGCTGGGCCGTGATTACCAGTGGGATGAGCCCCGGCAACTGCCGCGCACCAGCCTTTATCACCCGGATCACGCCGAGGCGGACCTCGCCGATTGGCGGGCCGACTGGTGCGCCGGGCAACCGGTGGTGCCGCTGCTGTTCTATCGCTCGCACCTGCAGGCGGCCAATACCGGCTTCGTCGACGTGTTCTGCGAGCGCTTGATCGGCGCCGGGCTCAATCCGCTGCCGATAGCGGTCGCTAGCCTCAAGGAGGCCGGTTGCCTGGCCCAGGTCGAGGCCTGGCTGGACGAAACCGACGCGGCGTTGATCCTCAATACCACCGGCTTTGCCCAGTCCAGCCCGGAGCAGCCGCACCTGCGCCCGTTCCGCCGCGACATTCCGGTGCTGCAAGCGATCTGCGCCCAGGACAATGAACCCGGCTGGCAAGCCAGCGAGCAGGGCCTCGGGGCGCGCGACCTGGCGATGCACATCGCTTTGCCGGAGCTGGACGGGCGCATCATCACCCGGCCAATAAGCTTCAAGGACCTGGCCTGGCGCAGCGAGCGCAGCCAGTCCGATGTGGTCTGCTACCGCGCGCACCCCGAGCGCATGGATTTCGTCGCCGAACTGGCGCGGCGCTGGTGCGAACTGGCGCGGCTGCCCAACCCGCAGAAGCGGGTGGCGCTGATCCTCGCCAACTACCCGACCCGCGATGGCCGCATCGGCAACGGCGTCGGCCTCGACACACCCGCGGCGGCGCTGAACATCCTTCGCGCTTTGAAACAGCAGGATTACCCGGTAGGCGATTTGCCCGACAGCGGCACCGCGCTGATCCACGACCTGCTCGGCGGGGTCAGCAACGACCTCGACAGCCTCGACCAGCGCCCCTGTGCCCAGAGCATGGCGCTGGACGACTACCTCGCGGCGTTCGCGCAATTACCCGAGGCCAATCAGCAGGCGGTGCGCGAGCGCTGGGGCGAACCGCAACAAGACCCGATGTTTCGCGGCGGGCGGATGATGGTCGCCGGCCTGCGCCTGGGCCTGACCTTCGTCGGCATTCAGCCAGCGCGGGGTTACCAGCTCGACCCGAGCGCGGTCTACCACGACCCGGACCTGGTGCCACCGCACGGCTACCTGGCTTTCTATTTCTGGCTGCGACACGCCTTCGCCGCCGATGCGCTGATCCACGTCGGCAAGCACGGCAACCTGGAATGGCTGCCGGGCAAGGGCGTCGGCCTGTCCGCGCAATGCTGGCCGGACGCGCTGCTCGGGCCGCTGCCGAATATCTATCCGTTTATCGTCAACGACCCGGGCGAGGGCGCCCAGGCCAAGCGGCGCACCCAGGCGGTGATCATCGATCACCTGATGCCACCGCTGACCCGCGCCGAAACCTACGGGCCGCTGCGCAACCTTGAGCTGCTCGCCGACGAGTACTACGAAGCGCAATTGCTGGACCCGCGCCGCGCCATCGAATTGCAGAAAGAGATCCTGCAACTGGTGCGCGACAACCATATCGACCGCGAGCTGCAACTGGACGGCGCGCTGGATGACGCCAATGTCTGGCTGCCGCGGCTGGACACCTACCTCTGCGACCTGAAGGAGTCGCAGATCCGCGATGGCTTGCACGTCTTCGGCGAGTCGCCCGGCGGGCGCCTGCGTATCGACACCTTGCAGGCCCTGCTGCGGGTCGCCCGTGGCGATGGCCGCGGTGCCAATGCCAGCCTGCCGCGTGTACTGGCCCGGGCCCTGGCGCTGGGTTTCGATCCGCTGGACTGCGACCTCGGCCTGCCGTGGGACGGCCCGCGCCCGGAGCGTCTGGCGTTGCTCGACGCCGCGCCGTGGCGCACCCATGGCGACACTCGCGAACGTCTGGAACTGCTAGGCGCGCAACTGATCGAGCAGACGCTGGCCGGCGAGCCGGATGTGCCGGCCGAGCCGCAGTGGGACGAGGTGCGGACCTTGCTGGCCGCGCTTCGCGACCAGGTGGCCCCGCAGCTCGATGCCTGCGGCGAAGCCGAAATGCACGGCGTAATGACCGCCCTCGACGGACGTTTCGTCCCCGCCGGGCCGAGTGGCGCGCCAAGCCGTGGGCGCCTGGACGTACTGCCCACCGGGCGCAATTTCTACACCGTCGATGTACGCAACTTGCCCACGGCCACCGCCTGGCGCCTGGGTTTCGCCTCGGCCAACCTGATTCTTGAACGGCACCTGCAAGACCACGGCGACCACCTGCGCCAGCTCGGCCTGTCGGTGTGGGGCACGGCAACCATGCGCAGCGGCGGCGACGATATCGCCCAGGCCATGGCGCTGATGGGCGTGCGCCCGGTGTGGGCGGCCGGCAGCCACCGCGTCGATGACTTCGAGATTCTGCCGGTGAGCCTGCTGGACCGGCCACGGGTGGACGTGACCCTGCGCGTCTCGGGGTTCTTCCGCGATGCCTTCGGCAACCTGATCAAGCTGTTCGATGCCGCGGTGCAGGCGGTGGCGGCGCTGGACGAGCCGGATGACCTCAACCCGTTGGCGGCGCGGGTGCGCAGCGAGCGCGCCGAATTGCTCGCCAGCGGGCTGGACGAGGAGCAGGCGCGGCGTCAGGCGGGATGGCGGGTCTTCGGCTCCAAGCCCGGGGCCTATGGCGCCGGGGTGCAGAACGCCATTGACGGGCGCCTCTGGCACAGCCGCGAGGACCTTGCCGAGGTCTACCTGAACCACGGCGGCTACGCCTATGGCGGCGCCGACGACGGCACCGAGGCCCGCGGCCATTTCGCCAGGCGCCTGAGCCAGGTGCAGGCGGTGCTGCAGAACCAGGACAACCACGAACACGACCTGCTCGATTCCAATGACTACTATCAGTTCCAGGGCGGCATGCTCGCGGCAGTGGAAAGCCTCGGCGGCGCGCCGGTGGCCAGCTATCACGGCGACCACAGCCAGCCGGACCGCCCGCGCATCCGCACCCTCAAGGAGGAGCTGAACCGGGTGATCCGCGCCCGGGCGCTGAATCCGAAGTGGATCGACGGGGTCAAGCGTCACGGCTACAAGGGCGCGTTCGAGCTGGCGGCGACGGTGGACAACCTGTTCGCGTTCGACGCCACCACGCACCTGATCGACGACCACCATTACCAGTCGCTGGCCGACGCTTATGTGCTCGACGCCGCGACCCGCGAATTTATCCGCCAGCACAACCCCGAGGCGCTGCGCGACATCACCGAGCGCCTGATCGAGGCCCAGCAGCGCGGGCTCTGGGAGGAGCCGGGTGAATACCGCGAAGCCCTCGAAGAACAGTTGCTGGACGGCGAAGAAGAGACTTGAGATGACCGAACCCGTGCACTTTCCCCTGGCCGCCGTGGTGGGCGCCGAGGAACTGAAACTGGCGCTGTGCCTGACCGCCATCGACCCGAAGATCGGCGGCGTGCTGATCGAGGGGCCGCGTGGCATGGCCAAGAGCACCCTGGCCCGTGGCCTGGCGGACCTGCTCGGTGAAGGGCCGTTCGTCACGTTGCCGCTGGGCGCCAGCGAAGAACGCCTGGTCGGTACCCTCGACCTGGATGCCGCGCTCGGTCAAGGCCGGGTGCAGTTTTCCCCCGGCGTGCTGGCCAAGGCCGATGGCGGTGTGTTGTACGTCGACGAAGTGAACCTGTTGCCGGATCATCTGGTGGACCTGCTGTTGGACGTCGCCGCCAGCGGCACCAACCGCATCGAGCGCGATGGCCTGTCGCACCGGCACAGCGCGCGCTTCGTGCTGATTGGCACCATGAACCCGGAAGAGGGCGAGTTGCGTCCGCAATTGCTCGACCGCTTCGGCTTCAACGTCGTCCTGCACGGCCAGCCGCTGCCAGAGGCGCGCGGGCAGATCCTGCGCCGCCGACTGGCCTTCGACACTGACCCGGCGGCGTTCTGCGCCGAGTGGGCGCCGGCCCAGGCCGAGCTGCGCCAGCGTTGTCAGGCGGCGCGCCAGCGTCTGGCCTCGATCGAGCTAGATGATCGTTCGCTGGAGCTGATTACCGCGCGTTGCTTCGCCGCTGCCGTGGACGGTCTGCGCGCTGATCTGGTCTGGTGGCGCGCGGCCCGCGCCCATGCCGCCTGGCGTGGCGCCAGTGCTATCGAAGATGAGGATATCGACGCGGTGGCGGAGTTTGCCTTGCGCCATCGTCGTCGCGAGCCGGAGGCCGGCAGCAGCCAGCCTCCGGCGCCAGCGCCGCAAACCGGCCAGCAACCCCCGGCACAAGACGCGACAGGCGCC
>NZ_JANLNX010000111.1:0-61713 GCF_025466015.1 Pseudomonas sp. 5P_5.1_Bac1 | reverse complement strand
GCCGCGGGGGGCGCCCCCCCCCCCCCCCCCCCGCCCCCCCCCCCCCGACAATGGTGTGGGCTTCGACCTCTCGGCGGTCAGCCAGGCCGCTACCGGCATCGGCCTGCTCTCCATGCAGGCGCGGATCGCCAGGCTCGGCGGGACACTCCTGGTAGAGTCCCGGCCGGGCCTCAGCCTGGTCCGTGCATCCCTCGGCAACTGACCTGGCAGGCGTTCTTCAGTTCAGATTGCCGTCGTTGTTCTCGATGTCCTGAAGAGAAATGCTGGTGTTCTTCTCTCCGCCCCTGCCGTCTTCGCAGATTGCGGCGATGTCCACTTGTCGCGGGTTGTAGCGGATCTGCACATTGCGGCAACTGTTCTGGAACGAACTGGCCGAATCGCCGCCGCCGCTCAGCGTGCCGTACTCATTGGAGACCCCCAGCAACTCGATCGCCGTTGCGTTGTAGCTACCGTTGCGGGTGCGGCATTCGGCGTGAATCGACACTTCGTTGCTATCGGTATACAGCTCGATGTTGCGGCACGAGTTCTGGAAGGTGGAGGGTGCCGCCTGCGCGGGCGCCAGCAGCACCAAGGAGAGTAACGCGGACATCCCGCCGAGGATGAGCGCCCGGGTCTGTCCGCGCTGAGTAGTGGCCTGGTTCATGTTACTGATCCCTGTTATTGAAGGTTTAAGGAGGAACTGCCTTGACCACCGCGGCACTGGCTACGGCGGTAATGATCGGGCGCCGTCAGCGGCACCCGTCAATGTGCTTCACGAGGTAGGTGGTTTTGCCGACGCCGGGCGGTGGGCGGGACTCGAGCAAGACACGCAACTCGCAGTCGCGGCTGCGGACACGCCAGTGCCGGGTGGTGTCATCCGCCTGATCGCGCTGGCGCTCGATGCTTTCGATCGGCATCTGCTTCAGGGCATTGATCACGCGTGCGTCCTGCAACACCACCTGGATCTGCTCGACGCTGTCGTAGTAGCCGGACAAGGACGCTTGCGCCGGCGCGCAGACCAACCCCGTCACGGCGCACAGCCAGAACGGCGTGCGCATCAGGGGTGCAAGGCAACTGAGGGCGTTACGGATTCCACGCATAAGGACGACCGCCAGAACGATAGTGGGGTGACGTCGCTATGCTATTTTTCGGCCTTGCCTCTGGATATCACTGGTTACTGGTATTTGTGGGGCTGCCCGGGCAATTCTTAAGCGCTCAGGAGGCCGTAGCTGGCTGCGTTTTCACGCCGACTGCCCACGGCCTGAACACACAAAGGCTGGCCACTGCCGCCAGGCACACGCTGGCGGCACCATAGATCAACACCCAGGCGAATCCCTGATCGAGTGCGGTATGAAAGGCGCTCGCAGGTATCGCCTGCTTGCCGGCCGCCACTGCCTGGGCCATGGCCTGCAATGCCGAACCCTCGCCCAACCCCGGCAAGCTCTGACGCAAACTGCCGGCAATGCCTTGCACCAATACCCAACCCATCACCGCGATATTGATGGCCAGCGAGGTCATCCGCGCGCTCATGTCCATGCCGGACGCCATGCCCGCCCGCGATGGCAGCACGGAGCCGGTGCTGGTGTTGGTCACCGGGGTGTTGGTCAACCCAAGTCCGGTCCCCGCCAACACGCAGCCTGCCGCCATAACGGGAACCAGCAAATTGGCACTGCCGATGGCGATGCACATCAACATCAATCCCGCCCCGATCACCAGCAGCCCGGCAGGAATCATCACGCCCGGCTGAAGTTTCAGCGCCAGGCGTTCACCCAACGGCGGCACAAACAGAGTTGGCAAGGTGTACGCCAGCAGCAGCAAGCCCGCGTCGACGTTATCCAGCCCCATTCCCGCCTGAAAATAGATGGGCAGGTAGATCATCAGCGGCCAAAAACTGAAGTTCATCCCCGCCGAGCCCAGCAGCGCCCCTGAAAACCCGCGGATGCGGAACACCGAGAAATCCATCATCGGCTGCGGGTTGAGCCGCTGCGAGATCAGGAACGCCACGAACGCCAGCAGAGTCGCCAGCGCCAACGCACCGACTGTCGCGCTCGACAGTTCAGGGCCCTGGATAATCACGTAGGTCAGGCCAAACACCGCGGACGCCAGCAACAGGATCCCCAGACTGTCCAGCTTGCCCGTCGGCACCTCGCGGGTGGCGTGCACCCCGGCGCCCGCCAGGGCGAACGCTATTGCCGCCAGCGGCAGGTGAATCAGAAACACCCACTGCCAGTTGGCGAGCGCGAGGATGCCTGCGCCGATGATCGGCCCGAGGCCCAGGCCGGCGCCGAAAACGATCCCCCACAGGGCAAAGGCCTTGCTCCGTTCACGGGGCTCGGTGAACTGCCGGGACAGGATCGAAATCTGGCAGATCAGCATGGCGCCGCCGCTCGCGCCCTGCACCGTCCGGGCGATGATCAGCATCGACGCGTCTTCGGCAAGTCCACAGGCCAAGGATGCCAGGCCAAACACCGCCACACTGGCGAGAAACAACGTCCTGCGCCCGTAGCGATCCACCAGCGTGCCCACCGCCATCAACACGGTGGTACAGGCCAGCGTGTAGGCGTTCATTATCCATTGCAGGTCGCTGAAGCGACTTTCAAGCAGCGTTTCGAGGGTGGGCAGTATCACCGGGATACTGGAGATCTCCAGGCCGAACATCATCGCCGCCAGGCACACCGCGGCCAGCGCTTTCACCGAATCCTTCATTGCACGTTTCCACAGGCTCAAATAGTCAGCGGATGATCCGGCGATGAGGGGCTTGTGGAAATCGGCACGAAGGCCATGTATCGTCAACTTCATGCCAAAACGCCATCCTGCTGCACTGCCCTTCAATCGAACCCTGGTCGTGCTGGCGTACGACCAGTTGTGTACTTTTGAATTCGGCACCGCCATCGAAGCCTTCGGCCGCGATGATCCCGAACTGAAAAAGCCGCTTTATGAACTGCGCGTCGCCGCGGCCGAACCCGGCCCGCTGCGGGCCTTTGGTGGCGTGCAGATCACCGTGGAAGGTGGCCTGGAACTGCTGGAACAGGCCGGAACCGTCGTCATTCCCGGATGGCGCGACCTGGCCGAAGACGTTGCCCCCGACGTGCTTCAAGCGCTCACGGCCGCCAGCGCCAGGGGTTGCCGGATCGTCACCATCTGCGCGGGCACCTTTGTCCTCGCAGCAACCGGCCTGCTGGCGGGCAAGCGCGCCACTACCCATTGGCACCATCACCAGGCCCTTGCGAAGGCTTATCCAGAGATTCAGGTCGAGCCCTCGGTGCTCTATGTCGATGAGGGCAACATCCTCACCTCGGCAGGTTGTGCCTCGGGCCTCGACGCCTGCCTGCACCTGATCCGCCGGGACTTCGGCCCCGACGCGGCCAACCGGGCAGCCCGCCGCATGGTGACCCCGCCCCATCGCCTGGGCTGCCAGGCCCAATACATCGAGCAGCCTGTTACCGTCAGGCCGGGCAGCAGCCTGGCGCCGCTGCTGGATCAACTGCGCGCCAGACCCGACAGCGACCTGACCATCGACCAAATGGCCCACGCCGCCCACATGAGTCGCCGCACCTTCCTGCGCCGCTTTCACGACGCCACCGGAACCACACCCGCCGACTGGCTGCTGGGCGTCCGGCTGGAACGCGCCAAGGCGCTGCTGGAAACCAGCGCGCTGCCCATGCCGCTGATTGCCGAACAATGCGGCTTCGGCACCGCCGCGACGCTGCGGCATCACTTTCGTACAAAACTGGACAGCAGCCCGAGCTGCTATCGCAAGCAGTTCGGGCGGGCATGAGAATTCAAGCCGGTCAGCCTGAGGATTTTATAAATCGTCTGAGCGAAGGATGGATTCGCCTGTGTACCTGTTTCAATGAACGGACACTTGCAAGCATTACAACTACGCTCGACACGGTGTTAGAACGTAGTGATAGAAATTCGGCATGCCGTTGAACAACGCGTCCTGCTTGTCGCGCGGCACCTTGTCCAGCAGCCACGGTCGTCGTAGTGGCGAAGGCGTAGCTCCGGCTCCCACAGGGGACAGTGTTATGTCGAGGACTTGCGCCGCGTATCCATGCCATCCCACCATGGCGCTGCCCGCCACCAAGGGCTATCTTAGCCTCCGTGACAGCCACGGCTCGTCGCCCCATAACAAGATCGCCGTGCCCAAGCGGCATGCCACAGGGAGCCTATCCATGACGCGGCATAGCGCCCAGACCCACCCGAGCGAACTCGCTGCCTTCGTCAACGAGCATTTCCCTGAACGGCGGATCCGCCCGGACGGAGTCATTGCCCAGTCCTGGTACCGCAGCGTCATGCAGCACCGGCTCGATCCCGCCACGGCCACCCGCCTGGATATCCTGTGCGCCGACGATATCCGCCGCCACCAGCAACAACACCAGCAGTACCTCGATATCGCCAGCCAGGGCGTCAGCGGCCTGGCCCGGCGCGTGGTGCCCGCCGGTTTCGCGGTGCTGCTCAGCGACGAGCAGGGCATCACCCTCGACGCTCGCCTGCCCGTCCAGCATGACCCGTACATCCGCTCGGGACTGGTGGTCGGGGCGCGCTGGGACGAATCCATCGCCGGCACCAACGGCATCGGCACCACGCTGGCGGCGGCCGAGCCGCTGATCATCCATCGCGAGGAGCATTTCCTCACCGCCAATGCCCGTCTGAGTTGTTCTGTCGCGCCGATCTTCAATGCCCAGGGCCTGTTGCAGGGTTGCCTGAACGCCACCTGCCTGAACAGCGATGGCCCCAAGGAAAGCCAATACCTGACCCTGCAATTGGTGATTCTCTATGCCCGCCTGATCGAGAACGCGCACTTTCGCCAAAGCTACCGGGATCGCCTGACGCTTTCGCTCAAGCCCATCGACGAAATCGCCGACCTGGCCAATGAGCAACTGCTGGCAGTCGACGACAGCGGTCGGGTGATCGGCGCCAACCGCGCGGCCTTTGTCGCCCATGACCAGGCCAATGGCCGCAACCTGCTGGGCAGCCTGATCGACCAGTTGCTGCCCATGGGCGTCAACGAGTTACTGCGCCTGACCAACGGTGGCGCCCGCGGCCTGCGCCTGCGTGCCCGGCATGATGAAGCGCTGCTGGACCTGAGCCTGCGCATTCCCTCGGAGCAGCACCGCGTGGCGCCGACACCGGCAGCGACCAAGGCGCCGCGGCCCCGCCATCCCGACCTGGAACAACTGGCCGGCGCCGACCCGGCGCTGCAACAGGCGGTGCGACGCCTGCGCAAGGTGATCGACAAGGACATCGCCATCCTGATTACCGGCGAAACCGGCACCGGCAAAGAAGCCTTTGCCCGGGCCATCCACCAGGCCAGCGCCCGCCATAGCGGGCCCTTTATCGCGCTCAACTGCGCGGCGATCCCGGAGAGCCTGATCGAGAGCGAACTGTTCGGCTACCGCGGCGGCAGCTTCACCGGTGCCGAGAAAAAAGGCATGAAGGGCAAGCTGGAACTGGCCAATGGCGGCACGCTGTTTCTCGATGAGATCGGCGATATGCCGGCCCACCTGCAAACCCGCCTGCTACGGGTGCTGGCCGAGCGCGAGATTTCCCCGATCGGCGCCCAGGTACCAGTAGCGCTGGATATCCAGGTGATTTGCGCCACGCACCAGGACTTGCAGGGCATGTTGCGCGACAAGGGCTTTCGCGAAGACCTGTTCTATCGCCTCAACGGCATGAACCTCAGCCTGCCGCCGCTGCGCGAACGCAGCGACCGCGCGCAACTGATCCAGTACCTGCTCGACAGCCAGGCCGAGGCCCAGGGCCTGCAACTCACCGACCAGGCGCGGCAATGCCTGCTCGACGCGCCCTGGCCCGGCAATATCCGCCAGTTGCTCAATGCCCTGCGCTACGCGGTGGCGCTGGCCGAGGACGGCTGTATCGACCTGGACTGCCTGCCCGGCGACCTGCTGCACAGCCCCGCCGTGCACGCGCTGCCGGCCATCCCGCCGACGAGCAGCGAACCGCAAGCGTCGAGCCTGTTGGCGACCTTGCGCCGCCATCGCTGGAATATCAGCGCGGCGGCCAGCGAACTGGGCGTCGCCCGCTCGACGCTCTACCGGCAGATGAAAAAACACCGGCTGGTGCAGCCCAACGACTGCCTCTGAGCCGCAACGAAAAACGCCCGGACCGTTAAACACGGTCCGGGCGTTTTCAATGGACGGGCTATCAGGCCTGGATGTACACCACATGGGTGTGGGTGTACTCGTACAGCCCGTGCTTGCCATCGGCACCGCCAATACCGGACTTGCGCGTCCCGGCATGGAAGCCCTGCATGGCTTCGAAGTTCTCGCGGTTGATGTAGGTCTCGCCGAAGTCCAGCGAACGGGTCGCCTGCAAGGCCGCGCTCAGGCTGCCGGTGTAGATCGATGAGGTCAGGCCGTACTCGCTGTCGTTGGACAGCGCGATGGCCTCGTCCAGGTCGTCGACAATCTGGATCGGCAGGACCGGCCCGAAGATCTCCTTGCGCATGATTTCCATGTCGGCGGAACAGCCGGCCAGCACCGTCGGCTGATAGTGGAAGCCCTGGCCCAGATCAGCCACCGCGCCGCCGGTAATCACCTGCGCGCCCTGCCCGCTGGCGGTGCGGACCATCTGCGCCACCTTGTCCAATGCTGCGCGGTTGATCAGCGGGCCCATGTCCAGGCCGCTCTCGGCCAGCGGGTCGCCATAACGGGTGGCGGCCATGGACGCGGCAATGCGTTCGATAAACGCATCGGCCACCTTGCGCTCGACATAGACCCGCTCGGCGCAGTTGCATACCTGCCCGGTGTTGATCACCCGCGAGGCGGTAATGGCCCGGACCGCCAGATCCAGGTCGGCATCAGCCAGGACGATGGCCGGCGCCTTGCCGCCGAGTTCCAGATTGAGTTTGGTGATGTTCGGCGCGGCGGCGGCCATGATCCGCGAGCCGGTGCCGACGCTGCCGGTAAAGCTGATCAGGTCGATGCCGGGATGGCTGGTCAGCGCACTGCCGACCGTTGCGCCGGTGCCGCAAACGACGTTGAAGACGCCGGCGGGCAGATCGGTCTCGGCCACCAGGCGGGCGAACTCGAAGCAGTTGATCGGGGTTTCTTCACTCGGCTTGATCACGATGGTGTTGCCGGTCAACAGCGCCGGCGCCATCTTGCGGGCGATCAGGAAGAACGGGAAGTTCCACGGCAGAATCCCGGCAACCACACCCAGCGGTTTGCGCAGCAGGAAGATGCTCTCGCCGGCCCGGTCGCTGCTCAGCACTTCGCCTTCCAGGCGTCGCGCCCACTCGGCCATGTAGTCGAGGTAGTCGGCGGTGAAATTCACCTCGACCCGGGCCAGTTCCAGCACCTTGCCCTGTTCGGCGGTAATCACCCGCGCCAGGCGCTCGGCGTGCTCGCGCACTTTGCTGGCGATCTTGCGCAGGTAGCCCGCACGTTCGATGGCCGGCCGCAGCGCCCAGGCCTTCTGCGCCTGGCGCGCGGCGGCGATGGCCTGTTCGACCTCGGCGCTGCTGCCCTGGGGCACACGCCCGAGCAGCTGGCCGTTGGCCGGGTTGTGTACTTCGATCAGTTCGTCGCTGGCGACGAAGGCATTGGCGATGTAGTTCTGGTAGATGGCGTCACTCATATCCGCGTCTCTCTTGTCGGGATGGCACGCCGGGCCGGCACTGCTGCAGGCCCGGCGGTCAGGGGTTTATTGCTTGGCGCTGAACTGCTTCCAGGCATCGCCTTCGTTCTGCAGGTCGTGGGACCGCTTGATCAGGTACTGATGGATCTGGTCGACCTGCTCCGGAGTGAAGGCATCGGCAAACGACGGCATGCCATCGGGCACACGGCCGCCGAACAGGATCCCGAGGAACATCTGGTGTTTCTCTGGCGTCAGCTTGCGCAGGTCGGGCAATACGCCGCCGCTGACCGCGTGGATGCCGTGGCACTGCGAGCAATAGCCGTCATACAGCTTGGCGCCGGCTTCGATGGACGCCGTGTCGTTGCTGAGCGCAGGCGGTTTCGGGGTGTCGGGACGCGGTGCCGGCTCTTGCAGCTTGGCGGTGCCGCCAATCTTGTAGGTCAGCACCTGGGAGAACGGCTGCACCCCGGCCCGCAGCGACAGCGCCCCGGCAAAGGTGGAGAACGCCCCGCCCCAGCCGGCCATGAAGGTCACGTACTGTTCGCCATCGACGCTGTAGGTGATCGGTGCCGCCATCACGCCACTGGCCGCCGGTTGCTCCCAGAGTTTCTTGCCGGTGTCGGCGGCATAGGCGATGACGCGGCCGTCGGCGCTGCCTTCGAACACCAGGTTGCCGGCGGTGCTCAGGGTGCCGCCGTTGAAGATGGTCACGTAGGGCACTTCCCAGGCCGGTTGCTGCTTGACCGGGTCCCAGGCGATCAGCTTGCCCGACCAGCCCTTGGCCATGTCCAGCAGGCCGTCGACATTCTCCGGCATCATCCCGGTGCGCAGGCCCAGCTGGTACATGCTCTTGAACGGGTTGCGCTTGGGCGCCTCGGGAATGTGCTCGTAGTAGGCCGACATGATGTGGGCCGGGATGTACACCAGCCCGGTGTTCGGGTTGTAGGACATCGGCTGCCAGTCATGGGCACCCCAGAAGGCGGGCGTCACCAGCTTGCGCTTGCCGTCCTTCCAATAGGCGGCGTTCTCGTCATCGACGATAGGCCGGCCGGTCTTCATGTCCATGCCCTTGGTCCAGCTCTGCGGCACGATGCCCTTGGCCGAAAGCAGCTCGCCGGTGGCGCGGTCGATCACATAGAAGAAGCCGTTTTTCGGCGCCTGCATCAGCACTTTGCGCGGCTTGCCGTCAATCGGCAGCTCGGCAAGGATCATGTGCTGGGTCGCGGTGTAGTCCCAGGCGTCGCCGGGGGTGGTCTGGTAGTGCCAGACGTATTCGCCGGTGTCGGCATTGACCGCGACGATCGACGACAGGAACAGGTTGTCGCCCTTGGCCTGGCTGCGCCATTTCGGGTCCCACAACGAGCCGTTGCCGACGCCGATGTACAGCAGGTTCAAATCCGGGTCGAAGGCAAACGAATCCCAGGCCGTGCCGCCACCGCCCTGCTCGACGAAGGCATCGCCGTGCCAGGTCTTCGCGGCGATTTCCATGCCCTTGCCTTCCGGCGGCAACTTGGGATCGCCCGGCACGGTGTAGAAGCGCCAAGCCTCTTTGCCCGTTTCGGCGTCATAGGCCGTGACATAGCCGCGCACGCCGAACTCGGCGCCGCCGTTGCCGATCACCACCTTGCCGTTGACCACCCGTGGCGCCCCGGTGATGGTGTAGCTGCGCTTGTGGTCGGCGCGGGTATCGACCGACCAGGCGCGTTGGCCGGTCTTGGCGTCGATGGCTTCCAGGCGGCCGTCGAGCACCCCGACATAGACCTTGCCCTTCCACACCGCCACTCCGCGGTTGACCGCGTCACAGCAGGCTTCGCCGGCGCGGTTGCGGTCCGATTGCGGGTCGTATTTCCAGATCAGCTTGCCGTCGCGGGCATCCAGCGCATACACCACCGAGAACGGCCCGGTGGTGTACATCACGCCGTCGACCACGATCGGCGTGGCTTCCACACCGCGATCCAGGTCGAGCTTGTAGCTCCACGCCAGGCCGAGCTTGTCGACGTTCTGATCGCTGATCTTGTTGAGCGGGCTGTAGCGCTGCTCGTCGTAGGTCCGCCCGGTGCTCATCCAGTTACCGGGTTCCTTGTCGGCGGCAATCAGGCGCTTGCTGTCGACGTTGGCCGGCACTTCAACGGCCAGCGCTGGCGTGGTGGCCAGGCTCAACAGCAACGCGGCAGCCAGGGATTTCAAGGGAATACCGGCGACGGTAGAACGAGCGCCGGAAAGCGAGGCATGGCCAATCTGTCTCATGGGGTTAGTCCTGTTCTTATTAGTGGCGCGATCTTTTCGCTGCGCACCAGGGACAGAGCAACGGCTATGCCAGATCGGTTTGATTGGGCTGGAGGCCTTTGTTTACGGGGGTTTTCGGGAAAAGGAAGAGCGTTTTCGGGGATGCTGGAGCGCTACAGGTGTTGCGTCGGGCGCTACAGGGGTGGGACAGGTGGAGTGCCGGTCTCTAGGCGACAGATTTTCAGCGTTCTCAAGATCGAGCGCCGCGCGGGCGGCGCTCGATCTTGAGAACGCTGAATAACAGTCGGCTAGCACAAGGCAACATCAAAACGCATAAGCCACCTGCGCCAATACCCGCGGCTGCCGCTCGGCGTCGCTCTGGGCCTGATGATCGCCGACCGGCCAGCCTGCCAACGCGCTGATATTCCACGTCTCCGTTGACCACCCCCCGCCAAAACCTGTGGCAGAAAGACGACGGGGCGCGGTGTCGGTGGTCCAGCTCGGTGTATTCAGGCGCGCTTCACCATGATCGGCAAAGGTCACCAGTTGCCAGGTATCAGTCAGTGCATAGCGCAGCTCAAGATTGGCAAGCCAGCCGCGATCACCGAATGCGGCGGTCTGGTAGGTGGAGCGCGCGCCGAAGACGCCGCCGATATAGAGCTTTTCCGAGTCGTCCAGGTTGTCATCCGACCACTGGCCCTGAAGGCGAACATACAGGGCCAGACGTCCACCCAACTGTTGCAGGCGGGCCAGGCTGGCGCGCAGCAGGCTGAAATGGCCCGGATCGGCCCTGCCGACCAGTGTCCAGGGCGATCCGTCGATATTCAGGCTGCCCTCGCTCCAGCTCAGCGCAAGGGTGGTCGTGGCGCCGTTCAGCAACGGGTCCCGGGCCGTGCCGGAGAGACCGTAGTTGAGCACGCGTGATCGTTTTTCGCTGTTGATGCCGAGCAGCCCCGACTCGTCCCGCAGGTGTTTGTCGTCGAACTGCAGCCGGGCCTTGAGGCTGAACGCCGGGTACTGAAAGAGCGGCTGAATGATGAATGCGCTGGCAGTACGGGCCTTGCCCTTGGCCGCGAGGATTTCGAGTTCGTCGCCCAACTCATAGGACATGTCCGACAGGATGATGCCCAACCGGCTGGCCCAAGGGCCGACGTCCAGGTGGTAAGTGCCCCAGTGGTAATGGCCGGTCTCGGCCGAGCCCATGCTGCGCAGGCTCAGCAGGTCGCTCGGGTCAAGCAGGCCATGCAGGTTGAGGGCGCTGGCGAGCCGGCCCTCATCGTCATCGCCACCGAAGTTGTCCAGCGCAATGCCACCACTGAAGAAGGGCTTCACGCTCAGGTCATCCGGGGGATCGTATGCCGTGCTGCCCAGCGTGAGGCTGGTGCGCGATGGCAAGTCGGGGATTTCCTGAAAAGGCAGCAGATCCGCCGCAGTACCCTTGGCAAGGCAGGAAAACGCAAGGACACACAATGCGGACAACAGGCTGGACGCCATGCGCATACGGGATTACCGGGCTGATCTTCGGGGGGCGAGGCAAGATATGGCTTTGTGCTATCCCCGCGCAAGTCCCGCCCGGGTGAAACGCAACTGATCGCGACTATCCAGGGTGAGCCGGTGATTGCGTAGGCCAGGTCGCGTGACTTTTCCCGACAACCACCCCGGCGAAAACCCACTCCAACGGCTGCCTCAGGCTACAAAGCTTCTACTATTTCCGACTTTCTCGTAGGCAATTTCCCAATCATACTTTTCCGCCCCATGAGTCGTTGCGCACTTGGAACTCGCTACCTAGTCTTCGCCGGTCGCTGCACAATCAGCGATCGGGTTTGGTAGCCCGGTAAATCAAGACGCACGACGTCCCTCTGAAACAGCGGTGCTGTTCGCCCGCTGTTGATTTTATGGCGGCTGTGCGTAGGGCGCCTTCGGGCGCGCTGGGTTCCTTGATTCCCGGTCTACCAACCTGCGCACGACCGCCACCCTTTCGTTTGGTAGCGAACGGTGACGGCTCCACTAATCAAGGAGCCACACAATGAAAAAGATCGTTCCCGACCCGCCCGTCTCCACCCTCCGCCAAACCGTTCCTCACACCCATTTCGGCTCATGCAACGGCGCTCATCCACCGGTGTTTTCCGTACACCCGGCGGCCGATATCGACGACGCGCTGGTGCATCTTTCGGCCGCGCTGACATCAGCCTTCGAAACCAACGCGCAACTCTGCGAAATGCTCGAACGGCCGCTGGCGGACCTGGCGTGGTCTACCTGGCAATCACTGGAAATCTGCCAGGCGTTGACTGAAGCGTTGCGCAATCGAGGCGAGCAGGCCCAGGCTCAAGGGTGACAGGCGGATCCTTTGAAGGGCCACGCATGTGGCCCCTCGACATATCGGGTTGAAGCAAGGAGCAGACCATCAACGACATTCTCGAGCAGTACGAACGACATTTGCAGTACTTGCATCTGGCGCGTTGAGGACACGAGTTCGCGGGATGCTCGTTCGGCCCTTCCGCGAACTTGCTTAATTTCCCTTAAATCTTTCGGAAACGCCTCACAGACTCTGCCGTGTCACCTCTCTAGGCTGCGAACTCCAACCTACAAGGAGTTCGAGCATGGCCAATCACAGCTACCTGAGCATCACCTGGATTCACCACACCGCCAGCGCCCGTGGCTACATCTTATGGGGGATGACCGAATGAGTACGCGGCCCTCGCCCTATCGGCTGGATAACCAGCTCTCGGAGCTTCATCAAAGTGCGGCGAACCTGACTCGATATGCCTGCATCGTCAGATCCCGGCATATCAAGGACGGGGTGTTACGGGGTCGGTTTAATCGGACGATGGCGTATTACGTGCGGCAGGTTTTGGAGGATGTGCGGAATGGGAAGATCAGGACGGAGGAAGGTTTAAAGCAGATTGAGGTGGAGCATAAGAGCATTTCCAGAATAGGACTGGAAGTGGGCGGTGTAATAGCAGGCGCCTCAATGATGACAACTGGCGTTGGTGTCTGCTACGGCTCCGCTATGACCGTATGTGCTGTTGCGGGCGCACCGATGGTTGCTCACGGTGCAAATAATATCTATGAAAATGGCGCCAATCTCTCTTCTGGCCGCTCTGATGCAGTAGGACCGTTGAAAAAACTCTATCAAGGTGTCGCTGTCGCTGCGGGAGGAAGCGAAAGCAATGGAAGTGTTGCGTACGGCAGTGTAGACGTCTTGTTGTCGATCTATGGATTTTATAGGCCATTGCCAAAGCCAGGCACTTGGCAGCTATTCAGGCCAATAAAAACAGACTACGTACCTGCCTATAAACTTATGAATAAAGGAGCGCTTTTGTTTGAAGCAATCATGGGCGCCTGGACGGCAAGCCAGGTTTACGAAGAAGCTAAAAAATGACTAATTGGATCTTCGTAATCTGCGCTGCTTCAGGCGTCTTCATGGCCTACCACCTTAAGTTCAGTTTTTCAGGAGCGAACTACAGAAAATCACTGACGGTCGCTATCGTGTTCACAAATAGCGCTTGTGCATTCTTTTATATAGAGCTGACCCAGAATGACTGCGTGCTGTTCTTCAAGTGTTTCCCAGACCTGACCAAGAGTCACCCGGTGATTGAGTGGGTTGCGCTCGCTTGTATTTTTCTTCATTGCTTTGCTATTCCTACAGAGTGGGAACCTAAGCGTTTATTTCGAATAAGGCGAAAAGTCTTGTGAATTTGCAGTGCCTGCATCTGTTGCGGTGATCGCTGAAAAGCGGCGCAAGAATCTGTGGGCGTGTGGACGCGATTACAGGCGTTTTTTCGCATGCGTTTTTCATGCTATGGCGGCTGTGCGTGGGAGACCTTGGGTCTGCCGAGTTCCTTTTGCCTCGGTCCGCGAACCCGCGTACAGCTGCCTCCCCTACGATTTGCAACCTAAACCAACCCCTCTCCCCCGCCCATCCCATCGATTGCACTGATGATTACTATCGAAGTGCTCCCCTGTCGGACTCCCAAAACCGGCTCCTATAATCGCCTCCCAGCTTTTCCCCTCTCCCCCGCCTGCCTTCAGGCGACATTCACCCCTTGGAACCCAGCACCCATGCCAAGCGCCAGCCAGGCCCCTCGCGGCCTCCCCGAACATAGTCAGCAAAGCGTCAAACAGCAGTGGCTGGCAATCCTTTCAGTCGCCGTGGGCGCTTTCGCCCTGGTGACCAGTGAGTTTCTCCCGGTGGGCGTGCTCAACGATGTCGCCAGCGACCTCGGCATCAGTGCCGGCCATGCCGGTCTGATGGTTACCCTCCCCGGCATCATGGCCGCCCTCGCCGCGCCGTTGCTGTCGGTGGGGATTGGCGCTCTGGACCGTCGCTATCTGCTGATCGGCCTGACGCTGATCATGATCATCGCCAACTCGGTCGTGGCCTATGCCAGCGACTTCGGTCTGTTGCTGTTCGGCCGCGTTTTGCTGGGCATCAGCATCGGCGGTTTCTGGGCGACGGCCATTGCCCTCAGCGGCCGTCTGGCGCCCAAGGGAGTCGGCGTAGCCCAGGCTACTTCAATCATCATGGTCGGGGTGACCCTGGCCACGGTGTTGGGCGTTCCGGTAGGCACCTGGCTAAGTGGCCTGATGGGGTGGCGCATGACCTTCCTGGTTACCGCCCTGTTGGGCATTCCGGTGCTGCTGGCGCAGGTCTTCCTGCTGCCGCGGCTCAACCCGGACAAGGCCATTCGCATCAGTGACCTGCCGGCCTTGTTTATCAATCCACAAGCGCGGGTTGGATTGATCGCGGTCTTGCTGATTGGCCTGGCGCACTTTGCCGCGTACACCTATGTCGCCCCCTTCTTCAAACAGAGCGCCGGTTTCGATGGGCCGACGATTGGCTCGCTCCTGCTGCTCTATGGCGTGGCCGGGGTCATCGGCAATATTTTCGCCGGCTTTGCCGCCAACCGCAGCGTGCGCCACACGCTGTTGCTGGTGGCACTGACCATCGGCATCAGCACCGCCCTGTTCCCCCACTTCGCCACCGGCATGACCGGCGCCGCGATGCTGATCGCACTCTGGGGCTTCGCCTTCGGCGCGTTCCCGGCCTGCGCCAGCATCTGGATGTTTGTCGTGGCGCCGAAGGATGTCGAACGCGGCATGCCACTGTTCGTCGCCCTGTTCCAGGTGATCATCGCGCTGGGCTCGTTCTTCGGCGGGCAGATCGTCGACCAGATGGGCAGCTCGGTGCTGTTGAGTCTGGCCACGGCCCTGGTGGGCTGCGGTTTTGTCACGGTGCTGGTACTGGGGCGTAACGTCAGTAATAGCACGGCGGCACAGCCCTGCTAATCCGTCAGGTAGAAGCAGCGAGCGTTGATTTTCAAGATCTGTCCCCTTTTTCTCCCCGACAGCGAGCGGCCCAGCAGCGCACCCTCCCGGTTGACAAGCGATAGCTGAAAACAGAACGTAGCGGCGCTACAGCACTGTTGCGCGCCGCCGGCGGCTATCGCAATCCATCGGCCAGAGGAAGGAGACTGCATGGCACTGCCACCAGACAAGGGCACCACCTCGATCGGGCTGGTACAAGAGGCGCTGTTCGGCGCGCGGCACAAGGGCGTCGACGTGGCATGGGCGCTGCGTCAGGCGCGCATTGACCCGGCGCTGTTGGCATCGCCTCAGGCACGGGTATCGGCGGCGGGGTTCTCGCGTCTGTGGGTTGCCCTGTCGGACGTGCTCGATGATGAGTTCTTTGCCATCGACCGCCATCCGATGCGACGCGGCAGCTTCAAGCTGATGTGCCAGCTCACGCTCGGCTGCGAAAACCTGGAGCACGCCTTGCGGCGCATGCTGGCATTTCTCCGCTCGATTCTGGATGACGTGTACGGTGAGCTAATGTTCGACGGCGAGTCGGCGGTCATCGTCCTCCACGATCACGGCGTGCAGCGCAGGCTGTTCTGCTACGGGACCTGGCTCATTCTGGTCCACGGCCTGCTCTGCTGGCTGGGTAATCGGCGCATCCCGATTCAGCGCCTTGACCTGCGCGCTCAACAGCCTGAGGACGACAGCGACTACCGGATGCGTTTCTGCGAAAACATCAACTTTGCGGCGCCGGTCTCGCAGGTGTTCTTCGAGCGCGACTTCCTTGAGTTGAAGGTGGCCCAGACGCCCCTCACGCTGGCGGCATTCCTCAAGGAGTCGCCTGCCAGCATCCTCGTCAAATACCGCAACGACGAGAGCATCAGTGCCCGGATCCGGCAACGCCTGCGCGGGCAAAGCCCCGAAGAGTGGCCAGAACTCGAGGCGCTGGCGAAGATGCTGCGCATGTCCTATTCGACCCTGCAGCGCCGGCTGCAGGCCGAAGGGCTCAACTACCAACGGCTCAAGGACAACCTGCGCCGAGACATCGCCATCAATCTGCTCAGCCAGCCTGGCTTGACGGTGACCGACGTCGCGGCACGCACAGGATTTCAGGAAACCAGCGCGTTCCACCGTGCCTTCAAGAAATGGACCGGGGTAAGCCCCGGCGCCTATCGCCGATCCCAGGGCGAAGACGCCGACCTCTGACGGCACCCATCCGACCGCACGCTCCCCTTCCCGCCCCGCGCCGCCCGCCCACCTCAAAGACTGCCCGAATCGGTCAATCACAACGATGCCTGCGGGCATGGGCCGCGCCCACGCCCCGCCCCTATGATCGGCTCCGCAGTACGTCGTACAGCGCGGCATGCCCGACGACCCACAGTGCACTTCACAAACAAAAACAAGATTGAAGGAGACACGCTATGCAACCGGTGAACGTTTATACGTTGGCGGCCGAGTCACGATTCAACCGTTTCCACAGGCTGATTCTATTCTGGTGCGTGCTGATCCTGGTGATCGATGGCTACGACCTGGCAGTGGTCGGCGCGGCGCTCCCGGCGATCATGAAAGACATGAATATCGACCCGACGAGCGCCGGCATCATGGCCGGCTCGGCGCTGTTCGGCACGATGCTCGGCGCCATTTTCCTCGGCACCCTGGCAGACCGGATCGGCCGCCCGAAAATGATCGCGTTCTGCGTCGCGCTGTTCAGTCTGTTTACCGCCGCAGCGGGCCTGACCAATGACCCCGTGAGTTTCAGTGTCATGCGCTTCATCGCCGGCCTGGGGATCGGCGGTGTGTTGCCGGTGTGCACCGCGCAGATGGGAGAGTTTTCGCCCCTGAAGCTACGCACGCGCCTGGTGACGCTGGTATTCGCCGGCTACTCGGTAGGCGGCATTCTCGTCGCACTGACGGCCAAGCAGTTGATCGAAAGCCACGGCTGGCAGTGGGTGTTCTACATCGCCGGGCTACCCGTGCTGCTCATTCCGTTCATCCTCAAGAGCATGCCCGACTCCATCGGCTACCTGCTGAAGAATGACCGCCAGGACGAACTGCGCGACATCGCCCGACAACTGCGGCCAGACCTGGCCATCGACGACCAGGCCGTGATGGTCGGCAACCCAGCGGTGCTCGGCAAGCAGGAGGCACCGGTACGCAACCTGTTCAAGGACGGCCGCGGCTTCAGCACCGTGATGATTTGGGCAGCGTTCATGACCGGGCTGTTCATGGTCTACGCCCTCAATTCCTGGTTGACCAAGCTGATGGCGATGGCCGGTTTCAGCCTGGGCTCGGCCCTCAACTTCGTCATCGTGTTCAATGTCGGCGCCATCGTCGGTGCCCTCGGCGGTGGCTGGTTGAGCGACAAATTCAACATCAAGCATGTGCTGGTGTGCTTCTACCTGGTGGGCGCAATCGCCTTGACGTTGCTCGGCTATACCCGCTCGACCAGCCTGCTGTTCGTGGTGGTGTTCGTGGTGGGTGCTTCGACCCTGGGCACACAACTGCTGGCCTATGCCTACGCCGGCGACTTCTATCCCTCGACCCTCCGCTCTGCCGGCGTTGGCTTTGCCTCCGGGGTTGGCCGCATCGGCGCGATCGTGGCACCGGTGCTTATCGGCTGGCTGGTGTCCTTGAGCCTGCCACTGGAGCAGAACTTCATGGCGATCAGCCTGGCCGGCCTGATCGGTGCCGCGGCCGTCACCCTGATCAACCAGTCACGCTCCGACTCTGCCCAGGCAAAGGCTGCCGTCGCGTCCAACTGAGCCTGCGGCCCCGGCGCGCCCGCGCTTGCCCCTCACACACGAACCTGTAAGAGATGACTATGAACCGCTTATCACAACCGCCACTCTCGGCGCAGCTACTGGAGCAGACGGTTGATTGGGCGATCGCCTCGCGCCGCAGCATCAGAGCCTTTCTGCCGACCCCGGTATCACGCGAGGACATCGAATCGATCCTGGATGTGGCGCGCTTCTGTGCGACCGGCGTGAACATGCAGCCGTGGCGCGTTCATGTCATCACCGGGGCAATGAAGGCACGCTTGTCCAACGCGATCGCCGCGCTCGACAACGACCCGGCGCTCACTGAAAACCTCGCCGATCCTTACGAGTATTACCCGCGTGAGTGGGTCGCGCCCTACGTCGAGCGGCGCCGCCAGGTCGGCTGGGAGCTGTACAGCCTGCTGGGCATCAGCAAGGGCGACAAGCAGCGCATGCATCAGCAGCACGCCCGCAACTATCGGTTTTTCGATGCGCCGGTAGGCCTGATCTTCACCATTGATCGCGTGCTTCAGGAAGGCAGCCTGCTGGATTACGGCATGTTCCTGCAGAGCGTCATGCTCGCCGCTCGCGGCAGAGGCTTGCACACCTGCCCGCAGGCCGCGTTTCTCAAGTACCACGAGGTGATTACCGAGATGCTGGCGATTCCTCCCGAGCACATGCTGGTGTGCGGGATGAGCCTTGGCTACGCCGACGAAACCCGCATCGAGAACACCCTGGTCACTGACCGCGAGCCCGTCAGCGCCTTCACCACTTTTCATCACAATAACAAGGAGACAACCCCATGAATCCTGGTGCCTATGAGAGCGGGCTCGAGCGTAGCCCTGCCAACCACTTGCCCCTCACGCCGCTCGGTTTCCTCGACCGCGCCGCCCTGGTCCATCCGCAACGGCATGCCGTGGTGCACGGTGAGCTGCGCCGAACCTGGGCTGAAACCCGCGAGCGCTGCTACCGGCTGGCTTCGGCATTGGCCAGCAGAGGCCTGGGCCAGGGCGACACGGTGTCCATCCTCTCGCCAAACACGCCGGCGATGCTCGAAGCACACTATGGGGTGCCGCTGGCCGGCGCGGTGCTGAACGGCATCAACTATCGCCTGGACGCCGAAGGTGTCGCCTTCATCCTTCGCCACAGCGAATGCAAGCTGCTGCTGGTGGATCGCGAGTTCGCCAGGCTGGCGGCGGCGGCGCTCGAACTGCTGGAACAACGCCCGGTGGTGATCGATATCAACGACCACCTTTCGCCCGACGGGCCAGCCATTGGCGAAACCGATTACGAGCGCTTGCTGGCCGGCGGCGACCCTGGCTTCGCGGGTGTCTGGCCGGCCAGCGAATGGCAACCGATAGCCCTCAACTACACCTCCGGGACCACCGGCGATCCCAAGGGCGTGGTTGCCAGCCACCGCGGCACTTACCTCATGAGCCTGCTGCAAATGACCAACTGGCCGCTGGCCCGGGCGCCGCGCTATCTGTGGACGCTGCCCATGTTCCATGCCAACGGGTGGTGTTTCACCTGGGCGATCACCGCAGCCGCCGGCACCCACGTGTGCTTGCGCAAGGTCTCGGCTGAAACGGTGTTCGACGCCATCGACACCCATGCGGTCGATCACTTCTGCGCCGCCCCCATCGTCATGGCGATGATCGCCAACACGACCGGCCGCGCCGCCCTGGCGACGCCGGTCCGGGTGCTGACCGCCGGCTCCCCGCCGCCCGCCGCAGTGCTGCGGGCAGTCCTGGCGTTGGGCTTCGATGTCGATCATGTCTATGGCATCACCGAAGTGTGCGGAACACCGGTGAGCTGTGTCTGGCAAGACGCCTGGGACGCCCTGCCACCCGCTGAACAGTGCGCGTTGCGGGTTCGCCAGGGTGCACGCGGCGCCGTCTTCGAAGACCTGATGGT
This sequence comes from Pseudomonas sp. 5P_5.1_Bac1, assembly GCF_025466015.1. NCBI lineage: Bacteria > Pseudomonadati > Pseudomonadota > Gammaproteobacteria > Pseudomonadales > Pseudomonadaceae > Pseudomonas > Pseudomonas sp. 5P_5.1_Bac1. The sequence goes on along the minus strand of NZ_JANLNX010000111.1, from coordinate 41,938 downwards.
GGCGGATTCCGAGACACTGCAGCCGGTCCCGCGCGATGGCCAGACCACCGGGGAACTGCTGATGCGCGGCAATACCGTGATGATGGGTTACCTGAAAAACCCGTCTGCCACCCGCCAGGCGTTTTCCGGCGGCTGGTTTCATACCGGCGATGTGGCGGTCGTCCATGAGAACGGTTACATCCAGATCACCGACCGCTGCAAGGACGTAATTATTTCGGGCGGCGAGAACATTTCCTCCATCGAAATCGAAGAAGCGCTGCATGCCCACCCCGCGGTACTTCATGCGGCGGTTGTCGCGCAACCGGACGACAAATGGGGTGAAGTCCCCTGCGCCTTCGTTGAATTGAAAGCTGGCGTGCAAACGCCCACGCCGCAGGAATTGATCGCGTTCTGCCAACAACGCCTGGCCCGTTTCAAGTGCCCGCAACGGGTGATTTTCGACGAGTTGCCAAAAACCGCCACCGGCAAGATCCAGAAGTTCCTGCTCCGTCAACGGGCGGGCAGCCGTGACGCGATCGTGCGCCTGGCCTCCGGCGCCTGAGCGGCCGAGCACGACACCCGCCTGACAGCAATTCCTCCAGCGTTATCACTCATGTTGCCCACTAGCGGCGGCAGGGGTTCATGCACACTAAAACAACAAAAGGTGCTTGCAATGACGACATACCACGCCCACTTCCTCGTGCCGGTGGCGGCACTCACGTGCGCCCCCTTCGCGTGCGCTGATTTCATCGATGACACCAAGGCAAGCCTGGAACTCAGAAACTTCTACTACAACCGCGACTTCCGCAACGAGGGTGCCAGCCAATCGAAGCGCGACGAATGGGCGCAAGGCTTCATTCTCAACGTGCAGTCAGGTTTCACCGAGGGGACGGTGGGCTTTGGCGTGGATGCTCAAGGCCTGCTGGGGCTCAAGCTGGATTCAAGCCCGGACCGCACCGGCTCGGGCCTTCTGGCGTTCGATTCGCAGCGCAACGTCGAAGACGAGTACGGCAAGTTCACGCTGACGGCCAAGGCGCGGCTCGGCAAGAGCGAACTTCGCCTCGGCGGCATCAGCCCACTGATGCCGCTGTTGTGGAGCAACAACAGCCGGCTGTTGCCGCAGGTATTCCGCGGCGGCTCCCTGGTGTCCAATGATGTCGACTCACTGACCGTCTCGGCGATTCGCGTCAACGCCGTCAAGCAGCGAAACTCGACGGATTTCGAATCGCTCACGACCTTCGGTTATCGCGCCATCGACGCTGATCATTTCGACTACCTGGCGTTCGACTACAAGCTACTGCCGACACTCACCCTGAGCTATCACATCGCTGAGCTCGCCGACCTCTATCGCACCCACTACGCCGGCCTGAAGCTCAACCAACCGCTGTCGACAGGCGCGGTGATTGCCGACGTCCGCCTGTTCGATGCCGGAGCAACAGGCGACGAGCTGTTGGGGGACGTCGACAACCGCACGCTGAGTAGCTATTTCGCCTACAGCCTGAAAGGCCACACTATCGGCGGCGGCTACCAGAAAGCATGGGGCGATACGCCCTTCGCGTTCGTCAACGGGACAGACACCTACCTGTTTGGCGAGTCGCTGGTCAGCACCTTCAGCGCGCCAAACGAACGTGTCTGGTTTGCTCGATACGACTACGATTTCGCCGCCCTCGGCCTGCCCGGCCTGACGCTGACCCTGCGGTACGTCAACGGCGACGATGTCGATCCCGCCATGCTGACTACCCGCCAGGCGGCGGCCCTGCGCCAGGCGGGTGAATCGGGCAAAGAATGGGAACGTGTCACCGACATCGCCTACGTCATCCAGAGCGGCCCGGTAAAAGGCCTCGGCGTGCAATGGCGCAACTCCACCAACCGTTCCACCTATGCCGACAGCGCCAACGAAAACCGTTTTATCGTGCGCTACACGGTAAATTTCTAAGCCCTTGATCCCGGCCTGGCGAGTTGCTCGCCAGGCCGACAGCCGTCATGTGTGAGTCAGCCCCACCTAAGCCCCCCGATAAGCCACTTCATACTCGGCTTTCAACAACCGCTTCATCAGCTTCCCCGTAGGCTCACGCGGTAGCTCGCTGCGAAAATCGAACTGCTGCGGGCACTTGACGCCACCCAGGCCCTCGCGAACGAAGCGGCGAAGCGTTTCCGCGAACTCGGCACTCCCGGCGATACCCGCCCGGGGCTGTACCACCGCCACCACCCGCTCGCCCATTTCGGCGTCAGGCGCGCCAAACACCGCCGCGTCCTCGACGTCGGGGTGGGTGATGAGCAGGTTTTCGATTTCTTGCGGGTAGATGTTCACGCCGCCCGAAATGATCATGAAGCTCTTGCGATCGGTCAGGAACAGGTAGCCGTCCTCGTCGACCCAGCCGATGTCGTTCAGCGTCGCCCAGCCTTTGGCGTTGTACGCCTGGCGGGTTTTTTCCGGGTCGTTGTGGTACTCGAAGCGCGGGCCATCGGCGAAGTAGACATCGCCCTGGGTGCCCGACGGCACCTCCTCGCCGTCCGCGCCGAGGATCTTGAGGGTCCCCAGCACGGCGCGCCCCACCGAACCCGGCTTGCTCAACCATTGCGCCGAATCCAGGGCGGTAATCCCGCAGGTTTCCGTGCCCGAGTAGTACTCGTGGATAACAGGCCCCCACCAGTCGATCATGGCGTGCTTGACCGGCACCGGGCACGGCGCCGCGGCATGGATCACCGCGCGCAGCGAGCGGTGGTCATAGCGTTGGCGAACCGCTGGATCGAGCTTGAGCATGCGCACGAAATGCGTGGGCACGAAGGTCGAGTGCGTGATGCGCTCCTGTTCGATCAACGCCAGTGACTGCTCCGCGTCGAAACGCTCCATGATGAACACGGTCCCGCCGAATCGCTGGATCACCATCGCCCAACGCAGCGGCGCGGCGTGGTACAGCGGTGACGTCGACAGGTAGCGGCTGTCGCCATCCATCCCGTAAAGCGCCCCGCCGAGGCGCATCAGCGGGATCGGCGCTTCGATCGAGCCTTCCGGCAACTGCGGCTTGACGCCCTTGGGGCGGCCGGTCATGCCGGACGAATAGAGCATGTCGGAGCCCGGGCTGGGGTCGCTGACCAGAGTGGTCGGCAGGCCCTCGCAGGCTTCGCGCAACGAACGGCGGCCAGGGGCGGCGCTGAATACCTGCAGGCTGTGGGAGCCGATCTGCTTCGCCGCCTGTTCGGCGACGTCGGCATAGGCGCGGCCGGCCACCAGCGCCTTGGCACCGGAGTTTTCCAACACGTAGGCCAGGTCGCCCACGGAGGTCTTGGTCGATACCGCAGTCAGATAAAGCCCGATGCGCTGAGTGGCCCAGGCCACCACGAAAATCTCGAAATCGTTGCCCAGTACCACCGCCACGGTGTCTCCGCGAGTGAGGCCAAGGCTGCGAAACAGGTGCGCGGCCTGGTTCGCCAGGGCATCAAGTTCGCCGTAGGTCAGGACCTCCTGGCTGGAAACCAGGACGCAGGCAGGCTTGTCGGGGTTGGTGCGGGCGTGAATCAACGGGTGCATGGCGTTTTTCTCTTATTGTCGTTGTCAGGAAGTACGGCCCGCGGATTCAACGTCCCGACCACACCGGGGCGCGTTTCTCGGCAAAGGCTTTCGGGCCCTCGACGGCGTCCGCCGAGGCAAGCATGGCGCGAACCTGCGAGTAGTCCCATTGTTCGCCCATGCCCTGCTCCACCGACACATCCAGGCCGCGCATCACCGTTTGCTTGGTCGCCCGGACCGACAGCGGGCTGCAGGTGAGGATGTCATCGGCCCAGCGCCGGGCGAGGTCCATCACGTCACCCTCCGTCACTTCGTTGACGAAGCCAAGCTGCACGCCTTCGCTGGCGCTGACGCGGCGCCCGGTGAGCAGCAGGCCCATGCTGCGCTTGAGGCCGATCAGCGCGGGAAGCCGCAACATGCCGCCGGCCAGCGCGGCCAGGCCAATCTTGGCTTCGGGAAGCGCGAAGGCGGCATTGCTCGACGCGACGATGATGTCGCAGGCCAGCGCCAGCTCGAAGCCGCCGCCCATGGCCACGCCGTTGACGGCGGCGATCACCGGTTTGTGCAGGTCGAACCGCGCGGTCAGCCCGCCGAACCCCGCCGGCGGGGTGCCGAGATTGGCGTCGTTGGCCTGCTGCTTGAGGTCATGCCCGGCGCAGAACGCCTTGTTCCCGCTACCGGTGAGGATCGCCAGCCACTGCTCGTCGTCGCTGGCGAAGTCGTCAAAGGCGCGCTGCAGCTCTTCATGGGCTGCGTAGTTCATGGCGTTGTAAGCATCCGGCCGCTGCAGGGTGACGATTGTCAGGTGCCCTTCGCGGACCACGCGGATGAATTGATAGTCCATCGTTCTCTCTCCCGACCTAGGCCAGCATGCCGCCGAGACGGCGATTGATGATGTCGCGGGCGTCACGGATCATGCGCTCCAGCAGTTCTTCGCAACTGGGCACGTCACGGATCAGCCCCTGGATCTGTCCGGCCCAGACCAGCCCGGCGTCGAGATTACCGGTCTCCAGCGCCTCGCGGCCCTTGGCGCCGGACACATAGCCACGGATGTCCTCGAACGTGGCTTCGGCGGCCTGGGACAGGCGCACCACCTCGTCCGACACGCTGTTGCGCGCGACCCGCCCGGTGTTGTGGAACCGCCGAAAAATCAGGTGGGTGGCCCGCTCATCGTTCTCCACCAGAAAGCGCTTGATTGCCTCATGAATTGGCGCTTCACGGGTCGCGCAGAAACGCGTGCCCATGTTCACCCCTTCCGCGCCCAGGGCCATGGCCGCCGCCAGGCCGCGCCCGTCGCCAATGCCGCCGCTGGCGATGATCGGGATGGTCACCTTGTCGGCAGTGGCGGGAATCAGCACCAGACCGGGAATGTCATCCTCGCCGGGGTGCCCCGCGCACTCGAAGCCATCGATGGAAATGATGTCGACGCCCATGCGCTGCGCCGACACGGCATGGCGCACCGCCGTGCATTTGTGGATCACGGTCAAGCCGTGGGCCTTGAACGCCTCGACATGTTCCTGCGGCTTGTTGCCCGCGGTTTCGACAATGCGCACGCCGGAATCGATGATCGCCTGGCGGTACTCGGCGTAAGGCGGCGGGTTGACCGACGGCAGGATCGTCAGGTTCACCGCGAACGGTTTGTCGGTCAGGCTCCGGCAGCGGTCGATTTCCCGCCGCAGCGCATCGGGGGTCGGCTGGGTCAGCGCGGTCAGCGTACCCAGGCCGCCGGCGTTGGAGACGGCGCTGGCCAGTTCGGCCCGGCCAACCCACATCATGCCGCCCTGCACGATCGGGTGGCGAATGCCGAGCAATTCGGTCACACGGTTACGAAAGCTCATCTCACAGCACCTCCAGAATCGTGACGTTGGCGATGCCGCCGCCCTCGCACATGGTTTGCAAGCCATAGCGCTTGCCGCGGGCTTTCAGGGCGTGGATCAGGGTGGTCATCAGTTTGGTCCCGGACGAACCGAGCGGGTGGCCGAGGGCAATGGCGCCACCGTTGACATTCAACCGCTCGGGGTCGGCGTCCAGCGCGTCCAGCCAGGACAGAGGAACAGGGGCGAAGGCTTCGTTGACTTCATAGAGGTCGATATCGGCGATGCTCAGGCCGGCTTTCTTCAGGGACTTGCGCGTGGCGAAAATCGGCTCTTCGAGCATGATCACCGGGTCGCCCGCGGTGACGGTCATGTCGACGATCCGCGCAATGGGCGTCAGGCCATGGGCTTTCAAGGCGCGTTCGCTGACCACCAGCACCGCGGACGCGCCATCGCACACCTGGCTGGCGTTGGCGGCCGTGACCACGCCGCCTTCCTGCAACGGCTTCACCGAACCGATGCCCTCCAGCGACGCATCGAAGCGAATGCCTTCGTCAACCAGGTGCAAGCCGTCGGCGGTCGCCAGGCCGATGATTTCATCGCGGAACGCGCCGCTGTGGGTCGCCCGCGCCGCCCGCTGATGGCTGGCCAGCGCGAAGCGGTCGAGGGTCAGGCGGTCGAGACCGTACTTCTCCGCGAGCATTTGCGCACCGGCGAACTGGCTGAAGCTGCTGACCTTGAAGCGCTCCTGGATCCGCGCGCTGAACGGGCCGATGCCGATGCCTTCCTTTTCGTGGAAGGACAGGTTGGAGAACATCGGCACCCGGCTCATGCTTTCCACGCCGCCGGCGATGACCACATCCTGGAACCCGGACATGACCGCTTGCGCCGCAAACTGCACCGCCTGCTGTGAGCTGCCGCACTGGCGATCAATGGTGACCGCCGGCACGCTCTGCGGCAGCCGCGAAGCCAGCACCACGTTGCGGGCGAAGGCGAACGCCTGCTCACCGGCCTGGGTCACGCAACCGAGGATCACGTCGTCGATGGCCGCCGGGTCGATTCCCGAGCGCTCGACCAGCGCGTCGAGCACTTCGGCGCCCATGTCCGCCGGGTGCCAGCCGGCCAGTTTGCCGTTACGACGCCCGCCCGCGGTGCGAACGGCTGCAACAATGTAGGCATCAGCCATGACTCAACTCCTTCTTGTTTTTAGGGAGCCGCTGCGCAACGAATGCAGCGACTTTGTCACGGACACAAGGCTGTGCGGCGAGGGCCGCGATGCTGCGGGCCTCGTTTTCCAGTTGCGTTTCCAACGGGGTGCCGTGGCTTTCCAGCAACAGCCGCCTGACGCTGCCGAGCGCCGCTGGGTTCATCGCGACCAGGGTTGCCACGACGCGTGCCCCTTCGGCCTGCAACTGGCCGGCCTCGACCACCCGCGAGACCAGGCCCAGCCCGTGCGCCTGCGCCGCGCTCAGGCGCTGGTTGAGCAGGATCAGTTCCTGCGCCCGGCGCAAGCCGGTCAAGCGCGGCAGTATCCAGCTCAGCCCGCCATCCGGGCTCAGGCCAATGGCACCGTAAGCCGGCGTGAAGGAGGCGGCGGGCTCCGCGAGAACGATGTCGCCGATCAGCGCCAGGCTCAGGCCAGCGCCTGCCGCCGCACCGTTCACCAGCGTCAGCAACGGTTTGTTCATACGCATCAGGCGCGAGATCGCCAGGTGCAGGGTGCCCGCCAACTCGCTGAGAAAACCGGAAATCCCGTCGCCCGCCTCGGTGAAGGCTTGCAGGTCACCGCCGGCGCAAAACAGTTTGCCGCTGCCGGTCAGCACGACGCACTTCAGGTCCGGCGTCTGGTCACAGACGATGGCCGCGCGAAGCAGTGCCTGGGCCATCGGCAGGTCAATGGCGTTGCCCTGTTCAGGACGGTTCAGGGTGAGGGTGGCGACACCTTCGTGGATATCGAGCAGCACTGAATCGTTCATCGGCATTCCTCCAGCGCACGACGTGCCAGCCCGGCCAGCACGGGAAAGCTCCTGGCCCGCTCACGGGCGTGGGCCGAGGCGGCGGTGCCGCGAATCACCCGTCCTTTGATGCCATGGAAAATCGCCGCCATGCGGAACAGGTTGAAGGCGATATAGAACTCCCAGGCCGGAATGGACGCGCGACCGGTGCGTTCGCAATAGCGCTCGACGTACTCGGATTGCGCGGGAATGTTCAGCCGCCGCAGGTCGGCGCCGGCCAGGCCGGCAACGATGTCGGGCGGCATCTGGTACATCATGGCGTGGTTGGCGAAGTCGGCCAGCGGATGGCCGAGGGTCGACAGTTCCCAGTCCAGTACCGCCAGGACTTTCGGCTCGCGCGGGTGAAAGATCATGTTGTCGCAGCGGAAGTCGCCATGCACGATCCGGGTCTCGTCGCCGGGCGGGATCATCCCCGGCAGCCATTCCACCAGCAGGTCCATGTCCGGATCGCGGCCCGCGGCTTCGTCCGCCAGGTATTGGGAGGTCCAGCGGCTGATCTGCCGCGCGAAATAATTGCCCGACTTGCCGAAATCCCCCAGCCCGACCGCGTCAGGCTCGATGCTGTGCAAGGCCGCCAGGGTCTGGTTCATCGCGTCGAAATACTGCGGGCGCTGCTCCGGGCTGACCTCGGGAAAGGTGGCGTCCCAGAAAATCCGCCCTTCGACGCGCTCCATCACATAGAAGGGCGTGCCCACCACCGTCTCGTCGGTGCACACCGCGAAAATCTTCGGCACGCAGAACCCCACGCCGCCCAGCGCCTGCTGGACCCGCGCCTCGCGCTCGACCGAGTGGGCGCCTTTGAGCAGGACCCCGGCGGGCTTGCGCCGCAGCACGTAGCTGCTGGTGGGCGTAGTGATCTGGTAGGTGGGAATCGACTGCCCGCCCCTGAACTGCAGCACGGTCATCGGACCGGCGAAACCGTCCACATTGGACCGTAGCCACTGGGCCAGAACACGCTCATCGAACGCCATATCGGGGCGCACCTCACCCGCGCCGGCATTGGCCTTTTGCTCCACTGCACTCATTGCCGTGCCCTCGCCCATTCACGCTTGATGGTTTTCGCCAGCGACCACTTGTGCACTTCCGTGGGGCCGTCGTAGATGCGAAACGCGCGGATCTCGCGGAATACCTGTTCGACGATCGAGTCCTCGGTGAGGCCGCTGCCGCCCATGACCTGCACACAGCGATCGGCGACGCGCATCAGGGTTTCGCTGACGGCGACCTTGGCCATCGAGCTTTCGGTGCCGCCCGCCGCACCCGTGTCCAGCACGCTGGCGCACCAGTTGATGAGCAGTTCCACCTGTTTCAGGTCGATCAGGTTCTCGGCCAGGCTGAAACCGGTGCCTTCGTGGTCGATCAGCAACTTGCCGAACGCCATGCGCTTGTTGGCGTAATCGGTGGCGATTTCGTTGGCCCGCAGGCAGGCGCCGTACCAGCGCATGCAATGCGATAGCCGCGCCGGCGCGAGGCGGATCTGCGCATAACGAAAGCCTTCGCCGGCCTCGCCGAGCATCTGCTCGGCGGGCACCCGCAGGTTGTCCAGCGCGACGATGGCGTGGCCACCGGGCATGGAACTGTCGATGGTGCGCGGAATGCGTTCGATGCGGATGCCCGGGTCCGGCAGCGCGACGAGAAACATGCACGCGCCTTCCTCGGCCTTGGCCATGACGATGCCGATCTGCGCGCCCTCGGCGCCGGTGATGAACGCCTTGCGGCCGTTGATCAGCCAGTGGTCACCGTCGCGGCGGCAGGTGGTCTGCATCATCGACGGATCGGAGCCGGCACCGCCGTCCTCGGCGGGTTCGGTCATGAAAAAGGCGGAACGCGCGGTGCCCTGAACCAGGGGTTCGAGAAAACGCGCCTTGATAAACGGGCTGCCGACTTTGCCCAGCAGGTACATGTTGCCTTCGTCTGGCGCGCAGGTATTACAGGCCAGCGGCCCGAGGGGCGACAGCCCGGTCTTCGCCAGCACCAGCGCCGTGCCTTGCTGGCTCAGGTGGCTGCCATCGGCAAGGATGTGCGGGGTCAGCACTCCGGCCTCGCGGGCCCGTTCCCGCAGTTCCAGCACCAGTGCGTCCGTGGGGCAGTCGTGGTGATCGCGGCGGTTGTCGCGCTCGTAAGGGATCACGACGTCGCGGACGAAGCGCTCGACCCTGTCGGCAATCTCCGTGGCCTGTTGCTGATCGTGGAAGCTCATCGGGCGGCCATCCTGATCGCGCCGTCCAGGCGAATGACTTCGCCGTTGAGCATGGGGTTTTCGACAATCGACTGGACCAGCAAGGCGAACTCGTCCGGCTGGCCGAGACGGCTCGGGAACGGCACCTGCTGACCGAGGGAGTCCTGCACGTCCTGGGGCAGCGACGCCAGCAACGGGGTGAGGAAAATCCCCGGTGCGATGGTCATCACGCGGATGCCGTAGCGGGCGAACTCCCGCGCCAGCGGCAGGGTCATGCCGACAATCCCGGCCTTGGACGCAGCGTAGGCCGGCTGGCCGATTTGCCCGTCGAAGGCGGCGACGCTCGCGGTGTTGATGATGACGCCACGCTCTTCACCCTCGGCCTCGGCGAGGTGCAGGCGCTCGGCGAACTTCGACAGCACGTTGAAACTACCGTTGAGGTTGATGTTCACGATCCGCGCGAAGTCGGCCAGCGGCAGCGCCGTGCCGTCGCGAGAAAGCGCCTTGCCGGGCGGACCGATGCCGGCGCAGTTGACCAGGATACGGGCCTTGCCGTGCACCCCTTCCGCGGTTTCGAGGGCATGCGCGATGCCGGCTTCATCCGTCACATCGGCCTTGATGAACAGGCCGCCGAGCGCCGCGGCGTGGGCTTCGCCCAGTGCCTGGTTGAGGTCGAGAATCGCCACCCTGGCGCCGGCCGCCGCCAGCCGCGAGGCCACCGCGCCACCCAGTCCGGACGCGCCGCCGGTTACTACTGCAGCCACACCTTGAATCTTCATCGAGCACATCCTCTTGCTTGTTCTTGTTGGGACAGCGAGCTCTGCTGCGAGCAGGAAAACCCGTCGATTTAACGCAGCGGTAGAATATCTACTCGCCAGTAGGCTAGAATTCCGATCACTGGCCTGTCAAGGTCGAAAATCCCTGAAAGTGGAAAGCGGGCCTCCACCAGACGCTCACCCCACACCCGACAAATGGAACGAACGACGTGACCGAAACCTCCCCTTTCGCCAGCGCGACGCAGAAGCAACAAGAGCGTGAAGCCAAGCGCCAGGCCGTGCTCCGCGCGGCGGTGCGGATCTTCAACGAGCGCGGGTTCCACGCCACGCTGCTCGACGATGTGGCCGTTAGCCTGGGCATCTCCAAACCGACGATCTATCACTACCTGGGCAACAAGGAGCAGGTGCTGCTGCAGTGCGTCATCCACGGCCTGGAACAACTGATCGACGCCGCCGACACCGCACGCCAGGAGCCCGGCACGGGGATTGACCGGTTGCGCAGCTACCTGCGTCGCTACGCGGAAATCAACATGGACGACTTCGGCCGCTGCGTGATCCGCACCGGCGACGAAGCCTTGTCCGAGGAAGGCCGGACCCGCTTCCGCGCGCTGAAAAGTGACATCGACCGGGCCATGCGCGGGCTGATCGAGGAAGCCATCGCCGACGGCTCCGTCGCGCCCTGCGACGCGCGGCTGCTGGCCTTTACCCTGGCGGGCGCGCTCAACTGGCCCGCGCGCTGGTTTTCCCCGGATGGCAAGCAAACGAAAGAAGAGGTGGCCGCGCAAATGGTCGATCTGCTGACCAGCGGATTCGCGCCGCGCTGAGCCAATATACGCATCGCAACTGTCGGTAGTGGCGAAGGAAGGAGGGTGTCGCATCATGCTCAACGTGCCTGGATCCCCTGACGCGAGATTCACAGGACCTGTGCCACTGTCGCAGCAGATCGAACGGGTTCGACTGCTGCCGGTGATCGCCCGCGCGGGCGGCACGCTCACCCTTTTGAGCGCACCGGCCGGCTTCGGCAAATCGACGCTGATGGCCCAGGCCTGCGCGCACTTGAACCAGGCCGGCATCGCCACGGCCTGGCTCAACACCCACGCGGCAGACAACGACCTGCCCCGCTTGCTCGCCAGCCTTGACCGGGTCACCCGCCATCTCGGCATCGCCCGGCCCGGCTGCGACGCCATCACCTGCATGACGATGCCCACGGCCTCGTACGCGCTCTTCATCGATGAACTGGAAACCATCCAGGAACCCTCGGTCCTCGCCCTGCTCCAGGAGCTGGCCCTGCACCTGCCCCATCGCGCCTACCTGATCGCCACCACCCGGCTGACCCCGGCGCTGGGGCTGGCGCGGCTGAGGGCCAGCGGCCGGCTGACGGAAATCGGCGCCAGCGAGCTGCGCTTCGACAGGGAAGAGAGCCAGGCCCTGCTCGCTGGCCAGCTCGGCGCCGCGTCCCTCTCCCGCGCCGATGTCGAGCACCTGCACGGCAAGACCGAGGGCTGGGCCGCGGCGTTGTGGCTGGCGTCCATTGCGCTCAAGCGCAGCGAGTCGCGGCTGGAATTCATCGCCCGCTTCTCCGGCTCCACCAGCACCGTGGCCCAATACCTGAGCGAAGTGGTGCTGGCGGAACAATCGCCGAGCGTGCGCCAGGTGCTGCTGCGCATGAGCGTGCTGAGGTACTTCAATCCCGCACTGTGCGAGGCCTTGAACCCGGGCGTCGACGGACAGCCAATGATCGAGCACCTGCAAGCCCAGGGCTTGGCCGTACCGGTTGAAACGAAACACGGGCTCTGGCGTTTTCATGGCCTGTTCGCTGAATTTCTCCGTGATCGACTCGACCGCGAAAGCCCCGGCGAGAACGCGTGCCTGCACCTTGCGGCCTCGCGCTGGTTCGACAGCCAAGGCCAGGCGGTGCAGGCCATTGATCACGCCGTGCTCGGCCAGCAGTACAACCAGGCCCTGCTGCTGCTCGAACACCACATCGAGTCGTTGCTGGAACAAGGCCGGATGCGCTTGCTGCGCCGCTGGTTCACCGCCATTCCCGAAGACCTGGTGGCCGCCCGACCGCGGTTGCAGGTGATGTCGTTGTGGGCCCTGGCCCTGACCGAGGGCGCGCACCTGGCCTGGCAGGAACTGGAGCGGCTCGACTGGCGCAACAGCCCGGACCCGCACGTGCGCAATCACGGCGCCGCGCTCTACCCGACCCTGCTGGGCATGCGTGACCACTGCGAAGAAGCGGTGACGGTCGGCATGCGCGCACTGAACAACCTCGACGCCAGGCATACCTTCGCCAGCGCCACCCTGCTCAATGCCATCGCCCACCAGACCCTGATCATCGGCGACACCCGCGATGCCCAACGCATGGTCGATGCCGCGCGCCGCCTGCACGGCGGTGAAAGCCACTTCAACCGGATGTACTCGGAGACCACCGAGGGCCTGATCGACCTCTTGCATGGTCGCCTGCGTCACGCCTCCGCGCGTTTCCGCCTGGCCATCGATGTCACCCAGGCCAGCAATCATCGACACGTCCACGGCAACGCCTGGGCCGGCGTGCTGCACACGGCGACGGTGTACGAAGCCAACGACCTCGTCCAGACGCGCCACCTGATTAACGTCTACCTGCCGCTGGCCCGTGAGGTCGGCATTCCCGACCACCTGATCCTGATCTACCTGCTCAAATGCCGGCTGGCGTTCAACGAGAACGACCTGGAAACCGCGCTGCATGCGCTGACCGAACTCGAATACCTAGGCCACCGTCGCAGCCTGCCCCGTGCAGTGGCCGCCGCCCAACTGGAGCGGGCGAAGATCCTGCTGATCCAGGGCGAAGGCGAGGCGGCGCGGGATGAATTGAGCCGGGCCGATGACCCGGTGATCTGGGCGCGGGAATGTCGCCAGCGGCTGCTCGCCCATGACAGTCATTACCTGCGCCTGGCGCGGCTGCGCTGGGACATTCATTTTGGCGACCCGGTCGCGGCGCTCCGGCAACTGGCTGTCGATCTGGAAGACGCCCATGCCTCGGGCCGCCGCCACCGTGCGCTGGTGCTGCAGTTGTTGCAGGTGCTGGCGCTGCAGCGCTGCGACAACCTGCTCGCCGCGCACAAAACGCTGGAAGAGGCGCTGACATTCGCCGCGCGCGAAGGTTATGTGCGCACCGTGCTCGATGAAGGGGCGGCGCTCGGCCAGGTGGTGCTGGAGTTCAAGCAGTCATACGAAACGCGCACGTCACGCACGCCACTGCTGCTGGATTATCTGCGCTCGCTGCTGATCGGTTTCGGCCCGGCGCTGCCCGCCGAGCCGGCCAGACCCGCCCCCGCCGCGCCATTGCCCGAGCCGCTGACGCGCAAGGAAATCGAAGTCCTGGTACTGCTCACCGACGGCTGCTCCAACCTCGACCTGGCCGGGCGCATGCACGTGTCGCTGAGCACCGTGCGCACCCACCTGCGCAACATCAACGCCAAGCTTTCGACCGGCAGCCGCAACCAGGCGCTGGCGGTGGCGAGGAAGATGGGACTGGTGTCGTAGCTTTGGGGAAAAATCGTCTTTTGTGACGATTTTTCCCCTCCCCCCGCCCCATAGACTGATCCCGAAAGCCGCTATCCCGCGCCACGTGCAGCAGGCTTGCGATTGCAGTCCGGTCGTCAGGGCCGCCGTCGGTCATCTGACAGATCCAACAACAATAATTAACGGGATTGAGCAATGAACGAGCAAAGCACCACCCTCCCCTACACCGAAAGCAAGATCCACCCCGGACGCTGGACCGCCGTGGGCTGCCTGATCATCTTCTACGCGATTTCGATGGTCGACCGCTTCATCCTTTCCGCCGTCGCCCAGCCGGTCACCCAGAGCCTGGAACTGTCCAACACGCAGATGGGCCTGCTGCTGGGCGCGGGCTTCGCCGTGCTGTATTCCATCGCCGGGATTCCGGTGGCCTACCTGATCGACAAGGGCAACCGCACGCGGGTGATCCTCGCCGGCGTGCTGCTGTGGTCGTTGATGACCGCGGCGTCCGCCTTCACCGTCGACTTCACCACCCTGATCATCTGCCGCGCCGGCGTTGCCATCGGCGAAGCCGTGCTGACCCCGGCGGCGATGTCGCTGATCGGCGACATGTTCCAGCGCAAGGAGCGCGCGCTGCCTACCAGTTTCTACATGGCCACCGGCAACATCATGGCGACGGGCGCGTTCATCATTGGCGGCGCCGTGTACCAGTTCGCCGGCGGGCAACAGTTGATTCCCGGCATGGAACCCTGGCGCTTCACCCTGCTCGCCGTGAGCCTGCCGGGCCTGCTGATGATGGTGGTGTTCGCCCTGACCGTCCGCGAGCCGGCGCGGGTCGAAACACCCTCGTCCACGACAGGCGCAGGCATCGACGCACTGCTGCCGTTCCTGGTCGGCAACAAGGCCATGTTCATCCCCTTCTTCATCGCCACCGGGCTGATTTCATCGCTGACCCTGGGGGTGATTTCCTGGGCGCCGACCCTGTTGATCCGCCTTCACGACCTGAGCGCCGCCCAGGCCAGCTTCGTGTTCGGCTCGGTGGGCCTGCCGACCTCGGTGCTCGGCACGCTGTGCCTGCCCTGGCTGGCAAGCCGGCTGCAGAAGGCCGGGCGTGCGGACGGCATCGCGCTGATTCTGATGGTGGCGGTGGCCATCCCGGTGCCCGCGATCATCGCCGGTTTGCTGGTGGGCGATTACTGGCTGCTGGTCGCCGCGTTCGCGGTGTGCATGATGTTTCTGCCGAGCATCTCGGTCATGACGTGCCTGGGCATGCAGATGATCAGTCCTTCCCGCCTGCGGGCACGCACCGTGGCGGTTAACCTGCTGGTCATCAACCTCTTCGGCTACACCGTCGGCCCGTTCCTCAGCGGCGTGCTGGCCGACCGGGTATTCAGCGGGCCGACCGCCATCGCCTCGGCGCTCGCCACCATGGCGGCGATCATCGGCCCCGGCGCCCTGCTCGGCTTCCTTTTCGCCCGCCGCCCTTTCGGCCAGATGATGAGCGCGCAGAAGGACTGAGCCCCACCCGCGGCCGCGAGGCCGCCACCACTCCCTACAAGAACAAGAACCGGAGCCGCCATGAATTTGCGCACCGCAACCCTGCTCGCCTGCTCTTTGCCGATGTCTTTCACGGCACAGGCGCAGACCAGCTTCATCACCGACAGCAGCGCCTCCGTGCTACTGCACAACTATTACTTCGACCGCGACTACAAAGACCCCGCGAACCCCGCGCTGAAACGTGAACTGCGGGAATGGGCGCAGGGCGTGACGCTGGATTTCAAGTCCGGCTACACCGAAGGGCCGGTCGGATTCGGCCTGGACCTGACCAGCATGACCGGCCTCAAACTGGACTCCTCCCGCAGCCGCGCCGGCACCCAGTTGCTGCCACTCGACTCCCAGGGCCGCGCCGAGGACAGCTTCAGCACCTTCGGCGGTGTCGCCAAAGTGCGCTTCGCCCAGTCCAAATTGAATACCGGCAGGATGGTGCTGACCCTGCCCATCGCCTTTTCCAGCCCCGGCCGCCTGCTCCCGCAGACCTTCCAGGGCACGACGTTCCAGTCGGACGATTTCGACCGCCTGACGCTCATGGGCGGTTACCTCGACCGCATCAAATTCCGCGATTCGAGCAACTACGAAAACATCCGCGTGACCGCGCAGAACGGCCGCTTCCTGGATGTCGACTCCAGCGGGTTCAGCTATGTCGGGGCCAAATACAAGGTCGCGCCCAACCTCACCGCGAGCTACTACCACGCCACGCTGAACGACATTTATCGCCAGGACTACCTGTGGCTGGTGCACGACCTGCCGCTGGGACCGGGCAGCCTGAAAACCGATTTCCGCTGGGTGAGGTCCGGCGAAGACGGCTCCGCCGCCGCGGGCAATGTCGACAATGACAACCTGGGCGTGGTCTTCCGCTACGCCCTCGGTGGGCACACGTTCAGCACCGGCTACATGGCGCTGTTCGGCGACACCGCCCAGCCGTACATGGGCCGCAGCGAGCCGTCGCCGACCGTCGAAGGGGCGATCGCCACCGACTTCCTCAATGCCAAGGAGCGCACCTGGCAGGTGCGCTGGGACTACAACTTCGCGGTCCAGGGCATCCCGGGGCTGACGGCTATGCTCTGGCACATGCGTGGCGACAACATCGAACTGCCGGAGCGCATGGGCGGCAGCGGTCTTTACGAACGCGAAAGCCAGGCCCAGGTGGCGTACGTCATCCAGTCCGGGCCGTTGCAGGGCCTGGGCGTCAAGGTCCGCCACGCCTGGTATCGCAACGACTTTACCCAGGCGGCGACCTTCCGCGACAACAACGACCTGCGGGTCAACATCGTCTATTCCTGGAAACTCTGGTGAACAGCGCGGGGCGCCTCTCGCGCCCCGCTCAGGAGGCTTAATGCAACGTCCCGGCTTCAGCACAGAACATGAGATTTTCCGCGAAAGCTATCGGGCTTTCCTGCAAAAAGAAGTGCAGCCACACAAACAGGCCTGGCGCGAAGCGGGCATCGTCCCGCGGGAAATGTTCAGGAAGATGGGCGACCTCGGCTACCTGCTGGTGTGGGCCGACGAAGAGCACGGCGGCCTTGGCCTGTGGGACTTCCGCTATCAGCAGATCATGATCGAGGAAGACAACCGCTTCGGCGAGGTGGGCTTCTATCACACCCTGCACAGCCGCCTGGTCGCGCCCTATCTCCAGCACTTCGGCAGCCCGGCGCAGCGGGCCCGCTACCTGCCCGCCTGCGCAACGGGCGACAGCATCCTGGCGATCGCCATGACCGAGCCCGATGCCGGCAGCGACCTCGCCGGCATCAAGACCCGCGCCCAGGAGCAGGGCGATCACTGGGTGCTCAATGGCGCCAAAACCTACATCTCCAACGGCATCAACGCCGACGTCGTGCTGGTCGCGGCCAGGACCGACCCGGACAACCCGCGCCGGATCGGCCTGTTCCTCGTGGAGCGCGGCATGCCGAGATTCGAGCGCGGCCGCAAGTTGGCCAAGATGGGCCTGCATGCCCAGGACACCGCCGAGCTGTTCTTCAACGACGTGCGCGTCCCCAAGGCCAATGTGCTGGGCGATGCCGGACAGGGGCTGAGCTACCTGAAGACCTCGCTGGTGGAAGAACGCCTGATCTGCGCCGTCGGTTCGCTGGCCAATGCCCAGTGCGGTTTCGACCTGACCCGTGATTACGTGCTGGAACGCAAGGCGTTCGGCAAGACCATCGCCGACTTCCAGAACACCCGCTTCGTACTGGCGGAACTGGCGGCGGAGCTGGAAATGGCCCAGGTGTATATCGACCATTGCGTCACTCTGCACAATGACAGCGCCCTCAGCGTGCCGTCGGCGGCCAAGGCCAAACTGATCAGCAGCGAACTGGAATCCCGGATCATGGATGCCGGCGTGCAACTGCACGGTGGCGCCGGCTACATGCAGGAATACGAGATCTGCCAACGCTTCCAGGACGCCCGGGTGTCGCGGATCTTCGCCGGCAGCTCGGAAATCATGAAAGAAATCATCGCTCGCGCCGTGCTTGGCTGAGCATCGCCCCTTTCAAGGAACTGACATGGGACCACTGCAAGGCATCAAAGTCGTCGAATTGTCCGGTATCGGACCCGCTCCCTTCTGCGCCATGGTGCTGGCCGATCTCGGCGCGGACGTGGTGCGCATCGTGCGCCCCGGCACGGGCGTGGACCCGGCCGATGTGCTCAGCCGCAACCGGCCGACCGTGGAAATCGACATCCGCGGCGAGCCAGGGCAAGCCGCCGTCCTGGCCCTGGTGGCGAAGGCCGACATCCTGATCGAGGGCTTCCGGCCCGGGGTCATGGAGAAGAACGGCCTCGGCCCGGCCGACTGCCACGCCATCAATCCACGGCTGATCTACGGGCGCATGACCGGCTGGGGCCAGTACGGACCGCTGGCGCAAACGGCCGGCCACGACCTCAATTACATCGCCCTCACCGGCGCCTTGCACGGGATTGGTCGTCCGGGCGAAACGCCGCCGCCCCCGGTGAACTTCATCGGCGATTTTGGCGGCGGCGGGATGTTGTTGCTGGTGGGTGTGCTGGCGGCGCTGCACGAGGCCGCGCAGTCCGGCGCGGGCCAGGTCATCGATGCCGCCATGACCGACGGCACCGCACTTTTGTCGAGTTTCATCCACGGGCTCAGGGCGACCGGACACTGGCGCACCGAGCGCGGCGCCAACCTGCTCGATGGCGCGGCACCTTTCTACGATACCTATCGCTGCGCCGATGGCCGTTTCGTCGCCCTGGGTGCCATCGAACCGCAGTTCTATCAACTCTTGCGCGAGCGCTGCGGGCTGGACGGCAGTTTGTTCGACGAGCAGATGAACCAGGCGCTCTGGCCCTCGCAGAAGCAGGCGCTGGCGGGAATCATCGCGACCCGCACGCGGGATGAATGGTGCGTGCTGCTCGAAGGCAGCGATGCCTGCTTCGCGCCCGTGCTGGATTGGGATGAAGCGCCGGAGCACGCGCACAACCGGGCCAGGGAAACCTTCATCAGCCTCGACGGCGTGACCCAACCCGCGCCGGCGCCGCGCTTCTCGCGGACTGCGCCGGGCATCCCGCGACCGGCTTATGGTGCATCGCTGGAGGAGCTGCTACGGCGCTGGAAGGGCTGAGTCGCGCTACGTAAAACAAGGGCGTTCGCGATGAACGCCCTTGCCTGTCGGAAAACCCGAGCGATCAGCCCTCGGACACTCGAATCACCGTCTTGCCCAGCCCTTGCCCCGACAGCGCGTACTCCAGCGCCTGGGCAAACGCGTCGAACGCGAACACCTTACCGATCGGCGGCGCCAGTCGTCCTTGTGCGACCCAGCCCAGCAACTCGCGCAAATGCGCCGCGCCCTTCCCGGCCTCATAAATCTGGAACTGGCGCACATCCACCCCCACCAGTGACGCTCCCTTGAGCAGCGGCAGATTCGCCCGCAGCGCCGGAATCGGCCCACCCGCGAAGCCCACCACCAGATGCCGGCCACCCCAGGTCATCGAGCGAAACGCCGGCTCGAACAGCGGCCCGCACACCGGATCGAAGACCACATCAGGCCCCTTCTGACCGCACAACTCCTTGACCACTTCACGGAAGCTCTCCGCACTGGCATCGATCACATGGTCTGCGCCCAGCGCCTGCACGAACGCGCGTTTTTCCGCCGTCGACGCTACGCCGATCACCGTGGCGCCCAGGCATTTGCCGATCTGCACCGCAGCGCTGCCGACACCGCCGGCGGCGCCAGTGACCAGCAGGGTTTCGCCAGGTTGCAGCGCTGCCCGGTCGTGCAGCCCGTGGTAGGCCGTCAGGTAGTTGATCTTGAAGCCAGCCGCCTGAATGAAGTCCATCCCGTCCGGGATCTTTACCAGCGTCTCCGCTGCGGCCACGGCCAACTCGGCGAAGCCGCCGTGGGTCTGGGTAATCACCCGGTCGCCCACGGCCAGCCCTTCTACGCCCGCCCCCACAGCTTCAATCCAGCCACTGATTTCCTGGCCGGGCACGTGGGGCAATGGTGGCCTGACCTGGTAACGGCCAAGGGATTCCAGCGCATCGACATAGCCCACGCCGCACGCCGCAACGCGAATCAGCACTTCCCCCACAGCCGCGACCGGATCAGCGGCGTGCAACAGCCGGTAGTGGTCGATCGAATCCAGATTGTTGGTTTCTACCCGTCTCATCAGCCTCTCCGATTAATAGAACGTACAAGGTTCAAGCGCCGAATCCGCGGAACTCGGCGATTGCGGCGAGCGGCTCGCGGTCGGTGCGCAAGCTGTTGACCGGATGCTCGGGGTCGGCGTAGCCCAATGACAGGCCGCAGAACAGCATCAGCTCATCGGACAGTTCGAGCTGCCGCTCCACGGTCTGGTGAACCAGCGTCCAGCAGGCTTGCGCGCAGGTCGCCAGGCCTCGCTCATGGGCCAGCAACATCAGGCTCTGCAAGAACATCCCCAGGTCCGCCCACTGCCCTTGGCCCATGCTGCGATCGACGGCAAGAAACAGACCCACCGGCGCATCGAAAAAACGAAAGTTGCGGGCGAACTGCTGCTGCCGGCCCTGACGATCCTCGCGGGCGACGTTCAGGGTCGCGTAGAGGTCTTCGCCACATTTGGCCCGGCGCGCCTGGTACGGAGGTTTGAGGTCCTGGGGATAGATCGGGTAACCCATGCCCTCGCCGCACGGGTGCCGCGCCAAGGTCTGGGCCACTTCGTCCTTCAGCCGGCGCAGGTGCGCGCCCGTCAGCACATACAGCTTCCATGGTTGCAGGTTGCCGCTCGACGGCGAATGGCGAGCGCCTTCGACGATTTCCCGCAGCAGCGCCTCAGCCACCGGGCGATCGAGAAAGGCCCGGGTGGAGCGCCGATTCATTACCGCGTGCATCACAGATGACATGGAGAGCGCCTTTTTCGTTACAGGTCGGCTCATCCTATCCTTGCGTTTTTCGCATTAGAATAGAAAAAATCCGATTTCACTTATGCGAAAAACCGATGAAAATAACCTCCCTTGCCGAAGTGGAAGCCTTCCTCGCCGTGGTCGACAGCAAGAGCTTCAGCGCCGCGGCGCGGGAGCTGGGTATCGCTCAGTCAACGGTAAGCCGGCGCCTCACCAACCTGGAGTCGCGTCTCGGCCACCAGCTCATGCTGCGAACCACCCGCAAGGTTGCCCTGACCGACATCGGCATCAGCTACGCCAGCGAACTGCGGCAAATACTGGCCGGCCTGGAAAACGCCGATGCGCGCCTGCAAAAAGGCCTGCGGGTGGCAGAAGGCGTGTTGCGGGTCACCCTGCCCACCTCGTTCGGCCGGGCCTTCGTCCTGCCGCGTATTGCCCGATTGTCGGCCGAGTACCCGCGCTTGCGGTTCGAGGTCGATTTGTCGGACCGCTATGTCGATTTGCTCGACGGCGAATATGACGTGGCGATTCGCATGAGCACGCCCGAGCAGTCCGGCGTTCGCTACCAAAAGATCCACACCTTCACCCTGACGCTGTGCGCATCCCCCGCGTACCTGCGCGAACACGGTCAACCGCTGGACGTGAACGACCTTGCTGCTCATAGCTGCCTGGCCCAGCGGGTGTATGCGCCACGGATCAGCTTCCCGATAACGTGGCAGGGCCAGTCCTCCACCCTGCTAATCAACCCGCGAATCAGCGTCAGCGACTCCACATCGTTACGCGCGCTGGCGTTGGCCGGGGCGGGACTGGCGGTGCTGCCGAACTACCTGATCGAAGCCGACCTGAAGGCGGGAGAACTGGTCGAGGCCCTGCCCGGACTGGCGTTCGCCGACTATGAGATGTTCGCAGCGTCTTTGCGCCACCGGGACGATTCGGAGAAGGTCAACGTTTTTTTGAATGCGCTGTATAGCTGAGATGGTTGTTAGCCGGTGGAGCGTTGGGAGGGTTCAGCGGCTCACTGGCCTCATCGTCGGCAAGCCGGCTCCCACAGGGATATCATCGGCCGCCGGGCCGGCGCACGGGCTTGGCGGCGATGGGCGCACGCCACATCAGTCAACTTGCTGGTTGCGATAGTGACGCGGCGACATGGCCATGCGCTCACGGAAGGCCTGGCGAAACACGCGGTCCGATTGGTAACCCACGGCGGCGGCTATCTGCGCCACTGACGCGTTGCCGTCGCGCAACATCTGCGCGGCCAGGGTGATGCGCCAGGCACTGAGGTAGTCGATGGGCGATTGACCGATCACCCGGCAGAATCGCGCGGCGAAGGTCGAGCGTGACAAGTTGGCGACCGCCGCCAGCAGCGGCACGCTCCATTGGCGCTGCGGCGCCTCGTGGATGGCCAGCATGGCTTTGCAGATGTACGGGTCTTGCAGGCCCTTCAGCCAGCCGGGGGAAAAGCCTTTGTCGGAGAGAATGTAGCTGCGCAGCAGTCCGACCACGATCAGCTCGGCCATGTGCTTGGCTACCGCGTAATAGCCATTCTTGTTGTCCGCCAGCAGCGCCTCGATGGCCGGACGCATCAGGCTCAGCATGCTGCTGTCGGCGTCGCGCAGCACGATGAAGTCCGGCAGAGCCGCCAGCACGAAGCCTCCCTGCCCGCTGTGAATGCTGAACGCCAGACCGAGCAGACGGCACAGCGCGCCGCCACCGCCATGAACCACTGAAATCGCCGAGCCCGGCTGTGTGCTGCGGTCCAGCCTGGGCGAACGCGGCTCGCTCCAGTTCAGTTCATGCAGGTCAGTGGTGGCGACACCCGGCCGCGAAAGCAGGCGGCACTCGCCGCCGCGCGGCACCAGCAGGGTGTCGCCCTGGGCGAGGTGCAGCGTCTGGCCGGCGGCGGTCTGCACCACAAATGACCCCTCGTTGACGATAAAGCAGAAGCCGGGCTGATAGTCGTGAACAGCCACGCCCCAAGGCTCCGACAAGTGCCAACTTGAAATGCTGGTCGACTCGACGGTCAACATCGACAGAAAGTGGCTGAGAAGGTCCATGGCGTTACGCAATTGAGAGTAATCATCCGAATACTCGGCGAGTTACGCATATATTGTCCAGGCAAAGCCTTCCAGAATGCCCGCACAACAATAAGCGAGGTATCAGCGAATGCGTTTTGACCCGAGTCTCCCATGGCGTGCTGGAAAACGAGTGGCGGTGATAGGCGCGGGCCCGGGTGGGGTCTCCGCCGCGCTGGCCCTGCACCGGCAAGGCTTCGATGTACGCGTCTTCGAAAAGCAGCCGGAACCCAGGCCTCTGGGAGGCGCCGTCTTGCTGAGCGTGCCGGTACTGGCCGTGCTGCGCCATTACGGAGTCGACCTGAGCAACTTCGGCTCCCTCACTGTCACCGAATTCCGTAATCACAAAAACAACCTCCGCTCGCGCCTGCCCTTCAATCAGGCGGTGGAAGCGTCCTTCGGCATCAAGGGTTGGCACTACGGCATGCTTCGCGCCAATGCGTTCGCGAGGATGATGGAGCTGATGCCCGAAGGCATGCTGGTGCCCAATGCGGACTTCGACCACTACACGCAGACCGCGGACAGCGTCACCGTCGTTTTCAAGGACGGCGAGACCATCGAGGCCGACATTCTCGTTGGCGCCGATGGCATCCGCTCCGGCGTCTCGCGCCAGGCCTTCGGCGAGCCCGAGCTTTTTCATGTCGGGCTGCGGGTCTGGCTGGCCTGGTGCGACCCCATCGCCGGCATTCCCGTGCAGACCGGACGCATCATCCATTCACACAAGTACCAAGCCAGCTTCTTTCCCATGCTGCACGACGGCAAGCCTGGCTACGAATGGTGGATCGTCGAACCCTGCGAGGAAAACGCCCCCGCGCCGGCCGACGTGGCCAGTCATATCGGCAAGATCCTGCGCAACTTCCCTGACCCGCTACCGCGGTTTCTGCAAGCCACCAACCTGGAAACCCAGATATTCAGGTGGGACATCTACAACCGGCCTTCGCTTGAGCAATGGAGCAGTGGCCGCGTGGTCTGCCTGGGGGATGCCGTGCACCCGGTCTCGCCCTACGCCGCCTACGGCATGGGCATGGCCATCGAGGACGGTTACTTTCTGGCCAAGGCGCTCACCGGCGCCGACCTCAGCGACGCACAGCAGGTCGCGAAGGGCTTCAATGGTTTCGAGGCGCAGCGAGTGAACTACGTCAATCATCATGTTGAGTTCGCCAGGAAGCTCGGCGATGCCTTCCACAAGTTGCCCTACCCCCTGGCCAAGGTGCGCGACTTCCTCTTCGATCACACCGGCATTCTTGATCGGATGATCCGTCGCGACTATCTCGCCGACGCGGAGAAGATGTCACTGGCGATGCAGGAGCTTCACCCCAACTGATGCAGCCTCCTGGCAAATGATGAGGTTGTGACGCCCCGGTTTCCAACGGTCGCCACCGACCGCTTCGGGTCGCAAAAAAGCGCGGCAGAGGGGACAGACCACAGCTAATAGCGTGGTCATCCCCTTTTGACCCATGGGTTCATCATGCTGCTCGGTATGGCGTCCGGCGCATACATCGGCGCGAGGGTGAACATGATCAGGCGGGACTCTTCGTCGTGATGCCGGCCTGTGGCTCGAGATCCCATCCCCCCGTCGATCAGAGCACCGTCAACCCCAACCCGGCAAGCAACATCCCGGCCTGGCTTCGGGAAATGATCGCGCCCTTGAACAATTTGGCATCGACCAAGCGCAGCCCTTGCAAACTTGCCTCGCGCAGATCGGCGTCATCGAAACGCGCGTTATTGACCCGCGCCATCGACAGGCTGCCGCCCTCGACAAACACCGCCTTGCGGAAGTCGCAGTAGGTCAGGTCGGCTTCGCTGAAATCGATGTTGTGCAACTCGGACTTGTAAAAGGAGATCCCCGAGAGCATCGCGCTGTTCAACCGGCAATCAGAGAAGCTCAGGCCCAGTGAAGAGGCCAGATCGCCAAAGTTGCCGCCGGTGAGCTTGCAGCCTTCAAAGCGCACGTGGGCCAGCTTGCTGCGTTGCCACTTGCTGTTGTTCAGGTCGCACCGTTCAAAGCTGGCATCGGTGAGAACAGCGGAGCGAAAATTGACTTCCGCCGCCCGGCAACTGACCCACTGGGTCCCCATCACGTTGGCGGCGGTGAAATCGGCGCCGGTTAAAATACACCGTTCAAACAGCGCGCCTTCCAGGTTGGCTCTGGCCAGATCCTCACCACTCAAGTCGAGCCCGACACACTGCAGCGGCAGGGGCTGGATGCCAGTCAAGTCAGTCAGCGTCTTGCCCTCGAGCACCTCGGGGTCAACACGAAAATAATCACTTTTGGCCTGCATGCGAGCTCCGGCTGCACCGTTGGAAGGGAGGCATCTTCTGGTTCGTGCGCGGTGAGGTCAAGACTGTCTGCCGTCAGACGGCTCTATGACCTGAACGACACCCGGTCGCTGTTTGCCCGCTATACCAGCAGCTTCAACCGCAGAGTTACCAGGGTGAAATGCGTCAGTCCAGGCGCCGCCCGTAACTTCGCGACTTTAGGAGGGCCGGATGTGGGAGCGAGTTCATCGCCCCCAAGATTCCGTGAAGCACCTAAGGTTTTGGGTAGTAGAACTTGCACTCGGCACCCTTGGGGCCGTCCTCGAATGGAAAACCGTTGCAGCAGTCGGTTCCGTAGGGGCCAACGAAGGTCCCCTCCCGGCAGGCGCCGGGAAGCAGCTTGCGCCATCTGGTTCCATGGCTATTGGGTCCACCGTTGCTCAAGAACTCATAGGTGCACGTGTTGGCGCGTTGCTCGGATTTGGATTTACCCTGGTTGTATTTCTCTTCCCCAACCCGAACGCATTGTTCGTACTTGGGCTCGTCCAGATCCCGGGCGGCCTTGGCGTGAGCGATCATCTCGACGCACTTGGCATGGCCTGGGTTGGCGATGCAGTTCACGCGGCCCTCCAGTGCCTGGCCGTCCTTCTTCAGTTCCTTGCACTTGGCGCCCAGAGCTGGCTGTGTTGGGGGCGTAGCACATGCATCTCGGAAAAAGGCCGGTGTGAGGTCGAAGGTTTTCTTGGTGGGCCCCCTGCCACGGTAGGTGACTTCAAGGCACTGCTTTCTTCCTGACTCAATGCAAATTTCGCACTTCTGTCCTTTTATGCACTCGCCTTTCTGCGTACCAGGCAGGTGAGCGAAATCGGACCTGTTCAGCGCATCGTCGAACACGACGTGCGCATCGCAGTCACCGGGGCAGGATCGGCCATCATCGTAGACGGTCAGACGGATTGTCTCGGCCTGAGCGACACAGGCAAATGAGCTGAGGATCAGGCACACAACCAGGACAAAGGCTCGCATGAGCACCCCTATGATGAATCTGCGGTTGTCCGCGACAGAGAGGAGCGTAGCCATCGAGATGGCCATTTGCCCAGAAAGTACGATGAAACTCCCGGGCAAGCCTGCATGGGCAGGGAACTTTTGAGCCAGCTTTGACCCGAGTCCTTGTTGGGGTATCGAACTTATAGAACAATGCGCCGGCATTGATGCTGACCTCATCGCACGCGTCAAGCCTGCATGGTGAATCGCCGAGTTCGACCTGCCCGGAACCGCTGGTGCCGCCCCGAAATGCCCAATCTGATCCTCCTTGAAGACGAGCCCGTGATGGCCGGAGAACTCCACGAGTTCCTCGGTGACTGCGGCTACGACGTGACGCTGGTCCACGACTTGGCCGGCTTCGCCCGGGCCTTCGAGCCGGTGCCCCGCCGCCTGGCACCTGGACAGCCTAGTGCTGCGGCGGTTGATGGCCAGCGCCAGCGCCGATGTTTGCCGGCGCCAGATCGTCGAAGCGCTGGACGAAGATTGGTTCAGCTATGATCAGCGGCGCCTTGCATGCCCCGATCTGAGCACCCTTCGCCAATGGCGAGTGCGGGTCGACGCTGGAAGGCAGTTTCAGTTTGTCGCAAACCAGTGCCTGGTTACGCTACCGAACGGTAAGCAGGCCTGCCCGGCGTCTCCAGACGTCAAATGGACCGAAGGTTGACTCGCCTGGTTAGCGCCTCCGCCGACTCCTTGCGCTCGGAGTAGCGGTCCACCCGGTAGTCCTGACGATCGCGTAGCAGCAAGGTGAACCTGGTCACCTCTTCCATCACATCGACCAGGCGGTCGTAGAACGAAGATGGCTTCATGCGCTCTGTTTCATCAAACTCCAGGAAGGCTTTCGGCACCGACGACTGCGAGCCACCACTCGCAGCCCACATCACCAAGGACATGACATTCATGGATAGCGCTTTTTCCCAACTTCGCGACCGCCTGCACAACCGCCGCTTCGTGGTCGCCGCCAATGCCAGCGGGCTCTCTGGCACCGGGACGGTGTTTCACTATCGGGTCGAGGGTGACGGCATTTCCAGCACCTACCAGGGCGGGCGGATTCGCATCGGCAATCAGGTTGGCCGGTGCACAGGGCCCAACAGTATCGAGCTGCTGTTCCAATGCCTGACTACAGAGGGCGAGATGCTTGCCGGCTGGTCGCGGGGGACGGTGGGGGTCGATGACGCGGGGCGGACCACGCTGAGTTTTGTCTGGGGCTGGCTGTCGGGGGCTTCCGGTGGCGGCGAATCGAGCTACGTCGAGCTGGTTGACTGAACAGGAGCGAACGCTGCAGGTGTTGCGCGATTCATTTCCCCGGTCACCGGAGGGTGACCGATAGCTGCCAGCCCGAACGGCAGCTATCGGCGCCTCGCGGCCTTTAGTCGACGGCTTCGACCACGCCCTGATCCTCGCCCAGGAATCCACCACTCTGGTGCTGCCACAGCCGCGCATAAGTGCCGTTCTTTTCGAGCAACTGGGCGTGGGTGCCTTGTTCGATGATCCGTCCGTTGTCCATGACAATCAGCCGGTCCATGGCCGCGATGGTGGACAGCCGGTGGGCGATGGCGATCACGGTCTTGCCCTGCATCATTTCATCGAGGCTTTCCTGGATGGCGACCTCGACCTCCGAATCCAGGGCACTGGTCGCTTCGTCGAGCAACAGGATCGGCGCGTTCTTGAGCATCACCCGGGCGATGGCGATACGTTGCCGCTGCCCGCCCGACAGCTTGATCCCGCGTTCACCGACCAAAGTGTCATAGCCGGCATGGCCCTGTCGGTCGCTGAGCTGGTCGATGAAGCCCGCGGCCTGGGCATTCGCCGCGGCTTCGCGGATCTGCGCATCGGTCGCGTCGGGCCGGCCATAGGCGATGTTGTCGCGGATCGAGCGATGCAGCAGCGAGGTGTCCTGGGTGACCATGCCGATGGCGCTGCGCAGGCTGTCCTGGGTAACCCGGGCGATGTCTTGGCCATCGATGCGGATCGCGCCGCTGTCCACATCGTAGAAGCGCAGCAGCAGATTGATCAGGGTGGACTTGCCCGCCCCGGAACGGCCCACCAGACCGATCTTTTCACCCGGACGGATATCCAGGCTCAGGCCATCGAGGACCTGACGCTCGCCGCCGTAGTTGAAGCTGACGTTATCAAAGCTCACCGCGCCGCCGGAGGTCACCAGTTGGCCCGCGTCAGGCGCATCCACCACCTTGGGCCCCTGGGTCAGGGTCTGCATGCCGTCCTGCACGGTGCCGATATTTTCGAACAGCGAGGTCATCTGCCACATGATCCAGTGCGACATGCCATTGATGCGCAAGGCCATGGCGGTGATCGCCGCCACCGCGCCTGTGCCGACAGCACCCTGATGCCACAGCCACAGTGCATAACCGCCGGCGCCGAGGATCAGCGCGACCACCAGCGCCTGGTTGACGATCTCGAACAGGCTGACCAGGCGCATCTGGCGGAAGCCGGTTTCCTTGAAATCCTCCATCGCCGCGCGAGCGAAGTGCGCCTCGCGCTTGGAGTGGGAAAACAGCTTCACCGTGGTGATATTGGTGTAGGCGTCCGACACCCGACCGGTCATGGATGAGCGCGCATTGGCCTGTTCCTGCCCGACCTTGCCCAGGCGCGGCACGAAATACAGCATGGCCAGCCCGAACAGCACGATCCAGGCAATGAACGGCAGCATCAGCTTCAGGGCGAAGCCGCCGGCCAGGGCGATGATCGCGATGAAATACACGCCGATGCCGGGAAGGATTTCGATCAGAGTGAACAGCACCTCGCGCACCGCGAGAGCGGTCTGCATCACCTTGGTGGTGACCCGCCCGGAGAACTCGTCGGAAAAGAACGAAAGGCTTTGCCGCAGCATCAGGCGATGGAAGTCCCAGCGCAGCCGCAGCGGCAAATTGATCGCCAATACCTGGTGCTGGACCATGGTCCGCAGCGCCACGATGCCGATACTGGTGACCAGCACGATGGCGATCCCCCACAACACGCGGCTTTCCTGCCCCGCCTCGGCGCCGCCGGCTTTCCAGGCCGACAGCAGATCCACGACCTGACCCAGAAAGGCGAACAGCCAGGCCTCGTAGACCGACACCGCCGCGCTCAGCAGCGCGAATAAAAGAATGTAACCCCGGGCGCCGCGCGTGCAGGCCCAGAGGAAACGCATCAGGCCGACGGGGGGTGGCGGCAATTCGTCAGGTGGAAAAGGGTCGAGGCGTCGTTCGAAAACACGAAGCATGGTGATCTCTGAAAAAGTGGAAGTGGCACGAGTCTGTCATTCGACAGAGGCTTTTTGCGCGTTTGAGTTCAAGCGCGAAACATTTTACGAAGACCGGCAGTGGCTCAAGTCCGGGAAATCCACCGGGTAAATACCCCGTGCTGCCCGGACTGGAATCGGCGGCGTGATCGGCCTGACATCGGTCAGCTCCCAGGCGAGCCAGCCCCGCGCGTAGCTGCTGGCGCAGGCAGCCGGGATGTCGGCCTCAACGAAGGGGCGAACTGCCTTGACCCGCACGATCGCCACGGCATGACCGTCGTCTTCATCGCCATCGACGTGCAGGAACCGCTCGTTTTCAACGATCAGCAGGTCCTCGGTTGGGTCGAGGTGTGGGTGCCAGCGGCGGATTTCGAGGGTTTTCTGGCCGGAAGCGATGCGTCCGCCGTTGGGCCTCACGATGGACAAGGCCTTGAGGGGCTTGTGCTGACAGTCCGGCTGCCCACCGTGCAAATGCGGGCCAAGGTCACGGCGCGCCTGATCCGGCTTGTCGGAGCATGGCGACTCCTGCTCCGGCATTACGCGGGTCGGGATCGAGCATCGAGACATGCACTCGCGCGATACCGGCGGCAACCAACGCCAGGGCGCATGAAGGTGTCCGGCCGGCGAAAGAGCAAGGCTCCAACGTGACGTATGCCGTCAAGTCATCGAGCCCCGGTTCCAGTTGTGAGAGGGCCATCGCTTCCGCGTGATACTGCCCTGGTGACTGGGTGTAGCCACTGGCGATGATGACGCCATGGCGCACGATGACGCATCCGACTGGAGGGTTGGGCAGGCAATCAGGAAGAGCACGTCGGCCTTGATCGAGCGCCTGCCTCATGAAAAACGAGTCTGTATCGGAGAACGCATTGAGTTCGCTGGGAAGCGACATACCAGGATCCGTGGTAGCGATATGACGCGGTGAGGATACAGGGTGAGCCTTCTTCGATTCCAACTCGATAACCTACTGGCCGCGACACAGCCAAAATGGCAGTGCCACCAGAGCTGGCGTCTCTTCTTCCAGGATTGATGAGCAAACCTCATCAACCCTTGCCGATCGCCCCATCTAGTCCCTACTCGTTAGCTCGCTTACTGTTCCCCAAATGCCAACGTCGGGAGATCGAAATGCACAAGCGCACACTCGGAAACAGCTCACTCGAAGTGTCAGCCCTGGGCTTGGGCTGTATGGGCCTGAGCCATGGCTACGGCCCGGCGACGGATACGCAACAAGCCATTGCGTTGATCCGTTCAGCGGTTGACCGAGGCGTCACGTTCTTCGATACCGCCGAGGTTTACGGTCCTTACCTGAATGAGCAGGTGGTGGGTGAGGCGCTGGCGCCGGTTCGCGATCAAGTCATCATCGCCACCAAGTTCGGCTTTACCTTCGGCGACGACAATAAACAGCAGATTCTCAACAGCCGCCCCGAGCACATCAGGGTCGCCGTCGAGGGTTCGTTGCGCCGACTGAAAACCGATTACATCGATTTGCTGTACCAGCATCGGGTTGATCCGGACGTGCCTATCGAGGAAGTCGCCGGTGCAGTGAAGGCGTTGATTGACGAGGGTAAGGTCAAGCACTTCGGCCTGTCGGAAGCCGGTGCGCAAACCATTCGCCGTGCTCACGCGGTGCAGCCAGTCACGGCGCTGCAAAGCGAATACTCGTTGTGGTGGCGTGAGCCCGAGCGGGAAATTCTGCCGACGCTCAAGGAGTTGGGGATCGGCTTTGTGCCGTTCAGTCCGCTGGGTAAGGGTTTTCTCACCGGCACGGTGTCGGCGGATGCCACTTATGGCAGCGACGACTTCCGCAGCATCGTGCCCCGCTTCAGCCAGTCGGCGCTGCAAGCGAATCAGGGGTTGGTGGTGTTGATCCGCCAGATCGCCGCGCAGAAGCACGCCACGTCGGCGCAGATCGCACTGGCTTGGCTGCTCGCCCAGGCACCGTGGATTGTGCCGATTCCCGGGACGACCAAGCTGCATCGACTGGAAGAAAACCTCGGTGGTGCGGACATCACGCTCGACGCGGCCGAACTCAAGGCTATCGATGCGGCTCTGGCGCAAATACACATCGAAGGCGAGCGCTATCCCGAATCTCTCAAGGCGCGCGTCGGGCGATGAGCGCCTGCCTTGCGTTGCTCCGTTTGCGGAGCAGCTTCACTGTCTGACCGGAGTCCATCCGATGAACCCACTGATCGCACCACTCGTGGCCCTGTCTCTGTTTACCACTGAAGCCCTAGCGGCCAATGAAATTCGCATCACCCAGAATGGCTCTCAGCCCTCGATCAAGGGCGCGGCGGAAAACTTCACCGGCACAGTACGCGTTGATGGCCTGTTCAAGGGTGACTTGCCGGCGCGCATCGGCGGCGGCACGGTGACCTTCGAACCTGGCGCGCGCACCGCGTGGCATAGCCATCCGCTGGGGCAAACACTGATCGTCATCGCCGGGGCCGGCTATGTGCAGCAAGAGGGTGGCCCGCGTCAGGAAATCCGTCCGGGCGACATTGTCTGGATTCCGCCGCACATCCGTCACTGGCATGGCGCCACAGCCAGCAACGGCATGACCCATATCGCGATCGCTGAAGCCGAGGACGGCAAGACTGTGACTTGGGCGGAAAAAGTCTCGGACGCGCAATACGCAGCGCAAGCGCAGTAAATGAGGTTACGGAATGTGTCGGGGCCTGGCGCTCGACACGTTTCTCAGGGTCCTCCCGCAGCGCCTCAAGCACAGTGTTTGCGAGTCGGTGTCAGGTTTCCAACGGTCATTGAAAAACCGACTCATGAGTTCTGCTCAGGAGTCCTTGCGCAATATCGGGATTAATCGCCACAACCATCCTCCGTACGATCCAGCGACACCGCAGTGACCCGCAATGGACGGAGTCTTTCACGATGACCACTGACGCTCACAAGACCACTCCCCTCCCCGCATTGATGGCGCTCTGCCTGAGCCTAGGGGCGATGTTCAGCGTTACCACACAAACAGCCGAGGCCTCGTCAGCCATGACCCGCACGCAAGCCACCGCAGAAACGCTGTCGAGCGAACAACAGGCCATTCCCCTGATCGCAGCATTCATGGCGACCAGCGACATGCCCAATCTCAACACGGCGCTCAGCCAGGGTCTCGATGCCGGCCTGACCGTCAGCGAAACCCGGGAAGTTCTGGTGCAGCTTTACGCATACGTTGGCTTCCCGCGCAGCCTCAATGCCTTGAACGAGCTGATGACAGTGGTGCAAGCGCGCAAACAACGCGGCATCGCGGATGCGCCGGGGCATGAGCCGGGCCGGGCCATTCCAACCGGAGATGAGCTGCTGACGGCCGGCACGGCCAATCAAACGAAAATTTCCGGTGGCCCGGTCAAAGGGCCGGTGTTCGAGTTCGCCCCGGTGATCAACCGG
The DNA here is from genome assembly GCF_025466015.1 of Pseudomonas sp. 5P_5.1_Bac1. Lineage (NCBI taxonomy): Bacteria > Pseudomonadati > Pseudomonadota > Gammaproteobacteria > Pseudomonadales > Pseudomonadaceae > Pseudomonas > Pseudomonas sp. 5P_5.1_Bac1. The sequence continues at coordinate 9,277 of NZ_JANLNX010000111.1, read as the reverse complement.
TTTCTGCAAACCCACCTGTTTGGCGACATCTTCGAGCGCGACAACCTCGACTGGCAAAGCCGCGAACTGGCGACCGTCGGAGCGCTGGCGGCGACGCCGGGGGTGGAATCGCAATTGCGTTCGCACATGCTGGCGAGCCTGCGTGTGGGGCTCAGCTCGGCACAGTTGCGTCAGGTCATTGAAGTGCTGAAGGCCCACGGCGATGCGCGGACTGCCGAACGTGCAAACACAGCGCTGGACCAGGCACTGGCTGCGTCGGGGAAATGACATGAAATCCGCAAAAAACCTGCTGGGCATCACTCTGCTGAGCGTGTTGGCGGCGTGTGCGAACCAGCCCGATGGCTCGGGCCCATTGCTGATTCAGGCACAAGGCAGCTTCGCCGCCGGGGGAACGATGACCACCGCGCCGGGCACATTCAATTCGCGCAAACCGATGACGCCCGACGGCCAGACCTACCACGGTGACCATGCCTACGCGTTTTACCAAATCCCGGTCGATGCGCGAAAACTGCCCATCGTCATGTGGCACGGCGCGGGCCAGTTTTCCAAGACCTGGGAAACCACCGCCGATAACCGCGAGGGTTTTCAGAACATCTTTCTGCGTCGCCACTACGGCGTCTATCTGATCGATCAGCCTCGGCGTGGCGATGCCGGGCGCAGCATGGTCGAGACGACGCTCAAACCGGTGCCAGACGAACAACTGTGGTTCAACCAGTTCCGTATCGGCCTGTGGCCCAACTACTTCAACGGCGTGCAAGTGGCTCAGGATGCGCAGACCCGCGAGCAGTTCTTCCGTGCGATGACGCCGAACACCGGGCCGTTCGACATGGGCGTGGTTTCCGATGGCGTGTCGGCGCTGTTCGACAGAATCGGCCCGGGCATTTTGTTCACGCATTCGCAGGGCGGCGGGCCGGGCTGGTTGACGGCGATCAAGAACGACAAGGTCAAAGCCATTGTGGCGTTCGAGCCTGGCAGCAGCTTCGTGTTTGCCGAGGGTGAAGTGCCGGCGCCGATTCCCAGCGCGTTCGACACGGTGCAAGGCGCGACGGTGCCATTGGAGCAATTCATGGCGCTTACGCGCATTCCGATCCTGATCCTCTACGGCGACAACATCCCGGAACAGGCGGTCGACCTGCCCGCTCAGGACAGTTGGCGCGCCCGCCTGAAGATGGCCCGGCTATGGCGTGATGCCGTCAATCGGCATGGGGGCGACGTGCGACTGATCCACTTGCCGGAGATTGGCATCAAGGGCAATACCCATTTCCCCATGTCGGATTTGAACAACGTGCAAATCGCCGACCTGGTGTCGCAATTCCTCAAAGAAAAACAACTGGATTGACCCTCCACTGCCACCTTTTTTGATTGCTCAGGAGCTTCACGTGAAAAACACCCTTCTGAAAGCCACGCTCATGTCGGCGCTGGTCGGTCTCTCTGCGGGCGAAGCTGGCGCTGCGGATTACAAAAAGAACCCGTTCACCCTGGCGTACGACGGCGCACTCACCAGAAACGAACCGGGCAAGGTCAACATCCACCCGGTCAACTACAAACTCAATGGCCTGGACATCGCTGCCAACGTTTACACCCCGGCCAATTACGATGCGAAGAAGACCTACCCGACGGTGGTGGTCGCGCACCCGAATGGCGGCGTGAAAGAGCAAGTCGCCGGGCTGTATGCCCAGCGCCTGGCCGAACAGGGCTACATCACCATCACCGCCGATGCGGTCTATCAAGGCGCCAGCGGTGGGCAACCGCGCAGCGTCGATGAACCCGCGTATCGCATCGAAGACATCCACGGCATGGCCGACTTCATCACTCAGTATCCGGGCGTCGATGGCTCGCGCCTGGGCTTGCTTGGCATCTGCGGAGGTGGTGGTTACTCGCTGGCCGTGGCGCAAACCGACAAGCGTTTCAAATCGCTGGCGACGGTGAGCATGTTCAACTCGGGACGCGTGCGCCGCAACGGCTATAACGACTCGCAACTGGACAGCATCCAGCAACGCCTGCAACAAGCGTCGGCCGCCCGCGCGCAGGAAGCCGCCGGTGGCGCGGTGCTGTATTCGGGTGATGCCAACCTCACCGATGAGCAGATCGCCAAACTGCCCTTCGAACTGTATCGCCAAGGCTACGAGTACTACTGGAAGACCCACGCGCATCCGAATTCGACCTTCAAATACACCACGAGCAGCCTGCTGGGCCTGATGCGTTTCAACGCGACCAACCAGATCGAACTGATCAATCAACCGTTGCTGATGATCGCGGGCAGCAAGGCTGACAGCCTGTACATGACTCAGGATGCGTTTCCCAAGGCTAGCGGCACCAAGGACAAGGAATTGTTCGTCATCGACGGCGCGACCCATATCGAAACCTACTGGGTTCCGCGTTATGTCGACGCGGCCATTGGCAAGCTGACAACGTTCTACGCACGAACCCTTTGACGGGCTCTTCGGGGGTCGCGCATCCAGCCGGAACCTGCTTACATGGCAAAATCACGCACTGCCCCATGAGAGGCTCTCATCAATGCCCCGCGCCAATCTCAACGATCTGCAAGCCTTCGTGGTCATTGCCCGCGAGGGCAGCTTCACCCGCGCGGCGGCACAATTGGGCGTCTCGCAGTCCGCACTGAGCCACACCATGCGTGCGCTCGAAACCCGGCTTGGGGTTCGCCTGCTGACGCGGACCACACGCAGCGTTTCCCCGACCGAAGCTGGCCAACGCTTGTATCAAACCATGGCACCGCGCTTTGACGAGATCGAGCTTGAACTGGCCGCGGTCAGCGAGTTTCGCGATACCCCGGCAGGCAATGTGCGGATCTCCGCCTCCGAACATGCGGCGAACAATATTCTTTGGCCCAAGTTGTTGAAGGTGCTTCCCGACTACCCGGACATCAAGGTCGAAATCACCGTCGACTACGCCCTCTCCGACATCGTCGCGCAGCGCTATGACGCCGGCGTGCGGCTGGGAGATCAGGTGGCGAAGGACATGATCGCCGTGCCAATCGGCCCGTCGTTGCGCATCGCGGTCGTAGGGTCCCCCGAGTATTTCAAAAACAGACCCATTCCAAGGGAGCCAGGAGATCTGGCTGCTCACAACTGCATCAACCTGCGCCTGCCCACCCACGGGAGCCTGATGCAGTGGGATTTTGAGAAGGACGGACACGAACTCAAGGCACGCGTCGAGGGGCAGTGGACGTTCAACAGTAGCGTGCCGATCTTGCGAGCGGCTGTGGCGGGATGCGGCTTAGGGTTCCTGCCAGAAGATATGGTCGCCAGGGAGCTGGCTGACGGAAGCCTGGTGCGAGTACTTGAGGACTGGTGCCAACCCTTTGCGGGATACCATCTTTACTACCCGAATCGCCGTGAGCATTCGTCAGCGTTTGGCGTTGTGGTTGGTGCACTGCTTTATAAACACTGAATTGCCAGATTTCGCATAGCTACGCGCAAAAAGTGTTTTCAGCAGCCAGTATTTGGGCAGTCTGGAAGGACCGACTTTTTTAACGGAATCGATCGACAGCGGCCGGTCATCAATGACCGCTATCGACCGGAGAGATAAGGATGAGCCGCACTACCCAATGGCGGGCGGCGGCCGCTAGTCACGGTCGATTTGCTGCATGTGCATTTCAGACATGCGCTCGCCATGCACCGTCAATTTGGAGAATTGTTGCTCCATGGCCACCAGGTCTTCATTAGTGAGCTGGATATTCAACGCGCCAAGGTTTTCAGTCAGATGATCGATTCGGCGAGTGCCGGGGATTGGCACGATCCAAGCCTTCTGAGCGAGTAACCAGGCGATAGCCACTTGTGCGGGTGTGCCGCCTTTTGCTGCGGCCACTTTCCTCAAGAGGTCCACGACCGGCATGTTTGCGGTCATGTTTTCAGGGAACATACGAGGGAATGTTCCACGGAAATCAGTCTTCGGATCGAACTTGGTGTTGGCGTCCATTTTACCGGTGAGATAGCCCTCCCCCAGCGGCGCCCATGGCACAAACCCGATTCCCAATTCTTCGCATGCTGCGAGAACGCCGTTGTGTTCCGGGTCGCGATGGAAGAACGAGTATTCGGTCTGGATGGCGGAGACAGGCTGAACGGCGTGCGCACGGCGAATGGTTTTGGCACTCGCTTCGGACAGACCGAAATGCAGAATCTTGCCTTCAGCGATAAGGTCCTTGATCGCGCCCGCTACGTCCTCAATAGGGACATTGGGATCGACGCGATGCTGGTAGTAGAGATCGATGTGGTCGGTCTGCAAGCGCTTGAGAGACTCTTCGACAACCTTTTTGATGTGCTCCGGGCGGCTGTTCAGGCCGATGGTGCCGTCAATGGCAAAACCGAATTTACTCGCGATCGTCACTTGGTCGCGAAACGGCTTAAGCGCTTTGCCCACCAGTTCTTCGTTGGTATAGGGGCCGTACACCTCCGCCGAGTCGAAAAAAGTGACGCCGTTTTCAAACGCCGTGCGAAGCGTTTGAATGCCTTGAGCAATATCGGCGGGTGGACCGTAGTTGGCGCTGATGCTCATGCATCCGGCACCAATGGCGGAGACCTCTAAATTACCTAGATGACGTTTGGTCATTTTCGCCTGTTCTCCAGGAAGGGTTTTCGAGCCTTGGTCAGCGGTAGGTGGGACCGAAGATTCAGCCCAGGCCGAAGCGCCGACGGCCAGTGCAGCGCCCGTCAGGGCGGCTTTGGTCACGAACTCGCGACGGCCAAGAGAGGTGAAAAAGTCAGAACGCGATACCGGCTTTTCGCTGTCCATAAAAACTCCTGAGTGCGGTGAGTGCGTATTGCAGAATCAGTGCGCGGTAAAACCGCCATCGACGGGCAACGCAGTGGCCACGACAAGGCTTGCCGCCGGGCTGCACAGCCACAACACGGCTGCTGCGATTTCATCCGGTCGTCCAAGGCGCTCGATAGGTTGGTCGCGTTTGACGCCCTCCATTGCCTCGGGCGACCGCTTGAGCAGCTCACTGAACATCGGGGTGTCAATCACACCTGGGCAAACGACATTCACCCGGATTCCGCGAGCGGCGTATTCAACCCCGGCACTTTTGGTCAATCCGATCACGCCGTGCTTCGTCGCGTGATAGGTGGCGCGACCTGCCTGACCGACCAACCCACCCAGCGATGAGCAATTCACAATGACACCGCTGCCCTGACGCACCATCTGGGCCAGTTCGTGTTTCATGCACGCCCAAACGCCACGCAAATTGACCGCGTTGACCTGGTCGAAGGAGGCTGTAGCTTCGTCGGTCAGGGCCCCGGAGTGGCCCGCGATACCGGCGTTATTGAAGGCCATGTCCAACCGGCCATGATGGGCAACGATGCGTTCAATCATCGCGGCCACTTGCGCCTCGTCCGCTACATCGCATACGAGAGCAGTCACCTGGTGACCGTCGGCGCGCAGCTTGTCGGTTTCGCCGTGAAGTAACGCTTCGTTGATGTCGGCCAGGACTACGGCAGCGCCGGCGCTGGCAAAGGCTTTTGCCGCTGCGAGGCCGATGCCAGCACTCGCCCCCGTCACCAGGGCTACTTGTCCGTCGAAGTTGTAGATCGGATTCATTGAAGAGACCCACGCGGAATGTGGGGCCAATCTAGCAGCGCACCCTATAAATAATTAGCTGGTATGATTGGAATGCACCCATATCAGATAGATATCAATCATGCGGGACACTGTTAACGATCTGGTGGCATTTGTGACGGTTGCTCGTGAGCGGAGCTTTACCAAAGCAGCGGCACAACTGGGGACATCCCAACCTGCGCTAAGCCGAACGATGAGGCGTCTCGAAGAACAGTTGGGCGTGCGCTTACTCACGCGCAGCACCCGAAGCGTTTCACCTACGGAAGCCGGGGAGCGCTTGATAAGCGCCATCGCCCCCCACTTTGAAGGCATTGAGGCCGGGCTGGCAGACCTGTCCGAGCTAAGCGGAAAACCAGCGGGCACCTTACGGATCACCTCGGTAGAACACGCCTCAGCAACCATCCTGGCACCTGCCGTTAGCAGGCTCCTGCTGGACTACCCAGAGGTACGGGTCGAAATCAACAATGACTACGGACTGGTCGACATCGTCGAGCAACGGTACGACGCAGGTATTCGGCTCGGTGAGCAGGTTGCCAAAGATATGATTGGGATGCGTATCGGCCCGGACTTCCGGCAGGCGGTGGTCGGCTCGCCTGCATACTTCGAACGCAGACCCAAACCCATTACGCCCCATGACCTGACGACCCACATTGGAATCAATTTGCGGCTGCCAACATCTGGCGGATTGTGGTCTTGGCCGTTTGCGAAGGCAGGCCAGGAGATCAAAGTCCGAGCGGAAGGGCACGTTGTCTGCAACACAGTTCCGCTGATGCTGGACTTCGCCATCGCGGGAATCGGGCTAGCTTATCTTCCCGAAGACGTCGTCGAATCGCACATTGCGCAAGGCCAACTGATTCGCGTCCTAGATGAATGGTGCCCTACTCTCACGGGATATCACCTCTACTACCCTAGCCGTAGACAACCCAAGCCCGCGTTCAGGCTTTTGCTGGATCTGCTGCGTTCTGGCGTGTGATGCGGCGTTTACACCTGTTAATTGCCTCCTGCCCGCAACGGCAGCTATTGGCCATTTTCGCATCTGCTTCAGGCCGTTTACGGGCAGAAGTAGCCCCTCGCGAAATGCGGGATGCTCCGTCGCGTGCATGCTGGCGAAGAGCATCGGCAAAGCTTGAAGCCTCGATGCTGCCAGTGGCTTTATCCGTAGTGCAGGCGCTGAAGAGGTAGGCGACGTCCTGTGCGCTGGCGTCGCCAGTGGTGTGAATGTTTCGGTGCCCTCGGCATAACCGCACACCGTTTCAAGGTCGCGGCCGCACAGCGCAACGACATCGAAATGCTCCAACGCTTCCAAAGTCGGAATATGGCCGTAGCGTGCCCAGCCTCCGGTTCCGATGATGCCCACACGGATTTTATTGGTCTACAGAGTCTCCTCTTGGCAAATTCAGGCTGACGGGGGGTTACGAAACCTTGATAACGACTTTGCCGAACGGACCACGGGCCAAGTGCTCGAAGGCCTTTTTCGCATCTTCGAAGGCGTAGGTCTGGTCGATCACCGGGCGGATTGCGTGGTCGTTCAAGAAAGCGTTCATCCGGTCGAACGACGAGCGAGGGGCTACAGCGATACCGCGCAGAGTTGTCTGACGGAAGATCAGCGGCATCAAGCTCAGCGTGGTGACCTGGCCAGTCAAGAAGCCGATTTGCGCGATCTTGCCGGCAGCTTTGGTAGCCAGAATGGACTGGTTCAAGCCTTCGCCGCCTGCTACGTCCAGCAGCAGGTCTACGCCCTTGCCATCGGTGAGTTTCAGCACTTCTTCCTCCCAACGCGGGAAGGTGCGGTAGTTCACGCCTGCAACGGCGCCGAGCTTCTTCACAGCTTCCAGATTTGCGTCGCTGCTGGAGGTAACGATTACTTTCGCCCCCAGGGCAGTTGCGAGCTGGATAGCGAAGATCGACACGCCACCAGTGCCCTGCACCAGAACGGTTTGACCGGGTTGGATTTGGCCGAAGTCAACCAGCGAGTACCATGCCGTCAGTGCTGCAATCGGCAGGGTCGAGGCTTCTTCGTCAGACATGTTGTCTGGTGCACGAACAGCGCTTTCTTCGTGGATGATCATGTACTCGGCCAAGCCACCAGGCAGCGGCATACCGAAGCAGTAGGCAGGTTCGTTTGGACCTGGTTCGCCATCAATCCAGCGCGAGTAAAGGTGCGAGTTGACGCGGTCGCCAATCTTGTAACGGCTAACGCCTTCGCCGACGGCAACCACAGTACCGGCAGCGTCGCTAACCGGGATCAGAGGTTTGGGCACCAGGTGCGGTTCATAGAAACCATCGACGATGGCCTTGTCGCGGAAGTTGAGCGACACAGCGCCGATCTTCACTAGCAACTCACCGGCTTTTGGCTCAGACGTAGCTGCTTCGCCAAGTGCCAGGTTGTCGAGACCGAAATCGTTCAGAAGCCAAGCTTTCATCTGTCTATCTCCAGTTGGGGGGTGACCTACTGGCGATATTGTTCCCAAGCGAGGCTAGTCAATAAATGCCCAGGCCGACACAGGATTGTTGTTTTCATTGGCAACAATCAGAATGACCCCGAATGACTAATCCGCAACAAAACCGACAGGCAGCACGACGTTATGGAACTCCTCCAATCCATGCAGGTTTTTGCCAAGCTGGCCGAACTGGGCAGCTTTACCCGCGCTGCGGACGCCATGCAGATCGGCCGCCCGCAAGTAACCCGCGCCATACAGGAGTTGGAAACTTCGCTCGGCGTGCGGCTGTTTCAACGCACCACGCGTACGGTGAGGCTGACCTCCGAAGGTGATCAATTCTACGAGCGGGTTAAAACCATTCTTGGCGAGGTCGCGGGTGCCACGGCCATGTTCGCCTCGCCAGGCTCAACCTTGCGGGGACGATTACGGGTGGATATTCCTACCGCGTTTTCTCAGCCCGGTTTGATCGAGAGCTTGCGCGCGTTTACCACCCTGTACCCGGCAATCGAGTTGGTCTTGGGGGTTACCGACAGAACGGTCGATCTGGTCGCAGAGGGCGTGGACTGTGCGCTGCGCATTGGCGAGCTACCCAGTTCAAGCCTGGTCGCCCGCCGCATCGGTATGGCAACGATGGTCACGTGCGCGGCGCCCCGGTATCTGGAAGAACAGGGTGAGCCTAAGACGCTTGAAGAACTCAACGCGCACCGCGGCGTGACCTTTCTGTCCGGCCAGAACCAGCGCCCGCTGGCCTGGCAATTTCTGGACGGCGGTCGTGAGCACTCCCATATCAGCCGCCAGGGGATCACCGTCAACGAGTCCAACACCTATGTGGAGTGTGGCGTCGCGGGCTTCGGCATTCTTCAGGCCCCGGGCATCACCCTGGATCGCTTTCTGGCGGAAGGGAGTTTGGTCGAGGTGCTGCGCCCCTATCGTCCACATCCGCGGCCTGTCTCGGTGCTGTACCCGAGTCGCTCGCATCTGGCGCCGCAGGTTGAGGTGTTTGTTGAATGGGTGCGGGAGCAATTTCCGAAACTTTATGGGCGCTGGCTAAAAAACTGATAGGAGCGCTAGTCGATCCATCAACTCGCTCACCTCCAAGCCCACCTCTTTCTCAAGCCCCCGCGCCCTCAATGACTGCAGAACCGCCCCTTCCAAGCTAGTGGTCAATCGCTCACACGCCACCGCGACCCTGCCCTCCTCCAACTGATCCAGTCGGTTAGCCCAGTCCTGCATCATCGCTCGTCGCTGCTCGACGTACTGAG
>NZ_JANLNX010000018.1:0-64406 GCF_025466015.1 Pseudomonas sp. 5P_5.1_Bac1 | reverse complement strand
GGGGTGGTTGCACACCCAAATGGGGGGGGGTTTTAATTTTTTTTTGGGGGCCGGGTGGGCCCCCCCAAAGCCAGCTACCGCCGAACCTGCTTCAACTCATCCAGCAACCCCAACAACTGCTGCAACTTCTCCTCACCAAACTGCCCCTGCAACCGCTGGTAGTTGGCCTCCATGCACTGGCTCATCGAGCCGAATATCTCCTCGCCCTTCTCCGCCAGTTCCACCAGCACCCGGCGCTGGTCAGTTTCGGCGCGGCGGCGGTTCACCAGGCCGGCCGCTTCCATGCGCACCAGCACCCCGGTCATGCTCGGTTTGAGAATGCAGGCCAGGTCGGCCAGGCGATAAATCTCCATTTCACCCTGCTGGCGCAATATGCGGATCACCCGCCACTGCTGCTCGGTCAGGCCGTGTTCGTTAAGGGAAGGTCGGAAGAAGCGCATGGCGGCTTCGCGGGCTTGCAGCAGGGTCAGTGTCAGGGACTGACGAGGACGGCTGGACATGAAAATTCAGGGTGCTCAGGTTATTTTGTTAACACTTTAACAAAAACCATGCCGCGCAACAGTGCCACGCCGCGCCTGGCACCGTAGATCAAATGGGCCGGCACAGACGATCAAGACATTGCCGCGGCCAGAAGCGTTAATGAGCGACATAACGCGCCCGACACACGGCCGCCGCAGCACCCTTTTCTTCCATTGTTCAAGGAACAACTGCCATGACCCTGACCGCCAACCAACTGAACATCCAATTGAGCGAGCTGGACGCCTGGGGCACCGTTGCCGACCTCGGTTCGGAAATCCTCGAAGGCGAAGTCCGCGCCTTCGGCAAAATGACCTTCGGCGCGCCGACCGACGCGATCAGCAGCGCCTACTTCGGCACCACCCAGGGCAAGTTCCGCATGGTCTACCCGTTCAACGAACAGGCCGTGGTCGTGACCGGCGCCGTGCGCCTGACCGACGAAAGCACCGGCCAGGTCACCGAATACAAGGCCGGTGATAGCTGGTTCGTGACCAAGGGCACGCCGGTGCTGTGGGAGATTCTGAGCGAGAGCTTCGTGAAGCATTACTTCGCAGTCGCCTAAACAGTCATCGCCGGCCCGCGGGCTCCCAGGCTCATGAGCACTGTGGGGGCCGGCTTGCCGGCGATGAGTTGCCGAGGCCCTACATCGCCACCTGCAACGACCCCGCAAAAATCGTCCACATCGCCTTCAATCGCCGCTCATACGCCGCCTGTCCGGCATAGATCAGCTCGACGATCAGGCTGTCCACCACCCCAAGGTAGGCATCGACGAACAACGCCCGCCGCTCCTCATCCAGCTTCGGCAACTGCCGTTGCAGCGCCTTGCCGAAGAATTCACCCATCCGCGCCAGATAGCCTTCGAAGCCCGCCGAAATCATCGGCCGCAGTTCCGCCGGCGGAAAGAACGCCGCCCGCAGCAGAAAGCGCAAGTGCGCCGACTCCTGATAACGCTCCGCCAGACGTTCTGCATATAGCGCACCGGGCAGGCCACGGTCGGCGGCGAAGCAGCCCTCCACATAAATCCGTTCTGCTTCCAGCGCGCGCTCGAACACCGCTTCGAACAGGTCGTCCTTGCTGTTGAAGTGGGCGTACAACGACGGCTTGCGCATGCCCACCGCCACGGCGATGTCGTTGAGCGACGCCGCGTCATAGCCAGACTCGGCGAACTGCCCGACCGCCACCCCGCAAATCTTCTCCGCCGAAGGCGAAAGGGTTCTCATGCAACGCTTCTCCAATCAACAAGCAATCAATAGTGCATTCCGGTTTGCAGGCGCTTGCCAGGGAACAACGGTCGTCAGGCTGCTACAAAACAGCCTAACGACCGATAGGTCGACAATCCGGACGAGCCTATAAGCAACCCTGTACAGGGTCAAGGGATCGCTAACGGAAAGTCCTTTTACTTACGCCGGACCCGCGAGGCTGCTGCTGCGGAAGTCCTTGGGTGACTGCTCGAACTGTTTCTTGAACGAGCGGCTGAAGTGCGCCGAATCGGTGAAGCCCCACTTGTAGGCAATCGTGGTGATGGATTCGGTCTTGTGGATCGGGTTGGCCAGGTCGTCCGCGCTGCGCTGCAGGCGCACCCGCTGGATGTAACGGCAGACACTGTCGCCCTGCTCTTCGAACAGGCGGTACAGGTGACGCACCGAAATATTCAGGCGGCTGGCCAGGCTGACCGGCGTCAGGCCGGGTTGGCCGAGGGACTCATCGATGACCTTCTGCACATAGCTGCGCAGGTCCGCGCCCTGCAGCGAAGCCGGCAAGTGGCTGGCCTGGTCGCTGCCCTCGATGGCCGAGCCGAGCAACGACAGGAAGGCGCTGTGCAGCGCTTCGCCCTCGGCATGCTCGCTTTCGCCGGCCGGGGTTTCCTTGCAGAGCTGGTCCATCAGCAGGTGCAGCATGCGTCCGCAAGCCTTGCTCTGCGAGATCTTGCCGAAGATCCGCTGATCGCTGCCCAGTTGCCGGCAGACCTGATCACGGGAGAGCGATAGCGAAGCGTGTTCGATCAGGCCGAACGGCATGATCTCGCAGGCGCCGACCGCGTCCATCAGCAACATCTCGCCGGGGGCGAGTTGCAGGCTGACGCCGTTCTGCGTGACCTGGGAAAAACCGGTGCGCTGGCTGACCAGGAAACAGCTCTGGTCGTTGTCGCGGTCGGCCTTGAGGCCGTTGCGGCGAATGACGCCGGCGTTGGTACGCAGGTTGGCCATTCCCAGCCCACCCCGCGACCAGGTGGAAATCTCGCCGATGAACAGCGAGCGGTTGAACGCAAGTTCGGTTTCGAAATACCCGCAAGTGGCCTGCATCGCCGCGTTCCAGCGATCCAGGGCCGAGCCGGTAGCCTGATGGATACTCATACGTACCTCCACAGTGGCATCTTGTTTTTGTCACGCAATAGTTAACATGTTATCTATATGCGCGCAACAATTCTGTAAGCCTGTATGTGAAAGCACATTGAGTGCCAACTGGAAGATCAGAGCCCTTCGAGTAGCTTTTTCATCCCGACCAACGCCGTCAGCAACAGGTCCCGCTGCTGCGGACTGATGCGGATATAGCGCCGAAACGCCGGCATTCTATTAACAACTTCACTACCGCCCATGTGTTCCAGGATGACCGTCCACTGGCCCTCCGCGCGCTCCAGGCGCAGGCGCTTGAAATCCAGCGGCATCAGCGCCTGGTACAACGTCGGATCCTGCTCCAGACGCTGACGGATCCTGTCCGCCAGCCCCGCCTCGCCGCCCTTCTGTTTCCAGCCGATCCCGGTGCGACGGATCGCACCACGATGATGCGCGTCCAGGCGGACAGTGCCCTCGGAGCTGGCACGGCATTGCAGACGAAACTCGCACAGCACCAGATGCATCAGCAGTTGCGCTTCGGCACGCTCGTGCACTTCGAATTCGAGGCCGCCGGCCAGGGCGAATCGCGCCCGGCCGGCTTCCAGCACCTGGCAGCCCTTGACGCCAAGGTTGCGCCGCAGGTGCTCCAGGGTGACCCCCGGGCGATAGCCCGAGGGTGCGCGATCAAACAGTCTTTGCCACAGGTTCGGCGTAGTAGTCGCCATGATGTGCTCCAGGTTCGTTGGCGAATTCCTTGGCCAGGACTTCTTCGACCACCGCCGGTTTGAACGGGTTGACCTTCTGCACGACCAAGGTCCAGAACAGCGCGTAGGCCGCGGTGCCGCCGAGCATCCAGGCGAATGGCACATAGACGTCAGCAGGGTTCATCCCCGGCGGGGTGATGAACCACATGCCGATGATGATGCCGACGCTGGACAGAATTTGCGGCAGCGGGAAGAACGGCGAGCGGTAGGCGCGCGGCAGGTCCGGACGACGGATACGCAGGATCACCACCGACACGGTCACCAGCAGGTACGCGGTACTCCAGGCGCACACCGCCGCCAGCACCAGGTGCATGATGTTGTCGGTGTTGCCGCCCAGGTACAGGGCGTGCAGGCACGGGATCAGCATCGCCACCAGGATGCACAGCAGCGGCGTCTTGAAGCGCGGGTGCAGGTAGGTGAAAACCTTCGGCAGCGCGCCGTCCACCGCCATGCCGTAGAGAATCCGCGGCACACCCGCCATCAGCGTGTTGATGGTCGCGGCGCCGGCGAACAGGAAGCCGATTCCCAGCCACAGCGGGCCGATGTCACCCATGACCTGCTCGGCGAATTTCGGGATCGCCATCGGCGTATCGAGCAAGTGCACGCCACTGGCGGCATCGAGCACCACGTTTTCCACCTGGCGCTTCATCGCCGCGCCATAGATGAACATGCACGACGCCACGCCCAACAGGCCCAGCGCCATCGCCCGCGGCATGGTCCGCGCCGAGCGGCGCAGGTCCGGGGCCAGCGGCGTGACGAACTCGCAGCCGACGAACATGAACATCGCCATGCCCACCAGCGACAGCACGGTGATCAGGTCGGTGCCGACCATCGACTCACCGAACCAGCCGTCCAGTTCCACCGCCGGCGCGGCGATCAGGCCGAGCACGCCGAACACCATCAACGTGGTCCACATGCCGAAGGTGAGGATGATTTCCGCCTTGCCGAAGGCGCTGACGCCAAAGGCGTTGAGGACCGCGAACACCACCACGAAGCCCACGCCCAGCAGCCAGGAGCCACCGGCCGATTCGGCCAGGGTATTGAGGTGTTCGAAGTTCACCAGCGCCATCACACCGGCGAGGATGGTTTCCGCGGTGCCGGCGAAGACGTGGACGATCAGGTACGCCGACAGCGTGCCGGTGATCGCGAAGAAACGGCCCATGCCGCAGTTGATGTAGTCGTAGACCGAACCGGTGGTCGGCAGGATCGACGCCGCTTCGGCGAAGGTGGTGGATTGCGCCAGCATCAGCAGCACCGCGATCAACATCGCCATGGCGAAGGCACTACCGCCGATGCCGAAACCCATGGTCGCGGTCAGGATGACGGGGCTGGCCATGATCAGGCCGATGGTACTGGCGAGGGCGGTGGGGAACCCGATCGTGCCCCGGTTCAGGTGCGCGCTGAGCGTGTCGTTGAGCGACATGGTGAAGGACCTCAAGAGCCGTTGTTATGGTTGTGCGTCACTGTGCGCCGCACTCCATGCCACGTCTTGCCCCAGACTGCCGGGGGTTTTGTTGCTGGCTGCCAGGTCCTTCCTTTGAGAGCAAATGTCTTTGAGACTGCGTCAGTCAGCCCTCCCCATGCGCCTTCTGCTTCAACCGCTCGGTATCCACCCGCACGAACACCGAATCCGCCGTCACGGTCAGCACATCGCCGGCCCACACCTCGCAGACCACCCGGCTCTTGCGCCCCACCTCGCCCTCGACCCGCGCCTTGAGCGTCAGCTCCACGCCCATCGGCGTCGGCTTCAGGTAGGTCAGGCCAAGGTGTCCGGTCACGCAGTCGATACGCGGCAGCGAACCCGGTTCGCGCCCTTCAGCCCGGTAGTGATAGGCCATGGCGGTCCAGTTAGAATGGCAATCCACCAGCATCGCCAGCAGACCGCCATAGACCAGGCCGGGCCAGCCGCAGAACGTGCTGTCGGGCGCATGGCGGCTGACCAGGTGGATGCCGTCATCAGACCAGTGGCTTTTCAGATGCAGGCCGCTGGGATGGGCCGAACCGCAGCCGTAGCAAACGCCATCCGGCGCCGCCAGGTCTTGAAGGGATAGAGCGTGGGAATTCATGGGTTTCCTGATTTGTTTTTGTAGGAAAGTTCAGATGTTAACGCTCTCGTCCTACCTTTCCAACACACCCACCAAAGTCCTCACCGATGCGTCATTAGGTCTCACATGGCGACCGGCCATCCCAGGAAGGAGTAAGCTAGCCCCCAGCCAAGCCAACCATCCAAAAACAAGGACCGCTGCGATGATTGCTAATGATGCTTGCTGGCACCACGCCGATGACGGTTCGCCTTGCGGTTATCCGCGCCGCGCGCCGTACGCCGGACTGTTCCTCGCCTGGAGCGTGACCCGCAACCTGCTCAGCCGCGACTTCAAGGCCGACTACGACGCCGAGATCCAGGCCCTGGGCGAACGCCTGATGACCCCCGCGCGCTTTTTCCAGTTGTGCTGCGACGGCCTGCTGGTCGACGAAGACCTCAATCGATCGGGCAACGCCTTCGCCGCCCATTACCTGAGCCTGCAAGCCCCTTCCCTGCCCTGCGACCTGCAGGAGCTGCTGAACAGCGACGCCGAGCCCGCGGCGAGCTGGGACCAGTACGACCTGCTCAAGCCGCGCCTGGACCTGCGTTTCGCCCAATGGCAGGCCGGTCAGTGAACCTGATGCGATAAAAACTGTCTTTGCGCTGGTGGCTTGTCGAGATTTCCTACAAAGACAAGCCCGCGGGGACGTCCAACGGTTATCCCCTTTCTCACCCTTCGTTGCGCTGGCGGCAGGCATGCGGCCGGCGGTTTTCATTTTTTCTTCTCGGGGAAGATAACCATGCGCCTGCTTCGCCCTCTCCGCGCACGCTCTGCCGTGCTTCCCGCCCTGCTCGCCGGTGTGTTCATGAGTGCCCTCGCCCACGCCGAAGCGCCCGCCAGCGATGATCGCTGGGTCAGCGACAGCCTCAGCACCTACGTGCGCAGCGGCCCGACCGACGGGCACCGGCTGGTCGGCACACTCAAATCCGGACAGAAGGTCCAACTGCTTACCACCCAGGGCAACTACAGCCAGGTCCGCGGCGAATCCGGCGATGTCGTGTGGATCGCCAGCAGCGACCTGCAGAACGTCCCCGGCCAGGCCGAACACCTACCGCAACTCACCGCCCGGGTCGCACAACTGGACGAGCAACTGAAAACCATCGACGACAGTTGGAAAACCCGGGTCCAGGGCATGCAAGAGACCCTGGACTCGCGCAAGGCCCTGATCGACGAATTGCAGGCCCGCAACCAGTCGCTCAACGAGGAACTGGCCGAGGCCCAGTCGCAACTGCGCGACACCCAGGCCCGGCTCGGTGACGAGAACAAACAGGTGCTGATGCGCTACATGGTCTACGGCGGCGGCATCGCCGGGGCCGGGTTGCTGGCGGGCCTGATCCTGCCGATGCTCAGCCGCGGCCGCAAACGCAACAGCGGCTGGGTTTAATTGCCGCTCAACGAGTACGGCCCGCTGGCCAACTGCTCACGCAGAAACGCCACACACGCCCGCACCTTCGCCGAACTGGACGAGCGCACCGCCGTCACCGCCCAGATATCCGCCGGCTGATGCCAGGCCGGCAGCACCTGGACCAGCGCGCCGCTGGCCAGGCTGCCGGCCACATCCCAGCGCGAGGCCATGATGATGCCGTGGCCGTCGTGGGCCCACTGCCGCACGATATCGCTGTGGTTGGAGGCCATGGGACCGGTGACTTTGACCGTCTCGGCGCCGTTGGGCCCGAGCAGGCGCCACACGCCGAAACGGTCGTCGCGGCTGCGAAACAGCAGACAGTCATGCTGGGCCAGGTCTGCCGCCACCTTGGGCGTGCCGCGCCGGGCCAGGTATTCCGGCGCCGCCGCCAGCACCCGGGTGCTCTCGGCGATGCGGTGGGCGATCAGGTGCTTTTCCTGCACTTCGCCGACGCGGATATCAATGTCGAAATTGTCGGCGATCAGGTCCACCCGCCGGTCCAGCAACTCCACCCACACTTCCAGCGCCGGGTACTGGCGTCGCAACAGCGACAGAATCGGCGCGATATGTTCGCGGCCCAACCGCAGGCTGGTGCACAGCCGCAGGGTGCCTTGCGGTTCGCGCTGGCCACCGGACAGCGCATCGACCATCGCCCCGACGTCCTCGAGAATCTTCTGCGCCCAGACGAACGCCGCCTCGCCATCGCTGGTGATGTTGACCCGCCGCGTGGTGCGGTTGAACAGCTTGACCCCGAGTTGCTCCTCCAGCGTGGCGATGCGCTTGCTGACATGGGCCGGCGACAACCCGGTCTCGCTGGCGGCGGCGATAAAACTGGAGCGCCGGGCCACTTCGCAGAACAACTGCAAGTCCCGCAGCAGCGGTTCATTATTCGCTGTGAGCACATTCTGATTCTTCATTACGCCCGATTATCTCCTGGGACTTTTTATTTAGCCTCTCACAAAACCTGCCTTGTCGCACAAGCCAGAACAACAAGAGAGACCTATGAAGAAGATTCGCATTGCCGTCGCCGGCGCCGGCCTGATCGGCCGCCGTCATATCGAACTGATCCAGGCCAGCAACGACTGCGAACTGGCCGCGATCGTCGATCCGCTGCCCGCCACGGCGACCTTCGCCAACAGCCTCGGCGTGCCGCTGTACAGCGACCTCGACAGCCTGCTGACCGCGCAACGCCCGGACGGCGTGATCCTCGCCACCCCCAATCAATTGCACGTCGAAGGCGCCCTGACCTGCGTCGCCCACGGCATTCCCGCGCTGATCGAAAAACCGGTGGCGCACACCCTGGAAGAAGGCAAGCGCCTGCTGGCCATTGCCGAGCAGGCCGGGGCGAAACTGCTGGTCGGCCATCACCGCGCCCACAGCGCAATCCTGCAGAAGGCCCGTGAAGTGATCGCCGAAGGCGTGCTTGGCAATCTGGTGGCGGTGATGGGCAGCGCGCTGTTCTACAAGCCCGACGACTACTTCGACGCCGCGCCCTGGCGCCGCCAGGCGGGTGGCGGCCCGGTGTTGATCAACATGATTCACGAGATCGGCAACCTGCGTTCGCTGTGCGGCGAGATCGTCGCCGTGCAGGCCCAGGCCTCCAGCGCCACCCGGGGTTTCCCGGTGGAAGACACGGTGTCCATCAGCCTGCGCTTCGCCAGCGGCGCCCTCGGCACCTTCATGCTCTCCGACACCGCCGGCTGCGCCCGCAGTTGGGAACAGACCTCGCGGGAAAACCGCGACTACCCGAGCTACGACGACGAAGACTGCTACGTGCTGGCCGGCACCCAGGGCTCGCTGTCGATCCCGACCATGCGCCTGAAGTACTACGACAAACGCGAAGACCGCTCGTGGTGGAAGCCGTTCGAGACGGCTGTCGCGAGCCTGGATGAAGCGGATCCACTGGAGCGTCAGTTGGCGCATTTCTGCCAGGTGATCCGTGGCGAAGCCGAGCCGCTGGTGGGCGTGCGGGATGGTTTGCGTAATCTGCAGATTGTCGATGCGATCAGTGAAGCGGCGCGGACGGGGCAGATTGTTTCAACCGAGCAGTTGTAACAACTTGGAGACCTCATCGCTGGCTTGCCAGTGATGAGGCCCTGAAGACCATCTAATAACAACAAGAAAGGGACCCCAAATGGCCCACAACACCCACCAAACCAAGAAAGCCACCGCCAGCGGCTGGGTCGGCTCCGCCCTGGAGTACTACGACTTCTTCATCTACGCCCAGGCTGCGGCGCTGATTTTCCCGCAGATATTCTTCCCCGCCGGCGATCCAAAACTGGCGATCATCGCCTCGCTCGCCACCTACGGCGTCGGCTACCTGGCGCGCCCGGTGGGCGCCTTCGTGCTCGGCCACTGGGGCGACACCCGCGGGCGCAAGAATGTCCTGCTGCTGTGCATGTTCCTGATGGGCATCGCCACCTTCGCCGTCGGCCTGCTGCCCACCTTCAACCAGATCGGCTACTGGGCACCGGCGCTGCTGGTGGTGCTGCGGCTGATCCAGGGCTTCGCGGTGGCCGGCGAGATCGCCGGCGCCAGTTCGATGATCCTGGAACACGCGCCGCCCGGACGCCGAGGATTCTTCGCCAGCTTCACCCTGCAAGGCGTCCAGGCCGGCCAGGTGCTGGCGGCGGCGATCTTCCTGCCGCTGGCCTACTTCATGCCCGAAGAAGCCTTCAATAGCTGGGGCTGGCGGATTCCGTTCCTGCTCAGCGCCGCCGTGCTGATCGCCGCGTTCATCATTCGCCGCGAGGTCAAGGAGCCGGAAGCCTTCGTGCAGAAAGTGGAAAACGTCGCCCGCACCCGCTCGCCGATCCGTGAAGCCTTCAAATACAGTTGGCACGGCATGCTGGTGGTGTTCGGCGTGTCGCTGATGAACGTGATCCCGGTGGTGACCACCATCTTCGGCGCCGCCTATGCGGTGCAGCCGGCCTACGGTGTCGGCTTCGACAAGAGCGTGTACCTGTGGATCCCGGTGGTCGGCAACATCCTCGCGGTGCTGGTGATTCCCTTCGTCGGCAACCTCTCCGACCGCATCGGCCGGCGTCCGCTGATCATCGGCGCGGCCATCGGTTGCGGCCTGATGTCCTTCGTCTACCTGTACGCCATCAGCATCCACAGCGTGCCGCTGGCCTTCGCCGCGTCGCTGTTGATGTGGGGCACGATCTACCAGGGCTACAACGCGATCTTCCCGAGCTTCTTCCCCGAGCAGTTCCAGACCCACTACCGCGTGTCGGCCATGGCCGTGGCGCAGAACATCGGCTACATGATCACCGCCCTGCTCCCGGCGCTGTTCACCGCCGTGGCACCGCCGGGTTCGGACAACGTGCCGCTGCTGATCGGCGCCATCACCTGCGTGGTCACCGCCATCTCGGCCATCGCCGCCTGGAGCGCGCCGGAAACCTTCCGCACGCCGCTCGACCAACTCGGCAAGCACGACGCCGTGGCCCTCGACAAAACCACTTATGACGCGCAGCGGGCCCAGGCCCTGCGCACCACCCCCTGACCGGAAGCTCTCCCCATGCAAACCCTACTCGTACTCAATGGCCCCAACCTGAACATGCTCGGCCTGCGCCAGCCCGAGGTCTACGGCCGCGAAACCCTCGCCGATGTCGAAGCGCTGTGCCGCGCCACCGGCGCCAGCCACGACCTGAACATCGAGTTCCAGCAGACCAACCATGAAGGCCAGATGATCGACTGGATCCACCAGGCCCGCGGCCGTGTCGCCGGCATCGTCATCAACCCCGGCGCCTGGACCCACACCTCGGTGGCGATCCATGACGCGCTGATCGCCGCCGAAGTGCCGGTGATCGAAGTGCACATCTCCAACGTGCACCGCCGCGAGTCGTTCCGTCATCACTCGTATGTGTCGCTGGTGGCGCAGTCGGTGCTGGCCGGTTTCGGCACCCACGGCTACGCGCTGGCCATCACCCATTTCGCCCGTCAACTGCAAGGAAGCCAAGCATGAAAACCCTCGGCAATCCCACTCAACGCCTGCGCCTGGGCTTCGTCGGTGGTGGACTGGAATCGTCCATCGGTTCCACCCACCGCTACGCCGCGCACCTGGACGGGCAGTTCGAACTGGTGGCCGGCGTCTTCGCCCGCGACCCGGCACGCAACCGCGCCGCCGCCGAGGCCTACGGCATTGCCGAAGACCGCATCTACCCGGACTTCCAGAGCATGGCCGTGGCCGAAGCAGCCCGCGAAGACGGCGTCCACGCGGTAGCGATCATGGCGCCGAACGCAGTGCACGTACCGGCCAGCCTGGCCTTCCTCGACCAGGGCATCGACGTCATCAGCGACAAGCCGCTGGCGGCCAACCTCGCTGAAGCCGAGACCCTGCTGGAGCGGGTCCGCCGTGGCCCGGCACTGCACCTGCTGACCCACAACTACAGCGGCTATCCGCTGATCCGCGAAGCCCGCGAACTGATCGCCAGCGGGGCGATCGGCGACGTGCGCCTGGTGCAGGTGGAACACGCCAGCGCCTTCGGCACCCACCCGCTGGAACAGCAAGGCGCCAAGGCCCTGATGTGGCGCACCGACCCGGCGCAGTCCGGCGCGTCTTCGGTGCTGGCCGACGTCGGCGTCCACGCCCATCAACTGCTGCGCTTCGTCACCGGCGAGGAAATCAGCGAAGTGTCGGCGGAACTGAGCACCCTGGTACCGGGCCGCGTCAGCGACGACAACGCCCACGTCAAACTGCGCCTGGGCAACGGCGCGCGCGGCATGCTCTGGGCCAGCTTCGTCGCGGCCGGGCATCGCCATGGCCTGCAACTGCGGGTGTTCGGCTCCAAGGGGTCGCTGTACTGGCACCAGGAAGACCCGGAGCGCCTGGAAGTGCGCTACCAGGACCAGCCGCACCAGATACTGCGCCGTGGCGAAGCCTGGCTGAGCGAATCGGCGCGGTTGTCGACGCGGATCAAGGCGGGCCAGCCCGAGGGCTTGCTGGAGGCGTTCGCCAATATCTACAGCGAAGCGGCCGAGCGCATTCGCGCCCGTCGCGAGCAACGGGCGCCGAGCGCGCAGTCGCTGCTGTGCCCGACGGCCGAGGATGGATTGCGCGGGATGAGCTTTATCGATGCCTGCGTGAAGTCGGATCGGGCGGAGGGGCGCTGGACTGAGGTCGCCTGAGTGTTGCGCGAGGATTGTTTCTGCCGCTGACCCGCAATGCCGGTCGCTTTTCCAAAGCGCAGCTATTTCATCCATTTAATTGGGATTTTTCCTATATACCCGCCGCTGACCGGCATTCAGGATTTCTGCGGAATTCATTCCTCAGGCAATCCCCTGCGGTCAGCGGCCAGCAAGTACCTGGCTGGCGCCCTGGTGGATACCTCATCCACATGCGACCCGGCGCTGATTCTCGCGATGGGTGCGTAGTTGCAGGGAGCACTGCATGCCCGCCCAATCCGACCTGCGCTTCACCTTTACTGCCGGTACCGACGACTTCGAGGTCGTCGAATTCCACCTCACCGAAGGTCTTTCCGAGACCTTCCGCCTCGACGTAGACCTGAGCTGCGCCAACCCCGCCGTCGACTTCGGCCAGGTCCTCGACCGTCCGGCGCTGCTCACCCTCTGGCAAGGCGGCCAGCCCGTGCGCTATGTGCACGGATCGGTCAGCTCGTTCCAGCAAGGCGCGACCGGCTTTCGCCGCACCCGCTACCGCGCTGTCGTCGAGCCGCGTCTGGCCCGCCTGCGACTGGCCTCGGACTGGCGCATTTTCCAGACCCTCACCGTGCCCGACATCGCCACCGCGATGCTGAAGAAACACGCCCTCAATCTGGACTACGAACAACGCATCACCAACGCTCATGAAACGCGGGAATACTGCGTGCAGGCCGGCGACACCGACTACCACTTCGTCGAACGCATCATGCGCGAGGAAGGTTTTTTCTACGGTTTCCTGCACAGCGCCGAAGGCCATCGCCTGGTCCATTGCGACCGCCTGTGGATCTTCGGCAAGCAGCCCGGCCCGCCGGTGGAATACAACCCCAAACCCGGCGGCGATCGTCCGGATCCGGCGCTGCACAACTTTACCTACACCGAAAACGTGCGCAGCGCCCGCCAGACCCAGCGCGACTACAGCTTCAAGAACCCGTTGTACAACCAGCAGACCCGGCGCGAAGCCACCGACCTGGCGCACCAGGCCAAGAACTACGAGCGTTACGACTATCCCGGCCGTTACAAAGGCGAATCTGGCGAAGCCTTCACCCGCGACCGCCTGCGTGGACTGCGCGGCGAGGCCTGCCAGGTCATCACCGAGGGTGACGACGCGCGGCTGGTGCCGGGCATCTATTTCGACCTCGTCGGCCACCCGCGCGAAGACCTGAACCGCGGCTGGCGCCCAATCCGCCTGGAACACCACGGCAAGCAATACGTCAGCCAGGGCGAAGACAGCGCCGACGCTGCCCAGGGCACCCACTACAACTGCGTCGCCATCCTGGTGCCGGACGATGCCGAATGGCGTGCCGAGGCCTTGCCCAAACCGCGCATCGACGGCCCGCAGCCGGCGAAGGTAGTCGGTCCACCGGGCGAGGAAATCTACTGCGACGAATTCGGCCGGGTGAAGGTGCAGTTCCCGTGGGACCGCGAGGGTAACGAGGACGAGCACAGCTCCTGCTGGATCCGCGTCTCGCAGAACATCGCCGGTGCGCTCTGGGGTCATATGGCGATTCCACGTATTGGCCAGGAGGTGATCGTCAGCAACTTCGACGGCGACCCGGACCAACCTGTCATCACCGGCCGAGGCTTCAATGCCCTGCAGCGGCCGCCCTACGAACTACCGGCGCACAAGACGCGCATGACCCTCAAGAGCCAGACCCACAAGGGCAATGGCTTCAACGAGCTGCGTTTCGAGGACGAGGCCGGGCAGGAAGAGGTGTTCATTCATGCCCAGAGGGACCAGAACAACGTCGTCAAGAACGACGAAACCACCTTCGTCGGCCATGACCGCAGCGAGCAGGTCGAGAACGACGAAACCCTGACCATCGGCCACGACCGCAAGGACACGGTGGGCAATCACGAGCAAGTGGTCATCGGCGTGAACCGGCGGCATCAGATCGGCCAGGACGACGAGCTGAGCATTGGCCGCCATCACACCATCACCACCGCCCAGGACCGTACCGAACAGGTCGGCAATAACCGCCTGGACAAGACCGCTGCCAATCAGCGGGTGGAGATCGGCGGGCATCTGGACCAGCAGGTGCAAGGGGACGTCAGGGTGCAGGCTGGCCAGAGCATTACGCAGCACACCAAGGTGCACGAAATCCATGCGTCCGAAGCCGTGATCATCAAGGCCCCGGGCGGCACGCTGCGTATCGATGGCGCGGGCATAACCATCGATGGCATCTCGATCCGCGAGCTTGCCCCCATGACGATGAGTGCAGCCGGGAGCAGCAACAGTATCGTCATGGCCGGTGTTCCTGTGACGGGCGAACCTGTCTGCGTGGGATGTCTGCTCAAGGCTATGGCCGAGGGGCGCAGCCTGATTCCCATGGACGGAGAGACCGCCTGATGTCGCCTTTTGCAGAAGAATTGATGGGCCAGCTCCATAAAGCACCGAACCTTCGCTTGACGGCCATCGTGGAAATGGCTCGCGTGCCGCTTCCTGCGCGTCAACGCTTGATCGAGCGATTCGCGCAAACGGCCTACCCGATCCTCTACCAGCAGTGCTTTGCCAATCTTCGGGATATCGGCCCTTGGTTGTTCTCCTCCGGTGAACACCTGAGCCTCGATAGCCAGTACGACTTCCACTGTACCTTGGTCGAAATCGCAGGCGATGTGCCCTGCGCCTGGCTGGTGAGCGCCCTGGAGCCGTCCAGGCTCGCCAATCATCTCGGCCAGGCCGCCACTGCCCGAGGACCGGATGGCGCTTCATTCCTGTTGCGCTTTTACAGCGAGCAAGCATTTCCCATGCTACAGGCCCGCCATGACCTGCCCGGTATCGCCGAATTGCTGGCGCCCATCCATTCATGGTGGGCATTGGAACCTCACGATGAACGCAATGCCTGGCGGCACTACGAGGGCCACAACCGACCGGACCATTACGGCATCCCACCGATCCGGCTGGACCAAGCCTGTTGGGATGCGTTGACGGGAAGTCCGCTGCGCTTTCAGTTGTGCGATCTGCTTCAGCAAGAGAGGACCCCTGGGAAGACTGAAAACGGCCACGCAATCCGGCTGGCACGGGTGCAGCAGCTGCTGGCCGAGGCACGGCAGTGCGGTTTGCACCGACCGGCAGACCAGAAGGACTACGTCATCTTCCTGACCCGGCATGGCTCGGACCTGCGCACAAACGCTGCGTGGCAAGCCGCCCTGACAGACGCTCGGGACGATGCCAAGCCCCTCGCGCAAGCGCTCAAACAACGCCTTTTCCAACATTCCTGAGTGGGTCTCATCATGTACAGCTGGAAGGAAACCTTCGAACTCTGCGACAAAAGCAACACGTTTGTGGCGAACCTGAACCCCGGCCCGGTCGTCTCCTGCACCCGAACCTTTTCTTTCCTGCCCCTGCGCTATGGCGCAGTAGGAGGTACTGCCAACCAGAGAGGACAACTGCCATTCCTGTCGGCGTATTTCAGCCAACCGTCAAAGGTCGGCCGGCTCAGCGAGGCCGCCTATGCCCTGCGCCCCCTGCGCGAAGGCTTTCTGTACGTCCTCATCAGGCGCAAGGAGGCCAACTACGCTTGGCATAGCCAGTACCGCGTGTCCGACCTCGCCAGCCTCGAATTCATCGATGCCGACCACCCCTGGGGACCGGCTAAACCGCCCTTTACCGGGGACGGTGGCGTCAAAGGGCTGAGCTGGATGCTGCGGATCCAGGACATGGACAGCATCGAAGACCTGCGCTTTCTCTACAGCCCTGTGCCGCTGACCAAAAATGTGCGCGACAAATACCGGCAACAGCAAAAGTACCGCAGCACCATGACCTCGGTGGACGTCGCCGAGCTGATATCAGCAGAGCCGCCGCGTATGGACAACGTGCTCACCCATGACGCGCTCGAACTCATCGCGGAATATGCCTCCGACAGCAAGCCGGCCCTCAAGGAACACCTGAAGTCCCAAGCCTTCGCCCCCCTGTTTCCACCGCCACGCCAGGCGTTGCTCGCTGAAATGCGGCCCGATGCCGATCGCAAGGCACAGCGCGGAGTGGCCGTCGTCTTGAACGACGCGCTCGGTGTCGTCCAGGAACTCAATGCCTGGCGCAACGCGAGCAGCGATTCGCTCGAAGCCTTCATGGCGCAGGAGGACGAAGAAAAGGTCGACAACCACCGCAAATTCACCATCGCCTTCGCCATCGACAACATCAGGAAGCTGCTGGAAGACGAGGCCGAGGTCACTTACCACGAGAATCAGAAGCTCCAGAAGCACATCGGTGTGCGTTACACGGACCCTGAGTATCAGGCGGGCAATCGCCACGTGGTGGTGCAGTCATCGGGCAACTACCGGACCTTCCGTAATCCCGTGCACCAGCAAGAGGTATACAAAACCGAACTCAAGAGCCAGCGCGCCGAGAGCTGGGACAAGTACGCCCCCTACATTGACGAGCACATGCGTCAGGACTTCCTGAAGCGCTACCGAGCCGAGGTCGACAAGGCCGATACGGCTCGCGATGCCCGCACCGAGGATCACCTGCTCTGGCTGCAAAGTGAGCAATTGCTTCAAGCCCTCGACCTCTTCGACCGCAACGACACGGAACAGGCTCTGCTGTTCGAAGACCAGATGGGCAAGGCCATGACCGGAATGAACGGCACCGAGGCCGGCCAGGCCCTGCTCGAGCGCTGGCGCGAAGCGGACGTATCCCGAGAAAACCTGTACTGGCGGTCGCTGGCGCAGAACCAGCAGGCGGCCGAAGCCGAGGTCGGTACCCTGTTCAACGAGCGCGGCCTCCTCGAAGACCTCGACTCCGCGGCGCTGCAGGACCGGATGAAAAAGCTCGCCGTGCTCTACGACAGGGGTCATGCCCTGATGGACGCACTGGCCGAAGGGACTGGCGGGCCGCCCTCCAGTTACCTGGTGGGCGGCGCGATGCTGATCAACACCCTGGGCAACTCGTTGTTCCAGAACAAGCCCGCGACCGTGCTGGACAAGGCGGCCAACCGGGTCGCGATGACGCTCCTGCATGCCCAGATGGGGCGCTACGCCAAAAAAATCCATTTTGAGACACGCGGTGGCAAGCCCCTGAGCCGAGGCGCAGCGGCGCGCATCGACCGCGCCGCGACCCGCAGCTTCGACGATGCACTGCGCGGCGGAAGCCGTGGGCCCATGACAGAAATGCGCTTGGGCAGTGTCCTGACGGTGCTGGAATTGTGGAATCTATACAACCGGCTGTCTGTCGAGGACAAGGGCAGCAGGCAGTACATTGAAGCGGTGTCGGCGGTGGTGGCCCTCACAGCTGCAGGGCTGGAAATAGCTGCTGCTGCGGTGGCGTTTGGTGCGCGTAGTGAGAATGCCGCGCTTCGGCAGGGAGCGAAGGTGTTTGGGGGGAAGTTGCGGTTGGGGGCTGGGATTCTGGCAGGAGCGGCTGGAGTGGTGGGGGCTTGGTATGACGTCCAGGATGGCTACGACAACCTTGGCCTCGGTAGATACTCGAGTGCGGCCATGTTTTTCTTACGCGCAGTTACTCAACTAGGCGCTGCAACCCTGTCGATTACTGTCGGTTTAGCGTACGCGAAGCCATTTTTTGAATACCTACTCAAGAAATACGGAACCCAGACATTTTTTGGAAAGGCTGTCAGCTTTGGTTTGCAGGGCTCGTCTGCCCTGGCTGCACGCATGGCACTGATGCTTCGCCTGTTCTTCCGTATAAATATAGTGTTCCTAGCATTGATGTTGATTGAAACTTTCCTACTCCCCAACTCACTGCAGCGCTACTTTGACCATTGTACCTTTCGCAAGGAACGCACCAATAAAACTGCCGAAACCGAAGAAAAGGAAATCAAAACCATGCAGAACGCGGTAAAGGATACACTTTAATGTATTTTTTAGAGCGAGGTTTTGAATGGTCCAAGACGCTTATCACTTATGAAGAGACCACGGAAAGTGCCCTTAATCAAAAGCGCCAACCGGGACAGGAAGAGTTTAATTTACCAGAGGGAGTAAGGGAGTCGACTTCAGAGTTAACCTACGAGAACTCATCTCTTTATAAATATACCGACGCATACATTGACCTTCGCACACCCAACGACGAAAAAAGAGGAATAATTACTATATTTCTTGGATGGATATACGGATTCATAACCTATATGTTTTTTGCAATGGCGATCATTTCCGCTGAAAAAATAATTCCTGGTTACGGCCACGACGGAAAATCATTAACCATCGCAGATTATTTCATCCTCACGTTATTTCCGTTGTTTTGGCCAGTAGTGCTTGGTGTTTTCTTGAAGTACACCCTCCGATTCGTTCGCCTGGAGTCTTTCACCGCCCGCCGCATCATCATCCGTTTCAACCGTATCACTCGTAAGGTCTATCTGCTCCGCCCCAAGCACTTAGGCGGCATCCGCATCATGGACTGGGACAAAACCGAGGTCATCGTCGACAAGAACATGAGCGAACTGGATGGCACGGGCGGCTATGTCATCCTCGGCTGGGAAAAGGGGGATGGCATGGACTTGCACGGTACTCCCACCGAAAATATCGAGCTGACCTTCATCGGCAAACCCACCCGCAACGCCAGCGAACTGTTGGCCTTCTGGGAATACATTCGCCGCTACATGGAAGACGGCCCCGCCGCCGCACCTGCACCGGAAAAACTCATCTGTAAATTTCCCTGGCCATGGCTCTCGCTCAAGGCAGCCTGGGGATTGGACACCAGCTTCCTGCGCCAACGCGAATTGCGCGTTTTCTTACTGCTCAATCTGCTGCTATTGCCCGTCATTCTGATCCACGCCACTGGCCACTGGTTATCTTTGTTGTTGTGCTACGAGCCACGCTTTCCGAAGGTCATCGAGGAGGCCGGCCGCTGATCCGCATAAGCGAAGTCACTTTTCGAATATTGACTGTCGATACCGAAGAAAAAGAAATTGAATCCATGCAGCGCTCAACAGAGGGCACACTCTGATGTATTTTTTGGAACGAGGCTTTGAATGGTCCAAAACGCTTATCACTTATGAAGAGGCCACGAAAAGTGCTCTTAATCAAAAGCGCCAACCGGGACAAGAAGAGCTTAATGCGCCAGACGGAGTGGGCGAGTCGGTTTCAGACTTGGCCTACGACAACTCATCTTTGTACGCACACAACGATACATATATTGATCTTCGAACACCAAATGACGAGAAACGGGGAATAGTTAGTATATTTTCTCTGGGCATATACGGCGTGATATTTCAAGGTCTTATTGGCACCTTATACTTGGCAGCAAAAAGAATATTTTCTGGCCACCGCCATAACGGTGAACTGCTAGAAACTGCTGACTACTTTTTCCTTGTGACATTTCCAATATTTTGGCTGCTAGTGCTCGTTATCTTTTTGAAATATACACTTCGTTTTATTCGCTTGGAGTCCTTCACCGCCCGCCGCATCATCATCCGTTTCAACCGTATCACTCGTAAGGTCTACCTACTCCGCCCCAAGCACCTGGGCGGCATCTGCATCATGGACTGGGACAAGACCGAGGTTATCGTCGACAAGAACATGAGCGAACTGGATGGCACCGGCGGCTATGTCATCCTGGGCTGGGAAAAGGGTGATGGCGTGGATTTGCAGGGCACTCCGACCGACAACATCGAGCTGACCTTCATCGGCAAACCCACCCGCAACGCCAGCGAACTGCTGGCCTTCTGGGAATACATCCGCCGCTACATGGAAGACGGCCCCGCCGCCGCGCCAGCACCGGAAAAACTCATCTGCAAGTTCCCCTGGCCATGGCTCTCGCTCAAAGCTGCCTGGGGACTGGACACCAGCTTCTTGCGCCAACGCGAACTGCGCATTTTCGTACTGCTCAACCTGCTGCTATGGCCCGTCATCCTGATTCACGCCACAGGCCACTGGTTATCTTTGTTGCTGTGCTATGAGCCACGGTTCCCAAAAAGCATCGAAGATGCGGGCGCTGATATTTCCGATTGGAATGCACGATAGCAGCCCCTCGAATAGAGCTGTCATACGGCGCGCTGACTGGAAGTTTGATATCCAAGCGCCTGCTGTTTTATCTGCCCACCTGAAACTTCGCAATGAACAAAGTCTAGACCGAAAAAGGAAATCACAATTATGCAGTCAAAAATAGAGAGGTTTCTCTGATGTATTTTTTAGAGCGCGGCTTCCAGTGGCTAAAAAAAATAAACAGTCAAGAAGAGGTCATAGCGGAGCTCGAGCAGCAAAAACAGCAACAGCGACAGCCAGGATTCTATGCACCGGAAGGAGTGAACGAGTCAGCGTCGGACCACATACACGATAACTCATCGCTTTACGCGCATAACGACACCTATATTGACCTCCGCACGCCTAGCGATGAAAAAAGAGGCGCGCTAACTCTCGGATTTGGTTTCCTCTACTGGATAAGTATCTTGGTGCTTTCTGATATTTATACCGCTTGGGTGGGGCAACTGATCAGCGGGACCAGCCGCGAAAACACTCCACTATCAACAACTGAGTATTTCACTCTAATTTTCTATGTACTGCTCTGTTCGACTGTGCTCTTACTCATTTTGAAGTACACCTTCCGCTTTCTTCGCCTGGAGTCTTTCACCGCCCGTCGCGTCATCGTTCGCTTCAACCGTATTACTCGCAAGGTTTATCTGCTGCGTCCCGAGCATCTGGGTGGTATCCGCATAATGAACTGGGACAAAACCCAGATGATCGTTGACAAGAGCCTGATTGACCTGGACGAGTCAGGAGGCTTTGTCGTTCTAGCCTGGAATAAGGGCGATGGCACAGATTTGCAAGGCTCACCCACTGACAACATCGAGTTAACCTTTGTCGGCAAGCGCGCGAGCAACGCTGGCGAGTTGATGGCGTTCTGGGAATACATTCGGCGTTATATGGAGGTCAGCCCCAACGCCGCCCCAGCGCCGCAGAAACTCATCAGCAAATTCCCTTCACCCTTGCTCTCACTCAAGGCGGCCTCGACATTCAGGGGATCGGGGCCGCTCGAGTTGTTGTTATGGCCCACCATCCCGATCCACGCCATCGGCCACTGGCTGTCACTGCTGCTATGCTACGAGCCGCGGTTCCCCAAGTCCATCGAGAACGCAGGGCGCTGATGACACCACCACCCGGCGCCCGCCCAAACACAACCCCCAGCCTCTGCTACCGTGGAAAGACCCGGGCCACATCTCTCGGCCCGCTCTTTCCTACCTGCATGAAGCACGGGTGACCCATCATGGCGCGCACCACTCCCATCGAGCTTTACCGCAATATCGGCATCGTTGCCCACGTCGACGCGGGCAAGACCACCACCACCGAACGCATCCTCTTCTACACCGGGGTCAACCACAAAATGGGCGAGGTGCATGACGGCGCCGCGACCATGGACTGGATGGCCCAGGAGCAGGAGCGCGGCATCACCATCACCTCCGCGGCAACCACGGCATTCTGGCAGGGCTCGACCAAGCAGTTTCCGGACAAGTTCCGCTTCAACATCATCGACACCCCCGGCCACGTCGATTTCACCATCGAGGTGGAGCGCTCGCTGCGCGTGCTGGACGGCGCGGTGGTGGTGTTCAGCGGCGCCGACGGCGTCGAGCCGCAGTCCGAGACGGTCTGGCGCCAGGCCAACAAATACCATGTGCCGCGCCTGGCCTACGTGAACAAGATGGACCGCCAGGGCGCCGACTTCCTGCGCGTGGTGAAGCAGATCGACCAGCGCCTGGGCCACCACCCGGTGCCGATCCAGTTGGCCATCGGCGCCGAGGAACACTTCCTCGGCCAGATCGACCTGGTGAAGATGAAAGCCATCTACTGGAACGAGGACGACCAGGGCACCAGCTACCGCGAGGAAGCCATCCCCGCCGAGTTGCAGGCGCTGGCCAACGAATGGCGCGCGCACATGATCGAAGCCGCCGCCGAGGCCAATGACGAGTTCATGACCCTCTACCTCGACGGCATCGAACTGAGCAACGAACAGATCAAGGCCGGCCTGCGCCAGCGCACCCTGGCCAACGAAATCGTCCCGGCGATCCTCGGCTCGTCATTCAAGAACAAGGGTGTGCCACTGATGCTCGACGCGGTGATCGACTACCTGCCGGCGCCCTCGGAAATCCCGGCGATCAACGGCACCGACCCGGACCACGAAGACAAGCACCTGGAACGCCACGCCGACGACAATGAGCCGTTTTCGGCCCTGGCCTTCAAGATCGCCACCGACCCCTTCGTCGGCACACTGACCTTTGCCCGGGTCTATTCCGGCGTGCTCAGTTCCGGCGACGCGGTGCTCAACTCGGTCAAGGGCAAGAAGGAGCGGGTCGGCCGCATGGTGCAGATGCACGCCAACCAGCGCGCCGAGATCAAGGCGGTGTGCGCCGGCGATATCGCCGCGCTGATCGGCATGAAGGACGTCACCACCGGCGACACCCTGTGCGATATCAAGCACCCGATCATCCTCGAACGCATGGACTTTCCCGACCCGGTGATCTCCGTGGCGGTGGAACCGAAGACCAAGGCCGACCAGGAAAAAATGGGCGTCGCCCTGGGCAAGCTGGCCCAGGAAGACCCGTCGTTTCGGGTCAAGACCGATGAGGAAACCGCACAGACCATCATTTCCGGCATGGGCGAGTTGCACCTGGACATCATCGTCGACCGCATGCGCCGCGAATTCGGGGTCGAGGCCAATATCGGCAAGCCGCAGGTGGCCTACCGCGAGAAGATCCGCAACACCTGCGAAATCGAAGGCAAGTTCGTCCGCCAGTCCGGCGGGCGTGGCCAGTACGGTCATTGCTGGATCCGCTTCGCCCCCGGCGAGGACGGCAAGGAAGGGCTGGAGTTCGTCAACGAAGTGGTCGGCGGCGTGGTCCCGCGGGAATACATCCCGGCGATCCAGAAAGGGATCGAGGAACAGATGCAGAACGGCGTCGTCGCGGGCTATCCGCTGATCAGCCTGAAAGCCGCGGTGTTCGACGGCTCGTACCATGACGTCGACTCCAACGAAATGGCCTTCAAGGTCGCCGCCTCCATGGCCACCAAGCAACTGGCGCAGAAAGGCGGCGCGGTGCTGCTGGAGCCGGTGATGAAAGTGGAAGTGGTGACGCCGGAGGAATACATGGGCGACATCATGGGCGACCTGAGCCGCCGCCGCGGGCATATCCAGGACAACGAAGACACCCCAGCGGGTAAGGTGATACGGGCTGAAGTGCCGTTGGGCGAAATGTTCGGCTATTCCACCGACATGCGCTCGATGACCCAGGGCAGGGCCAGTTATTCGATGGAATTCGTCCGCTACGCGGAGGCGCCGGCGAGCATTGCCGATGTGATTATCAAGAAGCAGGGGTAGTTTTCCGGGGCCTCATCGCTGCAGTTCGGCGCGCCGACAAGCCAGCGATGAGGCCCGTTAGAGAAACTCAGTGATCCGCCCCCGCCCGCTTCAACAGTTGCTTGCACCGCTCCGACAAATGCACCACCCGCAGATGCTTCCCCGCCTTGGCGTAGCGCTCGCGCAAGGTCTTCAACGCGGCGATCGCCGAATAATCGACAACGCTCAAATGCTGACAATCCAGCGTCACCTGTGCCGGATCATTGGCCGGGTCGAACTGGTTGAGGAACGGCGTGCTGGAAGCGAAAAACAGCGTCCCGTGAATCCGGTACAGCTTGCTGCCGTCGGCTTCCAGATGGCTGTCGGCATACAACTCCCGAGCCTGCTGCCAGGCGAAGTTGATCGCCGCGATAACGATGCCGAACAGCACCGCCGTGGCCAGATCGGTGAACACCGTGACCACCGTCACCGCGATGATCGCCAGCACATCGCTCAGCGGCACTTTGTGCAGCACCCGCAACGAGGCCCAGGCAAAGGTCTGCTGGGCCACCACGAACATCACCCCCACCAGCGCCGCCAGCGGAATGCGCTCGATCAGCGGCGAGAGGAACAGCACGAACAACAGGATCATCACCCCCGCCACCACCCCGGACAGCCGACCACGACCACCGGAACTGAGGTTGATCACGGTCTGCCCGATCATCGCGCAGCCGCCCATTCCACCGCACAGCCCCGAGGCGATATTGGCGGCGCCGAGGGCCACGCATTCGCGGTCCGGGTGGCCGCGGCTTTCGGTGATTTCATCGGTGAGGTTCAGCGTCAGCAGGGTTTCCAGCAGGCCGACCAGGGCCATCAGCACCGCGTAAGGCGCGATGATCCGCAGCGTCTCCAGGTTCCACGGCACCTGTGGCAGCGCCAGCGACGGCAGGCCGCCGGCGATGTGGGCCATGTCGCCGAGAGTGCGGGTCGGCAGGTCGAACAGGTAGACCAGCATGCCGACGCCGAGGATCGCCACCAGTGCCGGCGGCACCGCGCGGGTCAGGCGCGGCAGCACGTACACCACTGCCATGGTCAGCCCGACCAGGCCGAGCATCAGCCACAACGACGGCCCTTGCAGCCAGGTGTCACCGCTCTTGAAGTGCTCCAGTTGAGCCATGGCAATGACAATCGCCAGGCCGTTGACGAAGCCGAGCATCACCGGATACGGCACCAGCCGCACCAGCTTGCCCAGGCGCAACAGGCCGAAGGCGATCATCAACAGTCCGCCCAGCAACACCGTCGCCAGCAGGTACTGCACGCCCTGCTTCACCACCAGCGCGACGATCACCACCGCCATCGAGCCGGCCGCCCCCGAGACCATGCCCGGGCGGCCGCCGAACAGCGCGGTCAGGGTGCAGATGATGAACGCGCCGTACAGGCCCATCAGCGGATTGAGGTGGGCGACCAGGGCAAAGGCGATGCACTCGGGCACCAGCGCAAAAGAAGTGGTCAGGCCGGCCAGGACATCACTGCGCACGCGCAGGGCCCGGGATTTGGGGTGTGTTTGAGACATCGGGGATTCCGTGGGGTGAGGCGAGGAAAAAGCGCTGGCGAGCTTACCGGATTCACAACAGCGCCGCGAACCCTGCAGGCGCCACTCAATCCCCTACACCGCCTGCGGCTATTGACCATTCAAATCCGCCACCCCATGCTCGCCCGCTCCACCCACGCTCAAGGAATGACTGCAATGAAGCTGGAAACACTGGCCATCCACGCGGGTTTCAGCCCGGACCCGACCACGAAGGCCGTCGCCGTCCCGATCTACCAGACCACCTCCTTCGCCTTCGACGACACCCAGCACGGCGCCGATCTGTTCGACCTGAAGGTGGCCGGCAATATCTATTCGCGGATCATGAACCCCACCAACGATGTGCTGGAGCAGCGCATGGCCGCCCTCGAAGGCGGGGTCGGCGCGCTGGCGGTGGCGTCGGGCATGGCCGCCATCACTTATGCGATCCAGACCGTGGCCGAAGTCGGTGACAACATCGTCTCGGTCGCCAAGCTCTACGGCGGCACCTACAACCTGCTGGCCCATACCCTGCCACGGATCGGCATCCAAACCCGCTTCGCCCCGCACGACGACATCGCCGCCCTCGAAGCGCTGATCGACGAGCGCACCAAGGCGGTGTTCTGCGAGTCCATCGGCAACCCGGCGGGCAATATCGTCGACCTCCAGGCCCTGGCCGACGCCGCGCACCGGCACGGCGTGCCGCTGATCGTCGACAACACCGTGGCCACGCCGATCCTCTGCCGGCCGTTCGAACACGGCGCCGATATCGTCGTGCACTCGCTGACCAAGTACATCGGCGGCCACGGCACCAGCATCGGCGGCATCGTCATCGACTCGGGCAAATTCCCCTGGGCCGATCACAAGCAGCGCTTCGCCCTGCTCAACACCCCGGACGCCTCCTACCACGGCGTGACCTACACCGAAGCCTTCGGCCCCGCCGCGTTCATCGGCCGCTGCCGCGTGGTGCCGCTGCGCAACACCGGCGCCGCGCTCTCGCCGTTCAACGCCTTCCTCATCCTGCAAGGCCTGGAAACCCTGGCCCTGCGCATGGAACGCCACACCGAGAACGCGCTGAAAGTCGCCCATTACCTGCAACAGCACGATCAAGTTGCCTGGGTGAAATACGCCGGCCTGCCGGACCATCCGGAACACGAACTGGCCAAGCGCTACACCGAGGGCAAGCCCGCGTCGATCCTGTCGTTCGGCATCAAGGGCGGCCAGGAAGCCGGCGCACGCTTTATCGATGCGCTGAAACTGGTGGTGCGCCTGGTCAACATCGGCGACGCCAAGTCCCTGGCCTGCCATCCGGCCTCCACCACCCACCGCCAGTTGAACGACGAAGAACTGGAAAAGGCCGGCGTACCGCGTGACATGGTGCGGCTGTCCATCGGCATCGAACACAGCGACGACATCATCGCGGATCTGCAACAGGCCCTCGACGCCAGCCGCCTGTAAGCCTTCGCGACCCCAGGCTGCGCCCCTCCCAATAATCACGGCGGGCGCGAGCTTGAGCGGCCCGCCCGCGTTACCTTGCGCACATACCAAGTTTCCCGCCAAAGCCCCGGTTTCATTAGCCTTCGCCACGTCCGCGATCACCTGCAAAAAAATCAGTGATAGCAGATTGGCATTGTCACCAAGCTCGTCAATACTGCCTCCCGCATGGAAATCCTTGCCCACACAACATAGGGATATAGGCGATGAGTCAGACCCAGCCATTGGATGTCGCCATCATCGGCGGCGGTGTATCGGGAACCTACAGCGCGTGGCGCCTGCAAGAGGCGCAAGGCGATCATCAGCGAATCCAGTTGTTCGAATACGGCGACCGCATCGGTGGCCGGCTCTTCAGCATCACCCTCCCCGGTCTGCCCAATGTCGTCGCTGAAGTCGGCGGCATGCGCTGGATGCCGGCCACCGAGGACGACACCGGTGGCCACGTCATGGTCGACAAGCTGGTGGATTTCCTCGAACTGCCCAAGAAAGATTTTCCGATGGGCAACGAGCAGCCCGAAGACCATCCGGTCGGCGCCAAGAACAACCTGTTCTACCTGCGTGGCCAGCGCTTCCGCTTCCGTGACTTCACCGAGTCACCGGACAAGATCCCCTACAACCTGGCCTGGTCCGAGCGCGGTTTCGGCCCCGAGGACCTGCAAGTCAAGGTGATGAACAGCATCTACCCCGGCTTCGACCAGCTCAGCCTGGCCGACCAGATGCAGGTCAAGGTGTTCGGCAAGGAAATCTGGCGCTATGGCTTCTGGGACCTGCTCTACCGCGTGCTGAGCAACGAGGGCTATCAGTTCATGAAGGACGCCGGTGGCTACGAGGCCAACGTCGCCAACGCCAGCGCCGTGACCCAGTTGCCCGCCACCGAATACAGCGACGACACCAAGTTCCTGACCCTGAAAACCGGCTTCCAGACCCTGCCGCTGACCCTCAACGAACGCTTCAAGGCCGTGCCCGGCGGCCTGGTTCCTGGCGAACAGCGCGTGCAGTTGAACCGCCGCCTGGCGTCGCTGCAATACAGCGATGACACCGAATACCCGTACCGCCTGCACTTCCAGCCGACCCAGACGATCGACGGCACCACCACCGACCTCGACGTCCCGGAACAGATCGTCCACGCCCGCCAGGTAATCCTGGCCATGCCACGGCGTTCGCTGGAGCTGATCGAGTCGCCGCTGTTCCAGGACCCGTGGCTGAAAAAAAACCTCGGATCAGTGCTGGTGCAATCGGCGTTCAAACTATTCCTCGCCTACGAACAACCCTGGTGGCGCAGCCTCGGCCTGGTGGCTGGCCGCTCGGTCACCGACCTGCCGATCCGCCAGTGCTACTACATGGGCACCGAGTGCGAGCAGGATGGTGGTGAGCCGAGCCTCAATTCGCTGCTGATGGCTTCCTACAACGACATCGGCACCGTGCCGTTCTGGAAGGGCCTCGAAGGCGGCCTGCCGTTCGAGGGCTACCAGCCCAAGAGCCTGCTGGGCCGCGTCGATGCCAACGAGATCGTGCCGAAAACCCAGAACCAGGTCAGCGACGAGATGGTCCGTATCGCCCAGCGCCAGGTCACCTCGCTGCACGATCAGGTCGAGCTGCCGGCGCCTTACTCCGCCGTCTACCACGCCTGGGACACCGATCCGTACGGCGGCGGCTGGCACGAGTGGAAAGCCAACTTCCGCCTCGACCTGATCATCCAGAACATGCGCCATCCGGTGCAGGAGCAGGCGGTGTACATCGTCGGTGAAGCCTATTCCTACGGCCAGGGCTGGGTCGAAGGCGCGCTGACCACCGCCGAATCGACCCTGCAGGACTTCTTCGGCCTGGCCCGGCCAAGCTGGCTGCCAGCGGCTTATCAACTGCTGCCGGAACCCGGCCCGACCGATATCGTCGACCCGGCGGCGCTGCCATGCAAAGACTGCGCGAGCACCCTGGAAGCCGTCACCGAGTTCGCCTACACGGGGATCAAACCATGAGCGTCGAGTTCAGCGTTGCCGACTACCTGCTGACCCGGCTCAAGGAACTGGGCCTGACCAAGGTGTTTCAGGTGCCGGGTGACTACGTGTCCGGCTTCATGGATGCCCTCGAAGCCTTCGACGGCATCGATGCGGTGGGCGAGGTCTTCGAAATGGGCGCCGGCTATGCCGCCGATGGCTACGCGCGGGTTCACGGCCTCGGCGCGGTGTCGCTGCAATACGGCGTGGGCACCTTCAGCGCGGTCAACGCCATCGCCGGTGCCTTCGTCGAGCGCAACCCGGTGGTGGTGATTTC
Organism: Pseudomonas sp. 5P_5.1_Bac1; assembly: GCF_025466015.1. NCBI lineage: Bacteria > Pseudomonadati > Pseudomonadota > Gammaproteobacteria > Pseudomonadales > Pseudomonadaceae > Pseudomonas > Pseudomonas sp. 5P_5.1_Bac1. Next base: position 35,594 of record NZ_JANLNX010000018.1, on the reverse strand, counting down.
CGCCAGCCCGTCGACCAAAAACCGCGAACAGGCGAAAACCCAGAACGTGCTGTTCCACCACTCCACCGGCAACTTCGAAGCCGACCGCAATGTGCTGGAACAGGTCACCGTGGCCTGCGAGATCCTCTCCGACGCCCGCCAGGCGCCCTGGCAGATCGACAGCGCGCTGATCGCCGCCATCACCCATCGCCAGCCGGTCTACCTGGAAGCCTGGCAGGACGTCTGGAGCCTGGAATGCGCCCGTCCCCACGGCCAACTGAGCCCGGAACCGCGGCCCTCCAACCACGACGCCTTGCAGGCATTGGTGGCCAACACCGTGCAGCGCCTGGGCCAGGCGAAAAAGCCGTTGGTGCTGCTGGGCGTGGAAGTCATGCGCTATGACCTGCAAGGCCAGGTGCAATGGCTGATCGACGGCCTCGGCCTGCCGTTCAGCAGCACCCTGGACGCCAAGACCGTGCTCGACGAAAGCCAGCACGCCTTCATCGGCACCTTCGCCGGCCCGGCCTCGCGCCTGGAAACCTCGAAGGCGGTGGACGAGTGCGACTGCATCCTGGCGATCGGGGTGATCTTCACCGACGACTACCTCGACCTGCTCAACACCCGCTTCGACAGCATCATCCAGGTCAACTGCGACCTGGCCCGCACCGGCCCGGACTACTACCCCAACGTGCGCCTGCCGGACTACGTCGACGCGCTGCTCAAGGCGCTGGACCTGGACGGGCGCTTCCCGCGCCACGATGTTCCCCTGGGCGCCCCGCAAGCGCTGTTGCGCGCCAGCAATGCCGATGCTGACGCCGCGCTGAGCTACGCGAACTTCTTCGACACCTTGGTGGAATTCGCCCAGGAACACCGCGTCTGGGAAAGCAGCACGCTGATCCTCGGTGAAAGCTCGTCGCTGTACGTGTCCAGCAACATCCAGGGCATGCCCCGCGACAGCTTCCTCTCCGACGCCATCTGGGGCTCCCTCGGCCATGAAACCGGCTGCGCGCTGGGCGTGGCGCTGGGCAGCGGACGGCGGCCGATCGTAGTGGCCGGCGACGGCGGCTTCATGATGGTCACCCAGTCGCTGGCGGCGCTGGCGCGCAACAAGGTCAACGCGCTGGTGTTCGTCATGAGCAACCAGGTATATGCCATCGAGCAGGCCTTCGTCGATATCGACGCGTTCGACCCGGAGGGCCAGTTCGCCCCGTTCGATACCCTGCCGAGCCTGAACTACCCGGCGCTGGCCGAAGGCTATGGCGCGCTGGGTTACCGCATCGAGACCGTCGCCCAGTTGCAGGAGTTGCTGCCGCACCTGCTGGCGCTGAAGGACCGCCCGGCCCTCGTGGAAGTGAAAATCAGCGAGAAAGACCTCGCCATCCAGATCGACCGGCTGGCAAGGCCGCCAAAAAAACCGAGCAAGTAAGGAGTTCGTTTCATGGATCGAAACACCAGCGTGCGCACGGCGATCGCCTGCGCACTGCTGGCTGCGTTGCCGCTCAATGCCCAGGGTCACGGCATGCACGGCAACGACAGCCAGTCCGAGGCAGAAGAAGTGTTCTTCCGCAAACTGCCCATCGACACCGACCTCAAGCAAGCCCTGCAGCAATGCGTCAGCGCCGCGGACACCGACAAGGACCATCTGCTCTCCGGCCTCGGCGGCGCCCGTTATGACCTGGTCGCCGTGAAGGACGCCGAACAGGTGCAAGCCTTCTACAGCCAGGGCATGGCCTTGCAATACGGCTTCAACTTCGGCGAAGCCATCCGCGCCTTCTACCAGGCCTACCAACTCGATAACGGCTCGGCGATGCCGCTGTGGGGCGTGGCGCTGTCGGCCAGTTCCAACATCAACACCGACGCCACCCAGGGCTGCGACCAACTGGCCAACCTGACCGCCCGGCTGGCATTGCAGAACGCGCAAAACCGCCAGGCCAAACCGCCCGCCGGATTCAGCACCGCGCAATTGGATCGCGAAGTGGCCTATGCCGAAGCGTTCCTCAGCCAGTACGACGAGAAAGGTGACCAGATCGGCCTGTCCCTCGACGGCAAGAAGCGCTACGCGGCGAAGATGAAAGCGTTGTCCGAGAAATACTTCGACGACCTCGATGCCGCCGCCCTGTACGCCGACGCCCTGCTCAACATCGCCCCGTGGAAATGGTGGAAAGGCGTCGAGGCGACCTCCGACAAGGTCGACCCGACCAACGAAGCCTACGAGGCGCTGCAAGTGCTGAACCGCATCCTCGTGGCGGACGAAAACCACTCCGGCGCCAACCACTTCTACATCCACGCCATCGAGGAATCGCCGTTCCCCGACAGCGGCCTGCCCATGGCCGATCGCTTCCGCACGCTCAACCCGGCGGTGGGTCACCTGATCCACATGGCCTCGCACATCTACCAGCGCACCGGCAACAACGCGCTGTCCAGCGCCACCAACTACGCGGCGGTGTCGGTGGACCGGGCCTACGCCAACCAGGTTCAGCCGCAGAGCCCGTACCTGCTGCACTACCTGGGGCACAACATCCACTTCCTGACCTGGACCCTGTCCATCGAAGGGCGCAAGAACGAAGCCATGAACATGGCCAGCGAACTGGTGGACAACACCACGCTGAATGCCTCGTCGGAATTCCTCTGCAAGCAGTACCCGCAGGAGCTGAAAACCAAGTCCGACTACTTCTACGCGGTGCCCTACTACTACGCCGTGCGTTTCCAGGACTGGGATGCGCTGGAGCGGATCAAGCCGAACATCAGCAGCGGCCTGGCGAAGATCAACGAGACCTGCGCCAAGGCCGATCAGAACTGGGTGGCGCTGACCATGCCGTACACACGGATCATGGAAAGCTATGCGACGGCGTACCAGAAGCTCGGCGACACGCTCGACAGCGGCAAGGCCGTCGAGGCCATGAACGGCTTCTGGAGCACAGCGGGCAGCGTTCTGCAGGACAACGCCACGCTCAAGTACGGCAACAACGACGCCATCCAGTTGCTGCGCCTGGCCAACCTGATCCTGTTTACCAAGGCCCAGGAAAGTACCGCTGGCAAGCTGGTGCTCAAGGACGTCCGGGACGCGAGCGCCAAGGCCGTCGGCAAAAACGGCAAACTGCTGGCCGACGACTTCGCCACGCTGGAAGACGACAGCAAGGCCGCGATCATCACGGCCTGGAAAAAGGCGGTCGAAGTGCAGGACGGGCTTTGGTACAACGAGCCGCCGGACTGGTACTACACCGTGCGCGAATCCCTCGGCTATGCGTATCTGGCTCAAGGCCAGGCGGCGAACGCGGAAAAAGTGTTCACCGAAGACCTCAGTGAAAACCGCTTGAGCGGGCGTTCGCTGAACGGGCTGAAGCTGGCCTTGCAGGCGCAGAAGGGCAAGACCGTCAGCGCCGAGCTGGAGCAGAAACTGCAAAATGCGTGGCGCAATGCGACGGTGAGCGCGGCGCCCTGAAGCATTATCGTCCGCAAACCCAGCTCCCCTGTGGGAGCTGGGCTGCCAGCGATGGCTGTACATCCATACAGATAAAACTTGCCTCAACCGCACTTCCTGAGCATCCTAGGGCCTTCTTTCCCCCAGGACTCCGCCCCGGCACATGCGCCTGTTCCTCTGCGAAAAGCCTTCCCAGGCCAAGGATATTGCCAAGGTCCTCGGCGCCAACCGCCGCGGCGATGGCTGCTGGGTCGGCACCGGCGTGACCGTGACCTGGTGCATCGGCCACCTCCTGGAAACCGCCCCGCCCGACGCCTACGACGCCCGCTACAAACGCTGGGTGCTGGCAGACCTGCCGATCGTCCCGAGCCAGTGGAAAATGCAGGTCAAACCCAAGACCGCCAGCCAGTACAAGGCAGTCAAGCGCCTGCTGGGCGAGGCCGCGGAACTGGTGATCGCCACCGACGCCGACCGTGAAGGCGAGATGATCGCCCGCGAACTGGTGGAACACTGCCGCTACCGCGGACCAATCCGCCGCTTGTGGCTGTCGGCGCTGGACGACGCCTCGATCCGCAAGGCTCTGGCCAGCCTCAAGCCCGGCGCCGAAACCTTCAGCCTGTACCACTCAGCCCTCGGTCGCTCGCGCGCCGACTGGCTGATCGGCATGAACATGAGCCGGCTGTTCACCCTGCTCGGCCGCCAGTCCGGCTACCAAGGCGTATTGCCTGTGGGCCGGGTGCAGACCCCGACCCTGCGCCTGGTGGTGGACCGCGATCGCAGCATCGCCGACTTCGTGCCGGTGCCGTTCTGGGCCATCGATGTGCAACTGGACAGCGCCGGTACCGTCTTCACCGCGCAGTGGCGCGCACCGGACGATGCCTGCGACGACCAGGGTCGCTGTCTTAAGCAGGAACTCGCGCAACAGGCCGCCGCCGCAATCAATGGCGCGGGTTCGGCGCAGGTGGTGGCAATCAAAACCGAGCGCGTGCGCGAAGCTGCGCCGCTGGCCTTCGACCTTGGCACCCTGCAGGAAGTCTGCTCGAAGAAACTCGGCCTCGGCGCCCAGGAAACCCTGGACATCGCCCAGGCGCTTTATGAAACCCACAAGGTCATCACCTACCCGCGCAGCGATTGCGGCTACCTGCCCCTGAGTCAGCACAGCGAAGCTCCGGCAATCCTCGCCGCCCTGACTCGCGCCGATTCATCGCTGGCGCCGCTGCAGCCGTACCTGGAGCCGCAACGCCGTTCCCGGGCCTGGAACGACGCGAAAGTCAGCGCCCACCACGGCATCATCCCCACCGCTGCGGCCATCGATCCGAACCGTCTGCCGGGCAAACACAAGGCGGTCTATACATTGATCCGCGCCCGCTACCTGGCGCAGTTCCTGCCCAACCATGAATACGACCGCACCCAGGCCGACTTCGATTGTGGCGGCCAGGCCCTGCGGGCGGTGGGCAAGCAGATCGTCGAGCCGGGCTGGCGTCGTGCCCTGCCTGAAGCCCTGACCCCGCCCAAAGGCCGCGAGGCGCCAGCGCCGCAGGTGTTGCCGACGTTGAACAAGGGGCAATGGTGCGAGGTGCGCGAGGTCAACCTGAAAGACCTCTGGACCCAACCGCCCAAGCCCTTCACCGAAGGCGACCTGATCAAGGCGATGAAGAACGTCGCCAAGCTGGTGGACGATCCGCGGCTCAAGCAGAAACTCAAGGACACCACCGGCATCGGCACCGAAGCCACCCGTGCCGGGATCATCCAGGGCCTGCTGGACCGTGGCTATATGGTGAAAAACGGCAAGGCACTGAACGCCACGCCGGCCGCCTTCAGCCTGATCGACGCGGTGCCCCGGGCCATCGCCGACCCCGGCACCACGGCAATCTGGGAACAGGCGCTGGACATGGTGCAGAGCGGTGAAATGACCCTGGAAACCTTCGTCGCCAAACAGTCGGCGTGGATGAGCAAGCAGGTGGAACGTTGTGCCGGCATGAGCCTGACCATCTCCGGCCCGGCGACGCCGGCGGGGCGTGGCGGTTCGCCGTGGAAGAAGAAGCGCAAGAGCAGCAGCACTGCCGCAACGACCAAGCGGCCACGAAAACCTCGGGCGAAAAAGGCCTGATCCTCTCTTACCGACTCAAGGAAGATCCTCATGAAACTCGGCTACACCATCGCCTACGTCGCGGACGTCCCGGCCTCGCTGGCCTTCTTCGAAAACGCCTTCGGCCTGACCCGGCGCTTTCTGCATGAAGGCGGTGACTACGGCGAACTGGACACCGGGGCGACCACCCTGGCGTTTGCGTCGCTGGAACTGGGCGAGGCGAATTTCGAAGGCGGCGTGCTCGCCGCCAGCGAAAGCCAGCGGCCACTGGGCATGGAGATCGGCCTGGTGACCGATGAGGTGGCGGCGGCGCACGCCAGGGCGTTGGCTGCCGGGGCCGTGGAGTTGAAGGCACCGCAGACCAAGCCGTGGGGCCAGACTGTGTCCTGGGTGCGTTGTCCGGCGGGGATTCTGGTGGAGTTGTGTACGCCGGTGGGGTGACTGCGCGGGCCCTATCGCTGCGTAGGCATTTACACATCTCACAGGTCACAGGCATGACGCAGAACCTGTAGGAGCCGGCTTGTCGGGGCGCCGAACCGCGGCGATCAGGCCCTCAGCCTCACCTCAAAGACTGAGCGCCAGGCTCAGGCTGAGGTTCCGCGGATCCCCGGGCATGTTCCACGCCGCGTTATACCCCCGCTCGTAATACTTGCGGTCAAACAGGTTGTTCAGGTTCAGGCCCAGGGTGAGCTGCTCGCTCGCCTTGTAGTGGGCCAACAGATCAACCGTGCTATAGGCCGGTAAACGGAAGCTGCTGCCGGCCTGTCCTGAACGTTCGCCGACATAGTTGGCCGAAGCGCCAAAGTTCGAACCCCGCAGCGCCCCGTCCTGGAACTCATACACCGCCATCAGGCTGCCGCTGTGCTGAGGAATGCCGAGCAGGTCGCTGCCCTTGGGCAGGGCCGCGTCACCCTTGGTCACTTCGGCATCGATGTAGGCGTAGGCGCCGATCACCCGCACGGCGTCGCTGAGCTGGCCGCTGAACTGCAGATCCACACCTTGGCTGCGGGCCTTGCCGGCGGCGATGCTGTCGCCGAAAGCGTCGGTGGTGATGACGTTTTCCTTATCGATATGGAACAGCGCCAGCGTGGCGCCGAGCCGGCTGTCGAACAGATCCAGCTTGAGCCCGGTCTCGTAGCCGATGCCCTTCTCCGGTTTGTAGACCTGGCCCCGAGTGCCCATGCTGTTGGGCTTGAACGAAGTGGAGGCGTTGGCGAATACGCCGACCTCGGGCGTGAGTTGGTAGAGCAGGCCCAGGCGCGGCGTGGCAACATCCTTTTCCTGGCTATTGCTGACCCCGGTGGCGCGGTTCTGCGCGGTCTGCTCGATCCGCTCCAGACGCACGCCCACCAGCCCGCGCAGGCGTTCGGTGAAGGTGATCTGGTCTTGCAGGTTCAACGCGTAGCTTTCAGTGCGTTCGAAGAAGTCGTTGGGGTTGACCAGTGCCGGCTTCGGCTGGCCGTAGACAGGATTGAAAATATCCAGGCCGTAGCCGAAGCCGGTGACGCTCTGCGGGTATTTCTGGCTGTTGCGGTAGTTCTCGTACTCCAGGCCGATCAGGCTCTGGTGCTGCCAGCCGGCCAGGTCGAACTGGCCGTGAAGCTCGGCCTGGGTGATGTTGTCGTTCCACTCGAAATTGCGTTCGCGGTAGAAGCGGCTGATCTGGCTGCCCACCACCCGCGACGGCTCCGAGCTGTTTCCGCGCAGCGTGCCCTGGGTGTAGTGGTTGGCCAGACGCAGTTTCCAACTGTCGTTGAGGTGATGTTCCAGCGCCAGGTCGAGGGTCTGGTTGTCGTTGCGGATGCGGCCGTCGTTGGGTTCGCCGATGAAGGTGGAACGGGCGACCGGGCCCAACTCGTTGTTCACCGCCGGAATGCCACGGTCGAACACCGATTCGGTGCGGGAGAATTCGCTGTCGAGGGACAACAGGGTGTCGGGGCTCAGTTGCCAGCTCAGCGACGGGCTGACGATCTTGCGGCGACCGTCCACGTGGTCACGGAAGCTGCTGTTGTCTTCGACCGCCAGGTTGACCCGCGACAGCAGGCTGCCGTCGTCGCTCAGCGGGGTGTTCACGTCTAGACTGCTGCGGTAGCGATCCCAACTGCCGGCGCTGGCCTTGAACGTGGTGAACGCATCGACCTGGGGTTTCTTGCTGACGATATTCACCAGCCCGCCCGGATCGCCACGGCCGTAGAGACTGGCGGCCGGGCCCTTGAGCACTTCGATGCGCTCGATGGTCGAGGTGTCTGGCGCGCTGTAGCTGCCGCGGTTGATGGCGAAGCCGTTCTTGTACAACTCGCCCGTGGTGAAGCCGCGCACGCTGTAGTTGAGGAAGGTCAGGCCGCCGAAGTTGTTCTGCCGCGACACGCCGCCGGCAAAATCCAGGGCGCGGTCGATGCGGGTGCTGTTGAGGTCTTCGAGTACCTGCGCCGGCACCACGCTGATGGCTTGCGGGGTGTCGCGGATATCGGTGTCGGTTTTGGTCGCGGTAGCAGAGCGGGTAGCGCGATAGCCCTGCACCGGACCATCGGCGCGCTCTTCGATACGGCGCTCGGTGACGCTGACGGCATCGAGCAACACCGTGTCCTGCGCCGTCGCGGGCAGGCTCAGCAGGCCGGCAGACAGGCCGAGGTACAACCTTCCAGTGGGGTAGTTCATGGGGGCTCCTGAATTTTTGATGTAATAACATAACAATTCAGGAGCAGAATGACACCATCGGGTTTGTGGGGGATTGGGTTTCAGTAACTCACTTGAGGGTCTTATCGCTGGGGAAAACAGCGATAAGACCCTCAAGATTCAACCGCGAATCACAGCCTTGAGTACCGTCTTGAACGTCTCGATCTGCTCTTCGCTGAACTCGCCAAACACCGTGTCCTGCTGCTCACGAGCGATGGTCCACAGCGCTTCGGTCTGGTCGATGCCACCTACGGTGAGGCGCACATTGCCGCCCTCCTCGCTACCGCTGACCAGGCCCTTGCGGGTCAGGTTGGCCACGGCTTCATCGATTTCCCGCGCGGGCATTGCCACTTCGCGTTGCAGGTCGGTGAGGCTCAACCCGGCATCGTTCTCCAGCACCATTAGCATCCGCGCTTCGCTGGTGCGCAGGCCACTGGACAGTTGCCGCGGCTGGTAGCTGGTTTGATAAGCCCGCAGGGCCTGGGTCATCAGGTAATACAGGTTGTGGCTCAGGCGCCCCTGGAAGTTGCTGCTCGGTGGCTGACCTTCTTCGCGGCGGGTCATGCGGGTGTGCGGCAGGACCATGGAATACGCGCCCTGGTGATACAGCAACGGCGACCGCCCGCAGTCTTCGAACGCCACCACCTTGCCGATCATGATCCAGTGATCACCACCGTCGAGGATCTGGTACTTCTCGCACTGGAAGTTGGCCGAGCAGTCCAGCAGGATCGGCGCCCCGCCCGCACCCGCTTCGTGCGCAATGCCGGCGAAACGGTCATCCCGCGGCTTGGCGAAGTTGTTGGACAGGTCGATCTGGTCGGCGGCGAGAATATTCACCGCGAAATGGCTGGCCGCCTCGAAGGTCGCAAGGCTCGTGGAGCGCTTGTCGAGGCTCCAGAGGATCAGCGCCGGATCGAGGGACACCGAGTTGAAGCTGTTGGCAGTAACGCCGACCTTGTTGCCTGCGCCATCATCGGCGGTGACCACGGTAACGCCGGTGGCGAAGTTGCCCAGGGCGCGGCGGAAGGCACGGCTGTCGAAGGCCGCAACGGTTTCATTGGACATGCAAGACTCCCCGGCTGCCCGCAACGGGCAACCGTGATTTGTTTTTATGTGAGAGAGAGAAGATCGAGCGTCAGACCATGCTCGGATCAGGCTCGAGGCCCATCAACTCGCGACCCAGAATCTGCGCGCAGACGTCGTAGTCGGTGTAGGCATGCGCACCGGTCATGTGCGAGTCACGCCACAGGCGCTGCAGCTCGTTGCTCTCGAACCACGAGGTGCCGCCGGCAGCTTCGTACAGACGGTCCACGGCCTGGATGCACATCTTCACCGCGTAAGCCTGATTGGTACGCCAGAACGCCAGGGTCTCGCGGTCCGGGTATTCCTTGCGGGCGCCGTGGTCGGCGTGGTCCTGCCAGGTCTTTTCGAGGAAGGCACGGGCGGCGGCGACCTGGTGGGTCGATTCGGCCAGGCGCATCAGCGCCGGGGTCGCGGCACCGACGCTGGCACCGGTGTAGGCGCGCACGCGGTTCTTGGTCTTCTCGCGGAAGGCTTCGAGCATGCGCTCGGCGATGCCCAGGCTGATGGTGGCGAAGCCCACGGCAAAGTACGGACGGTACGGGGAGTAGAAAATCTTGCTGTCCGGATACAGACCAAAGCCCGCGGACTTGCCTTCCATCATGTCCTTGGCTTTCTGGATACGGTGCTCGGGGACGAAGGCCTTGTCGATGATCAGGGTCTTGGTGCCGCTGCCTTTCATGCCGGCGGCGAACCAGTCGTCACGGATTTCGTAGTCGCTGCGCGGCAGCACGGCGAAGCAGTAGTCCTGGGTGCCTTCGGCGTTAGCGCGACGGCAGCCGACGATGGCCCACTCGGCGTGATCGCAACCGCTGCTCCAGCCCATTTCGCCGCTGAACAGCAGGCCGCCTTCAACCTCTTCGACACGACCGAACGGCGCGATGCTGCTGCTGGCGGTGTGGTCCGGGTTCACGCCCCAGATTTCTTCCTGCAACTTGGCCGGGAACATCGCCAGTTGGTGGTTATGGGTGCACAGCAGGCTCATGGCCCAGGCGGTGCTGGCGCATGCGCCGGCCAGCAGCGCGATGCAATCGGTGAACTCCGGCAGGGAGATTTCCATGCCGCCATAAGGCTTGGGCAGGAAGGCGCGGTGCAGGCCGATCCCCTTGAGCAGGGCGATGTTCTCGGCGGGAACCATGCGTTCTTTTTCGGCACGGGCGGCATTGGCGGCTATGGTCGGCAGTACCGACTTGAGGTCTTCGAGCAGCGGGTTTGGCTTTTTCATGAGTGGCCCTGCTTATTATTGGATGTCCATCGGGCCTGGTGACTACACAGGCCGCTGCGGATTCGGGGCCAGTATGGGAGGCGTCCGCCACGCTGAAAATGCACCTTCCAGAGACAAAATTGTACTTTCCATGGCCAACCCCGCCCCGCCGTCGGACAACCGCCGAACGCGCTGGCAGACCCGGTCATGTAGGGCTGGCAGGCTCAGTCAAGTCACCCGCGCGGGCCTGCGCTAGGGTGCCGGCTTTGCCTATTTGCACAGGTACACCTCATGACCATTTCTCTCCTGCCTGCCGTCCAGGCGTTCTTCCAGCGTGACCACGGCCTGTTCATCGACGGCCGCGCGCAGGCCTCCGGCAGCGGTCGTCACCTGGACGTGATCGACCCGGCCAGCGGCGAAGTCATCAGCCGCGTCAGCGAAGCCAACCAGCACGACATCGACAGCGCCGTGGCCTCCTCCCGCGCGGGCTTCGCCCAGTGGTCGCAGGCCGCACCGGCAGTGCGCGGCAGCGTGCTGCTGAAACTGGCCGACCTGATCGAACAGAACGCCGAAGAGCTGGCCCAGATCGAAACCTGCCAGTCCGGCAAACTGATCCAGATTTCGCGCCACTTCGAAGTCGCCCAGGCTGCGCACTTCCTGCGCTACTACGCTGGCTGGGCGACCAAGATCAGCGGCCAGACCATCACCCCGTCGTTGCCTTCGTTCAACGGCGAGCGCTACACCGCCTTCACCCTGCGCGAGCCGATCGGCGTGGTGGTGGGCATCGTGCCGTGGAACTTCTCCACCATGATCGCCATCTGGAAACTGGCCTCGGCGCTGGTCACCGGCTGCAGCGTGATCATCAAGCCCAGCGAATTCACCCCGCTGACCATCCTGCGCATCGCTGAACTGGCGATCGACGCCGGCCTGCCGGCAGGCGTGCTCAACGTGGTGACCGGTGCCGGCGGTGTCGGCAAGGCGCTGATCGAGCACCCGCACACCGACAAAGTCTCCTTTACCGGCTCGGTACCCACCGGCCTCGCCGTGGGCCAGACCGCCATGGCCGCCAACCTGACCCGCGCCACCCTGGAACTGGGCGGCAAGAACGCAGCGGGCTTCCTGCCGGATGTGGATGTGGAAACCGCGGTCAACGGCATCATCGAAGCGGGCTTCCTGCACTCCGGGCAGATCTGCGCCGCCGCCGAGCGCTTCTACGTGCACCGCTCGCAGATCGACGCGGTCACCCGCCGCCTGAGCGAGCGCCTGAGCCAGTTGAAGATCGGCTCGCCGCTGGATGAAGCCAGCGAGTTCGGCCCGGTGACCAACAAGCAGCACCAGGCCAAGCTCGGCCAGCTGTTCGCCAAGGCCCGCGCCGAAGGCAGCACCATTCTGCATGGCGGCAAGCTGATCGACGGCCCGGGCTGCTATGTCGAGCCGACCGTGATCCTCGCCAACTCGGCGAAGGACAGCCTGATGACCGAGGAAACCTTCGGCCCGGTGGCGACCTTCCTCGCCTACGACGACGAAGAGGAGTTGGTCGCGCTGATGAACGACAGCCCCTACGGCCTCAGTGCCAGCCTCTGGACCAACGACCTGGGCAAGGCGATGCGCCTGATTCCAAGGGTCCAGGCCGGCACCTTGTGGGTAAACATGCACACCCTGCTGGACCCGGCGGTGCCGTTTGGCGGGATCAAGGCCTCGGGTGTCGGCCGTGAATTCGGTGGGGCGTTCATCGAGGATTACACCGAGCTGAAGTCGGTGATGATTCGCTACTGATTGCGCCGCACACGCTCTAGAATGGCCAGCTCGCCCCCAATCTGGTGCCCCATGGACATCGAGCTGGCCCGAACCTTCCTCGAAATCGTGCGCAGCGGCAGCCTCGTCGCTGCCGCCGAACACCTGCACGTCACCCAGACCGCCATCAGCGCGCGAGTGCAGAAACTCGAACAGCAGCTCGACTGCCAGCTCTTCATCCGCAGCCGCAACGGCGCCAGCCTGACCAGCAATGGCGAGGCCTTCGTGCCCTATGCCAATCAACTGCTGCAAACCTGGGAATCGGCCCGCCGCGATCTGCCGCTGCCGGACGGTTGCCGCGAGGTGCTGCGCATCGGTGGGGAAGTCAGCCTGTGCAACCCGCTGGTGCTTGACTGGGTGCGGGTGCTGCACGAACAGCTACCCAGCCACGCCATCCGCAGCGAAGTCGGCGAAAGCGCCGCCCTGCTGCGCAAACTGGAGATGGGCACGCTCGACGCGGCGCTGCTCTACCAGCCGATCTACAGCCCCGGCCTGCAAGTCGAACAATTGCTGGAAGAAAAACTGATCCGCATTCAACTGCGAAGAAAGCCGGAGCCCTACGTCTACATCGACTGGGGCGATACCTTCCGCCGCCTGCATGACGAAGCCCTTCCAGAACTGACCCGCCCGGCCCTGAGCTTCAACCTCGGCCCGCTGGCCTTGCAGTTCATTCTGGAACACGGCGGCAGCGGCTATTTCCGCACGCGGGTGGTGCAGAGTTACCTGGACCGCGGGGTACTGGAACGGGTGCCGCAGGCGCCGGAATTCCCCTACCCCACCTGGCTGGTCTATCCACGGGAGCGGGATTCGCAAGCGCTGCAGCAGGCGTTCGAACTGCTGCGCCAGGTGGTGGCAGGTGATAGCGACTGGTCGCAGCGCTGGGATCCGCTGATCTGACTCAAGCCGCCTCGGCCAGCCGCTCCTGCGCCAGCAGGTGCTGGCTCAGCGCGGCGATCAGGTCGGTCTGGGTGACCACGCCAACCACCTTGCCGTTCTCCAGCACGGGCAGGCAATGCAGGCCCTGGTCGCAGAGCAGCGGGATCAGTTCGACGGCCTGACGCTCGCTGTCCACGGTAATCACCGGCTCGCTCATGATCTGCGCCAGACGCACCGGCTTCTGCCTGCCAAACAGCGCCCGCCAACTGAAACGGGTCGCGGCCATGGCCGGCGCGACCAGATCGCTGAGGCTGATGATGCCCGCCAGTTTCCCGCTGTCATCCAGCACCGGCAGGTTTTTCAGATGATGGCTGGCGAGTTGTTTCCAAGCCTGTTCCAGCGTGGTGTCGGGCGTGGCGAACTGCACGTCGCGGGACATCACCTGCGCCGCAGTAATCCCGCCGAGACTGCGCTGCACCGCGTGGCGCTGGGTGGCGAGGATGATCCGTTCGAGGTCGTTGCGGGTCACGTCGACGAACTCGCCAATGTCTTCCAGCGCCTGGTCCAGATCGCTCGGGCTGACCCCGACGCGCTCGCTGGCCGGCTGGTCAGCGGTGGCATGAGTGGCTTTGCGCGGCGCGTTGATTTTCGGGTAGCGCACGCCGGTCAGGCGGTTGTACAGCACCGCCATCGCCAGCACGATCAGGGCATTGAGCATCACCGGCTCGATCACCTTGACGCCCATCGCCGCCAGCGACGGATCGGCCAGCGCCAGACTCACCGCCAGCGCCGCACCCGGCGGGTGCAGGCAGCGCAGCAGACACATCAGCAGAATCACCAGCAGCAGCGCCGCGCTCGCCACCATCAGGCCCGGACCGATCCAGTGATGCAGGCTGATCCCCACCGCCGCCGCGCAGACGTAACTGCCGAGAAACGGCCAGGGCTGCGACAGCGCGCCGGAATGCACGGCAAACAGCAACACCGTCGAGGCCGCCAATGGCGCCATCAGGTGCAGTGTCGCCGCGCTGCCGAACAGGTAGCTACAGACGCTACCCGCAACGGCCAGCGCCAGAAGCGCACCGATCGCGGCGCGGAACCATTCTTGAGGGGGAATATGCAAAGCGGCTGGAATGAAGCGATCGAACCAGTTACTGAGACCACGGCTAGACATGTGACGGACCAGGCACCTGTTTGAAGAAAAGAAGCCCGCCCAACAGCGGACGGACTTTGTATCGCGAGGGGGCAATACGCAAAGGGCTCCTTCCCTGGAGATGGAAAGATTGCCCGGCAGTCTGAGGAAATCTGACCGCCAGCTCAAATTCAAAAAAGTGCTGTTTCAGTGCATTTTTTTTGCAGCGTCACAAAACAGTGCGTTTTCTCACAGCACTTTGACCGCACGACCGATGAACTGCACCGGCCCGCTGGGCTTGCCGCTGGCCGAGCCGGTCGGGCTCTCCAGGGTCAACTCGAATAGCTGGTTGTCCTGCAGCGGCGGCAAGGCATCCAGCGGCACTTCCACGGCCTGCCCCGGCGCGATCAGGCCCAGCGACACCGGCCCGCTCCAGCCATCAGCCTTGGTCCAGAATTCCAGCGCCTTGTCCGCGGGCACTTCGGCCATGCCCAGCGGAATCAACTGCACGGTGCGGTGATTGCTCGCCTGCACGACCCAGCCGGGCGATTTATCCTGCGGCGCGACCAGCACCACCAGGTAGGTCGGCGTCGCTGCAGGTGGTTCGCGCACCAGCAACACCGCCAGTAACAGACTGGCCGCCAGGCCCGCCACCGACGCCCAACGCCAGGGTGTCGGACGCTGCCACCAGCGTTCGGGACGAGCGGCAGACAGCGACGGCGAAAGATCGCCCACGCTGCGCTCGATGCGTTGCCACAGGTACGCGGACGGCGTCTGCGCCGGCGCCTGCACCTGCAACCCCTGCAAACGGTGCTCCCAGGCATCGACCGCTTCCCGCAGCGACACATCGTGTTCAAGGCGCCGGGCGACGGCCTGACGCTGGTCGAACGGCAGCGTGCCGAGGACATATTCAGCGGCCAGCGCATCACTGTCGTCGGGGCTTGTTTCGCGGCTGTCGTCGAGGTCGCCGGTCGTCATCCCATGCACTCGCGCAAGGCAGCCAGGCTGCGTTTGATCCAGGCCTTCACTGTGCCCAGCGGCGTCCCGAACGTGCGGGCGATCTCGGCGTGGGAAAAGCCATCGACATACGCGTGGACCAGGCAGGCCCGGCGTACAGGTTCCAATTGCTCCAGGCAGGTGGTCATGCGCCCGCTGCGCAACGGACCGTCCCCCTCGGCGGCGCTGTCGCCCGGCTCGGCCTCATCGCCCAATGGCACATCGCGCTCCCGGCGACGCAGAAAGTCCAGCGCCAGATGCCGGGTGATGCTGAACATCCAGCCACGGGCACTGCCACGTGCCGGATCGAAGGTGGCGGCGCGGGTCCAGATGCGGATAAAGGCGTCGTGCACCACGTCTTCGGCCAGGGCGGTGTCCTTGAGCAGGCGCCGGGCAACGCCCAACAGCCGCGCGCCCTCCTCTTCGTACAAGCGCTGCAGCGCCTGGCGGTCGCCGCGTGCGCAGGCCGCCAGGTGGGCTTCATGGTCGAACGAGGACAGGGGTAAGGTCACAGGGCTTGCCGTCGACGAGTGGTTACCGCTAGCAGCGTAGACCACCGTCGAACGGGCAACCGTGGCTTATCGGGCGGTCCAGAAAATATAGTCCGCCTGATAATTCACCTTCTCCTGCTTGCCCTTGTCAGCCGTGGTGCAGGCGCTGCCTGGCGCCACGCCGCCCTTGAGTGCGACGCGCTGGATATAGGTCACGCCGTTCATGGCGCCGGCGCCTTCAGCCGGGTTGGCCTTGACCAGTTGGTACGGCAGGTTGCCCGGGCTGGAAGGTGCCACCGCCAACTGGGTGCCGGTGACTTTCGAACCATCCTTCGCCTGCCAGGTGGCGGGCGGGCCGAAGTAGTCGCCAACCGCCTTGCCGCTGCGGTCATTGAGCACGGCCTTGGGACCGACGAAGGTCCATTCGGTCTGCCCGGGCTTGTCGGCCTTGTCGCGGCATTCGTAGGTGATTTCGCCGACGCCGACGGTTTCCAGCGCGACCTTGTGGCCGTCCGGCACCTTGATGCTGTCGGGCAGCGCGCTGGTGGCATGAGCGGCGGAACCAAGCAGGAGGCTGGACGCGGCGAGAGCGGCGGCGGCCAGTGCGAAGCGGGATTGGCGGTTCATAAGGCGTGACTCCAGTCAGGATGATCGGTCAGGCAGCATGAGGCTGCTGTCTGAACTACCTGGCAGGACGCCAATTGGATGCACGCGGATGAAAAAATAATCGCGGAACCTGTCCGCGATTATCCGGGTGACGCCTGGACCGTGCTTACAGGCCCAATTCCTCGGGGGTCAGCATGTCCGACTCGAAGGCGATCCAGCCGTATTCCAGCTCGGCGTGGCCGTTGACGATCTCGCCGTAGTAGGTCAGGCCGTTGTCGAGGGTCACGCAGATATGGGTCGGGGTCTCGGGAGCAGCCAGGGCGCCATTGAAATGCACCTTCTTCAGCGTTTCCGTCACCGCCTCCAGGGAGATTTGCACGCCGGCGTTCTCGACAGCCTCGACGTCATCGCGCTGTTCGGCGCTGATGGTTACGGTGGCGGTGTATTTCTTCATGCTGAAAGTGCTCCGTGAGCGGAATAAACGGCCGCACAGGATAAGCCAGGATGGCCGCAAAAGCCCGTATCCCGACGTGCGGGCCGGTCCCCCGGTATCGCCAGCCATCACGAAACCGAGCACGCCGCTGCCCGCGCTGGTATCGTGCCGGGCTGAATGACTGCATGCCGTAAGGAGATGACCTTGAGTGCCGAAGCCAAATTGACCGGTGACCTGTTCGACGTCGACAAACGCCTGAGCCTGAAGCCCGTGGTGGACTTCAACACCTACCTGAACAACGCCTTCGGCGACGGCAAATGCACCTGCGCCCGCTGCAAGGAAAGCGCGAACGACGAAAGCGCCTACGCCTTCGCCCACAGCTTCGAGTTCAACGGTATTCCGCTGCATCGGCGTTTTGCCACGACCACCGCGGCCGACGTGCTGGGTGTGCTGAAAAAAGCCTGGCTGTCGTACCACAAGGAAGAGTTGCCTGGCGGCAGCCTCGATCTCGAGAACCTCAAGACCTTCGTCGAAGCGCGCCTGCAGGTCCGCCTGAAGCCACTGTTGCTGGCCAGCGGGCTGGTGAAGGAACAGGAAGATGGCAGCCTGCTGTTGCTGGCTGACGGGGACTTCATCTGAATCCTTGAAAAACGCCATCGCTGGCAGGCGCAACGCCGCCAGCGATGAGGTTTCAGCAGATCAGGCTACAACCCGATAACACGGCACATACGCCGCGCCGCCCGGCAGCTTCATCCGATGCTGCTCGACAAACGCCTGCAATAGCCGATCCAGCGGCTGCATGATCGCCGCATCGCCGTGAATCTCGTACGGCCCATGCTCTTCGATCAGGCGGATGCCCTTGTCCTTGACGTTGCCGGCGACGATGCCGGAGAACGCCCGACGCAGGTTGGCCGCCAGCTCATGCGGCGGCAAGTCGAGGCGCAGTTGCAGGCTGGCCATGTTGGCGTGGGTCGGGTCGAACGGACGCTGGAAGCCCTCCTCGATTTTCAACAGCCAGTTGAAGTGGAACGCGTCGTTGCGCTCGCGGCGGAACAGCTTGACCGCCTTGAGGCTCTCGGTCATCTGCCGGGCGACCTGCGCCGGGTCGTCGATGATGATCTGGTACAGCCCCTGCGCCGCTTCGCCGAGGGTGGCGCCGACGAAGTCGTTCAACTGTTGCAGGTACGGCTCGGCGCTGCGCGGCCCGGTGAGGATGACCGGGAACGGCAGTTCGCGGTTGTCCGGGTGCATCAGGATGCCCAGCAGATAGAGGAATTCCTCGGCTGTGCCGGCGCCGCCAGGGAAGATGATGATGCCGTGGCCGACCCGGACGAAGGCTTCCAGGCGTTTCTCGATGTCCGGCAGGATCACCAGCTCATTGACGATCGGGTTCGGCGCCTCGGCGGCGATGATCCCAGGCTCGGTCAGGCCCAGGTAGCGGCCGCTGCTCATGCGCTGCTTGGCATGGGCGATGGTGGCGCCTTTCATCGGCCCCTTCATCACGCCAGGGCCGCAGCCGGTGCAGATGTCCAGTTTGCGCAGGCCCAGCTCGTGGCCGACCTTCTTGGTGTACTGGTATTCCTCGCTGCTGATCGAGTGACCACCCCAGCACACCACCAGCTTGGGCTCGACGCCCGAACGCAGGGTGCGCGCGTTGCGCAGCAACTGGAACACGTAGTCGGTGATGCCCTGGGAGTTTTCCAGGTCGATCTTCAGGCGGTCCAGCTCGCTCTCGGTGTAGACGATGTCGCGCAGGGCGCAGAAGAGCATCTCGCGGGTGCTGGCAATCATTTCGCCATCGACGAAAGCATCCGCCGGGGCGTTGAGCAGTTCCAGGCGGACGCCGCGGTCCTGCTGATGAATACGGACCTCGAAGTCCTTGTAGGCATCGAGGATGGTCTTGGCATTGTCGACATGGGCGCCGGTATTGAGGATGGCCAGGGCGCACTGGCGGAAAAGGGTGTAGATACTGCCCGAGCCGGCCTGGCTCAATTGTTGGACTTCACGTTGGGAAAGCGTCTCCAGACTCCCTTTCGGGGCGACCGAAGCATTGATTACCTGTCTTTGGGCCATGCTGAATTCCATGCTGTTCGGTGCCTGCGAACGACTGTGGCACCGCTGTTGTGAACGCCGCACGCGCGGGTCTCGCACCTGTTTGTAACAGGTGGCCGGGCTTGTAGCAAACGGCCCGGCTTCACTGAGTATGGACGCATCCGACGACAGGGCACGGCTTCTTCACACTGCCATCAGGCCGCCTGCTTCAAGGCTTGCGCCTTGCTTCGCACGGCAATGGCGGCAAAACACGCCAGGCAACCGAAGCCCGCAGCCGCCAGCGCCAGGCACATCGGTGCCGGGGTGCCGTCAGCCAGGGCACTGACCACGGCACTGAACGCCGCGCCGAGGGCGAACTGGCAAGCCACCGCCAGCCCCGCCGCCGCGCCGGCCTGACGCGGGTACAGCGCCAGCAGGCTGGCGACGCAATTGGCGCCCATCAAACCGGTGATGCTCACGTAGACGATCACCCCCGCCACGATCGCCGTCAGCCCGCCCCAGCCGCTGAGGCCGATCGCCAGCAACCATAGCGCCGCGACACCGCC
The DNA here is from genome assembly GCF_025466015.1 of Pseudomonas sp. 5P_5.1_Bac1. Taxonomy (NCBI): domain Bacteria; kingdom Pseudomonadati; phylum Pseudomonadota; class Gammaproteobacteria; order Pseudomonadales; family Pseudomonadaceae; genus Pseudomonas; species Pseudomonas sp. 5P_5.1_Bac1. Next base: position 16,223 of record NZ_JANLNX010000018.1, on the reverse strand, counting down.
CAGCGCCGCCCCTACCGACAGCATCCGCAACGGCCCGACGCGGCTGACCATCCGCGCGTTGATCAGGGTGACGACGATGATCCCCACCACGTTCAGGCCAAACAGCCAGGCGTAGCCGCTGGGCGACACGCCGAAATACTCCATGTACACGAAGGGCGACGCGGTGATGAACGCGAACATCCCGCCAAACGCCAGGCCCATGCAGAGGATGTAGGCCAGCGCCACCGGCTGCCGGGCGATCTGCCAGTAAGCGGCGAACACCTTCGCCAGCGATTCGCCGCGTTGGTCCGGGGCGTGGGTTTCGCCGATCTTCCAGGCCGAGGCCAGCAAGCACAGGGCGCCGAACACCAGCAGGCCGAAAAACACCGTGCGCCAGCCGTTGAGTTCCATCAGCAGGCTGCCCAGCAACGGCGCCACCAGCGTGGCAAGCATGGTCACCAGGTGCATCAGCGACAACACCCGCGCCGCCTCGCTGAGGGCGAACAGGTCACGCACGATGGCCCGCGCCAGCACCGAGGCCGCCGCGCCGCCGAGGGCCTGGAAAAAGCGCCAGACCACCAGTTGCTCCACGGAGCTGGCGAACATGCAGCCCACCGTCGCCACCAGGTACAACACCATGCCGCCCAGCAGCAGCGGCCGCCGGCCGTAGCGGTCCGACAGCGGTCCGTAAACCAGCATGCCCAGGCACAGGCCGGCGAGGAACAGGCTGATGGTCAGTTGCACGCTGGCGGCATCGGCGCCCAGGTCGCTGGCGATCATCGGCAGGCTGGGCAGGTAGGTGTCGATGGACAGCGGCGCGAACGCCACCAGCGCGGCGAGCAGGACGATCAGCCGGGCCGGATTGGCAGTGTGGGTCATCGGGACTCCGAAATCAGGGAAGGAAGCGGTATAACGTTAATATCTTAATTTTATTCGCAAGCGCAGCAAAAGGACTTTATCGGTAGAAAGATAATATGTTAACTATAAGCCAAGCCCGCGACCCAGGGCCCGGCCTTACAACGCCATAACGAACGCACCAAAACAAAAACAAAAGGTATGAAGTCCATGTCCCTCCCCCGTCGCCTCACCGCGGCCAGCGCTGGCCTGTGCGCCACGCTCGTCCCGTACCTCGCCCACGCCGATTTCATCAAGGACAGCAAAGGCAGCCTGGAAGCACGCAATTTCTATTTCAGCCGCGATTTCCGCCAGAGCAACGCGCCGCAAAGCCAGGCCCGGGAATGGGCCCAGGGCTTCATTCTGCGTATGGAGTCAGGCTTTACCGAAGGCACTGTCGGCTTTGGCCTCGACGCCCTCGGCGAGCTGGGCGTGAAGCTCGACTCCAGCCGTGACCGCCGTGGCACCGGCCTGCTGCCCTACGGCGCCAGCCAGGAGCCGGTGGACGACTTCAGCGAACTGGGCCTGACCGCCAAAGCGCGCATCAGCAAGACCACCCTCAAGCTCGGCACCCTGCAACCGATGCTGCCGGTCGCGGCGATCAACGACGTGCGCCTGCTGCCCTCGACCTACACCGGCGGCTTGGTCACCTCCCAGGACATCGACGGCCTGACCTTCAACATCGGCCGCCTGGAAAAGCAGAACCTGCGCGACTCCTCCAGCAACGACGAGATGAGCTACGCCGGCGTCGAGAGCAGCCACCTGGACCTGGCCGGCGGCACCTACGCCCTGACCCCGCGCCTGGCGGTGAGCTACTACTACGCGCAGATGCAGGACATCTACCGCCAGCACTACGCCGGTCTGGTGCACGACCTACCATTGGCCGACGGCATCAACCTGCGCAGCGACCTGCGCTACTTCGACACCCGCGAAACCGGCCATGACGCTCTGCGCTCGGCGGCCCGGGTCGATGGTGGCAAGATCGACAACCGCTTCTTCAACGGCATGCTGACCCTCGGCGTGGGCGCACACAAATTCGGCCTGGGTTACCAGAACCTCTCCGGCGACGGCGATTTCGCCTACCCGGGACTGGACCCGTACTCGGTCAACCTGGTCACGGTGAACGTCTTCACCAAGGCCGAGACCGACGCCTGGCAAGCGCGCTACGACTACAACTTCGCCGCCTTCGGCCTGCCCGGCCTGAGCTTCATGACCCGCTACGTCAACGGCAAGAACATCGAGACGGCGACGGTCAGCGGCGGCAAGGAATGGGAACGCGACACCGATATCGCCTACGTGGTACAGGACGGTCCGCTGAAGAATTTCAGCGTGCGCCTGCGCAATGCGACCTTCCGTTCCAGCGGCGGATTGACCAGCGATATCGATGAAAACCGGTTGATCCTCGGTTACACCGTGGCGCTGTGGTGAGGGAAGAAAAAGCGTAAATACGGGTTTTATCTTCAAGATGTACAGCAGGCCGGGGCACAATGTGCCACCACGAAACCAGCCCCGGACTGCTTATGACCACCGCCCAGGTCCCTCCTGCGCAGCACACCGCCTTCGATATCCGTCCCCTGCTCTTCGCCCACATGGCCTGCACTATCGCCATGATGGCCTTCGTCTCGCTGATCGGCCCGATCGCTCGCGTGCTCGACCTCGCCCCCTGGCAGGCAGGCGCGGCGATGACGGTGTCCGGGGTGATCTGGATGCTCCTCGCCCGCCCTTGGGGCCGCGCCAGCGACCGCTATGGCCGCCGCCGGATCCTGCTGCTGGGTGCCGGCGGTTTCACCCTCTCCTACTGGGCGCTATGCCTGTTCATCGACGGCGCCCTGCGCTGGCTGCCGCCCGCCTCGATCGCGTTCGCCGGCATGGTCATCGGCCGTGGCGCCATCGGTGCGTTCTACGCCGCCCTGCCGGTAGGCAGCAACGCGCTGATCGCCGATAACGTCGCGCCGCAGAACCGCGCCAAAGCCATGGCGTCCCTCGGCGCCGCCAACGCCGTCGGCCTGGTGCTCGGCCCGGCCCTCGCCGCCTTGCTCGCCCGCCACAGCCTGAGCCTGCCGATGTACGCCATGGCGATCCTGCCGCTGCTGGCCCTGCTGGTGCTGCGGTTCAAGCTCAAGCGCCAGGAGTTGCACCTGGCCCAGGCCCCGCGCAGCGTGCGGATGACCGACCCGCGCCTGCGCCGGCCGCTGGTGGTGGCCTTCGTCGCCATGCTCTGCGTGTCCCTGGCGCAGATCACCGTCGGTTTCTTCGCCCTCGATTGCCTGGGCCTGGAACCGGGCGACGCCGCACAGGCCGCCGGTATTGCCTTGACCATGGTCGGCGCAGCGCTGATCTGCTCGCAATTGCTGGTGCGCAAGCTGCAATGGCCGCCGCTGCGGATGATTCGCGTCGGCGCCAGCATCTCGGCCCTGGGCTTTATCGCCAGCGCCTTCGCCACAAGCAGCCTGGTGCTGGCGCTCGGTTTCTTCGTCAGCGCGGCGGGCATGGGGTGGGTGTTCCCGGCCTTCGCGGCGCTGGCAGCGAACGCCGTGGACGCCTCTGAACAAGGCGCCACCGCCGGCTCCGTCGGCGCCGTACAGGGCTTCGGCGTGGTGATCGGTCCGCTGGCCGGAACCTTGATCTACAGCCTCGATCCGCGCCTGCCGTACCTGGTCGCCGCCGTGCTGTTGCTGCTGGTGGGGCTGTGGTCGACCTCACGTGCCCCGGCACACGTCTGAAACCCGCACGATCCGCCGTTCGCCGCTCGGGCACAGGCTGCCCGAGTGTGCTTTAATGCGTCGCCCATTATTTTTGACACCAAGGCGGCTATGGACACGGGGACACGACTCAGACTGGTGCGTGAACGCAACAAGCTCTCCCAACGCGAACTGGCCCGGCGCAGCGGCCTGACCAACTCGACCATTTCACAGATCGAACAGAATCGCGTCAGCCCCTCTGTCAGTTCCCTGAAGAAGCTGCTCGAAGGCATCCCCATGTCCCTGGCGGAGTTCTTCAGCTTCGACGAGCCGCCGCGGCAAGAGCGCTTCGTCTTCCGCGCCACCGAACAGCCCGACCTGGGCAGTTCCGGCCTGCGCCTGCTGCTGGTTGGCGCCAGCGTCGAAGGCCGGCAGATGCGCATGTTGCGCGAGCTGTACGCCCCAGGCGCCGACTCCGGTGAAGAGCTGATCGTCCACGCCGAAGGCGAGGAATGCGGCCTGGTCACCCGGGGCACCATTGAACTGCGGGTCGACGGTCAGGTGAGCATCCTCAACACCGGCGACGGTTATTACTTCCCGACCACCCTGCCCCACAGCTTCAAGAACATCGGCCAGGATGAGGCCGAGATCATCAGCGCCAACACCCCGGCGAACTTCTGATCCGCCACGGCGGTATCGCGAGGCCTCTCGCGATACCGCCGCAGGTTCACATCCAGCCCAGCCAGTGCCACCAGGTGGCAGCAAACACCAGCATCAGCAGATAACCGGCCACGGTCACCACCAACCCGACCCGGGCGAACTGCCGTGCGTTGAAGGTTTCGGTGCCAAGGCACACCATGTTCTGCGGCGCATTGATCGGCAGGATAAAGCCGTAGCTGACCACGAAGCCCAGGGCCATGGTCATGCCCAACCGACTGAAATCACCCGGCAAGGTCTGCAGCACTGCGATCAGGATCGGCAACAGCGCCGAGGTCAACGCCGTGGCGCTGGCGAAGCCCAGGTGGATCACGATCAGGAACGCCCCGAGAATCGCAAACACGCCCAGCGTACCCAGTTGATCCAGCCCGGTATGGGCGACCACCTGCGCGCCCAGCCATTGGCCGGCATGGGTGCTGAGCAAGGTGGTGCCGAGGCTGATGCCCACGCCGAAGACGATCACCGTGCCCCATGGAATCCGCGCCTGCACGTCCTTCCAGGTCATCACGCCGAAACGCGGCAGTAACAGCAGCACCAGGCCGGCATAGGTGGTGGACGTGGTGTCGAACGCGTGCAGTTTGCCCTCGGTGGCCCACGCCAGCAGCAGGGCCAGCGAAACGCCGAGCAGACGCTTCTGCGCCCCGCTCATCGGCCCCAACGCCGCCAGTTGCTCGGCGACCGCAGCCTTACCGCCAGGGATGCTGTCGGTCTCCGGAGGCAGCATTTTCAGCACCAGCACAATCAGCAGGGCCGACATCAGCACAGCCCACGGCGCGCCTGCGATAAGCCAGTCGATCCACGACACCCGGGCGCCGAGCATCTTGTCCATGAAGCCGACGGTCAGCAGGTTCTGTGCAGCGGCGGTCTGGATGCCGATGTTCCAGATGCTGGTGCCCTGGGCGACGATGATCATGATCCCGGCGGCAATGTTGGAACGCTTGTCCACGCCGAACGCGGCGATCACCCCCATCATGATCGGCACCACACAGGCACTGCGCGCGGTGGCGCTGGGCACGACCAGGCTGAGCAGAATGGTCACCACCACGGCACCAAGCAGAATGCGCCGGGTACTGACGCCGATGCGGTCAAGGGTCACCAACGCAATGCGCCGGTCCAGCCCGGTGTGGGTCATCGCCGCCGCCAGGAACAGCGCGCCCACCACCAGTGCCAGCGCCGGATTGGAAAAGCCGGTCAGGGCCATGCTCACCGCCGCCGACGAGCCGTAGGTTACGGTGGGGTCAGCCAAGGTCGGCGCGGTGCCGAGGAGAAACGCCAGCAGCGAGGTGATCATGATCGCACTGGCTTCGTAGGACACCGCCTCGGTGATCCAGATCACCACGGCAAACGCCAGGATCGCCAACACCCGCTGCCCCGCTACCGGCAAGTCGGCCGGCAACGGCAAGAACAGCACGGCCACCAGCGCGACGATGCCGACCAGCAAGCCGACGGGCAGCCCCAGCCTGGCGCCGGTGGTTGAAGGAGAAGTGCTTGTCTGGCTCATGAACGCCTCGCTGACTGCAGAAAACCCGGCAAGCGCTCTAGCACGGCGCTTACCCCTGATTCTGATGATCCTCTCCACCTGCCCGAAAAAAACTGACCCGGATCAAACCCGCCCGACATTGCCGCAGGTGTCTGCAACGGGTTTTGTAGGGCAATCCAACAGGGCACTACATAAACACCCCATACGTAGGAAAAGTATTTTGTAGTGCTAAGAAAAAATCACTACAAAACCTGTTGACGCCATTCGTCGCCCTCTGCATGATGAGCCCATCTCCCCGATCGGGAGTGCTGGCAAGGGTGTTCCAGACGGTCTGAGCAGTTTTCGGGTCGTCCGTGGAGAGGGACTGTCCAAAAGGCAGAGTGAAGAAAGCCCCTGTTGCAATGCTGCGGTAGCAGCCTTGGTAGTGCGCTACATGAGTAGCGCCAGATAGACAAAAACCACTGACGGGTTAATGGGGGCTTTAATGATGAACTTGAACGAAAAACCGACCATCGAAGAATTGGCCAAACTGTTCGCAGCGCGTAAAGACAGCCTCGACAGCCACATTCTCTGGGTTTGCGATGCCGGCGAGGTGCATATCGACAGCCTGTCGCCTTACACCGCCGAAGACGAATTCGAAGAGCGCAAGCCGAACATGCGCGCCCGGCTGAAGATGTACCGCCGCGGCCAGGGCTACGTCGGCAAGAAGGCCGCCGCCGACACCCAGTACGTCGGTCGCGTGTTGCAGACCCTGGAACAAGAGTGGCCAACGCTGCGTGAAACCCAGGGCGTGCAGATTATCGACCGCCTCTGCTGATTCACCCGCGTCAATTGAGCCCGGCCCGCAATGGCCGGGCTTTTTCATGCCCGGCATCAAAGTTCATCGCGTGATTCTGGCTAAAATGCGGCTTTTCCCCGGAGTACCCGCATGACCAGCCCCGCTTTCGGCACCGCGGACGCGTCCTACCAGGCAGCCGGCGGCTTCGACGGCCTGCGCCGCCTGGTGGATGACTTCTACGACATCATGGACCAGGACCCGACGGCGCAGACCGTCAGGCATATGCATGCCGACGACCTGAGCCTGTCCCGCGACAAGCTGACGTGTTTTCTCAGTGGGTGGCTCGGTGGTCCGCGCCTGTTCGCCGAACGCTACGGGCCGATCGGCCTTCCGTCCTTTCATGCTCAGTGGCCGATGGACGAGGGTCACGCCCGGATCTGGCTGGATTGCATGGAGCAGGCTATCGCTCGCCAGGACTACTCAGCGGAGTTCGCCGAATACCTGCTGACCCAATTGAGGGTTCCGGCCGGGCGCATCGTCCAGGCCAGCCGTGCGCGGCACGGGCATTGAAGGGATGCCTTCCTTGTTTGTAAGTGTTTGGCTTTGCGAACTTATCCGTTCGATGCGGCGAGGCTGCCGGCGCCTTCCGCCTTTACGGCGGCCGACTTTTGTCTTGGCAAAAGTAGGCAAAACCGCTCGCTCCCACATACGGCCCTACGCTGCGCTCCGGGTCCCCTCGCTACGGCGCCTTTCGGGGCCACGCGGCCTACGACTTGCAAGCAAGTCTACATCTCGCGTCTTCGGCTTACGCCGAAGGGTGCTGCGCACCTGCCCCTACAGGCACCTCCGCTCGGCCTCCTGAAGTCGCGAAGTTACGGGCGGCGTATGTGATGACGGATCTTCGAAATCAGAGTCTGGTGAAACCACCGATTGGCTCTTTTTTTCTTGATCTTGCTTCTGCTCTTCATGCACGCAAGTTCAGACGACACAAATTGCGACGTCAGGAGGCCGAGTGGAGGTGTCTGAAGGGGCAGATGCGCAGCATCCTTCGGCGTAAGCCGAAGACGCGAGATGTAGACTTGCGAAGCAAGTCGTAGGCCGCGTGGCCCCGCAAGACACCGGAGGGAGGGGACCCGGAGCGAAGCGTAGGGCCGGATGTAGGAGCGAGCGGTTTTCGTCTATTTTGCCAAGACAAAATGGACCCGCCGTAGAGGCGGAAGGGGCCGGCAGCCTCGCCACACGGAATGGATCAGCCCAGAGCACCCAAACCCAAAGCCAAAGCCCCCCCGTGAAAAACCAAAAAAAAGCCGGCAACCCTGCCGGCTTTTTCAATAGTTTCATTCACGCCTGGCGAAGCAACGCCACCGGCTCTTCAGGTTGCAGCCCGGCGACCATCGCCCGGGCCCGATCGACACCCCAGACCAGCGCCCGGCTCATGCTCTCACCGGGGCGGGACGGGTAATACTCTTCCAGCAAGGCCTTGCCCTGCCGGGCATAAACACCGAGAAAAAGTTGTGTTGCCCCGGTACGCGAAAGTCTTACCTGGACATCGATACTGGTGCCATCGCTGAACACCTCGTCATGACTGCGGCTGTGCAACCGGGCATCCGCCCATTCCCAATACTTCTCTTCCCTGATGCGCATTACAGTCCTCCACTGGATTTACCGCGCTAGTAAGGCACAGATAACCCTCCCTCTCCAGCGCCGCCGGGCGGCGCAATGAGCAAGATCAAGCAAAGCGGCATGAATTGGCAGATTTCGCGTACCAGTCCGCGCTTTCGGGCAGTGCCTTACCAAAATCAAAAAGACGTGGCGCACAAGCCGAACATGCCCCGAAGGGCACGGGTTTCAGCGTTTTGGCAATGCGGCGGGCAGGAACCTGCGGCTTTCGATGCGCGAGGGCGTCCTGGATTTCCAGGTGACCTGGGCATCGTCCAGGGTCATGTTGGCGAAACCGAGGCGGAACGCCGCCTGGCCGCAACGCACCACGCTATTGACGGGAAATTCGTCACCGAGGTCTTCGAGAAATTGATCCTTCATTTACCGGCTCCCCTCTGAATTCGGTCGATACCGATCCCCCAGCGAGAGACCTGAAAATATCGACCTGGATGTTTCAGAGACTAGCCGGACATTTGCGGACTGCTCAGTCACAAAGCAAAAAGACCGACAAATGGCGCAGTGCAATCATTCCGCCCGCGCCCCTTGCCGAATCTCAGGCTCGCGCTGGCAGGAACCGCGCTTTCAGGCGCGGCCCGAACACATTGATCAACAGCCCGACCATCACCAGCAAACCACCCCAACACTGGATCGCGCTCAACCGCTCATCCAGCAGCAGCGCCGACGAACTCAGCCCCACCACCGGAACCAGAAGCGAAAACGGTGCCACTTTGCCGGCCGGGTAACGCGACAGCAGCCGACTCCACAAGCCGTAGCCAAGCATTGTCGCGATCAGCGCCAGGTAGACCAGCGACAGGATCGAGCTCATGCCGATATTGCGCAGCGACGTCTCGATCAGCGCCGGGCCTTCGAGGTACCACGACATGGCGAAGAACGGCAGCGGCGGCACCAGCGCGCCCCAGATCACCAGCGCCATCAAATCGATATTGCCGAAGCGCCGCGTAATGATATTGCCCATCGCCCAGCAGGCACCGCCGCCAAGGGTGAGGACCAGCGCCAGCAACGGCACATGGCCGCCATTCTCGCTGCCAATCAGCGCAAGCCCCCCCGCCGCCACCAGCAACCCCAGCACCCTGGCCGCCCGTAGCCGCTCGCCGAGAAAGACCGCGGCGAAAATCATCGTGAAAAACGCCTGCGATTGCAGCACCAGCGACGCCAGCCCCGGCGGCATGCCGTTGCCCATGGCTTCGAACAGAAAGGCGAATTGACCAAACGAAATGGTCAGCCCGTAAGCCAGCAGCCAGCGCCATGGCAACTGCGGCCGGCGAATGAAAAACACCGCCGGGATCGCCACCAGCGCAAAGCGCAGGCCGCCCAGCAGCATCGGCGGCAAGCCATCCAGCCCAACCTTGATCACCACGAAATTCAGGCCCCAGGCGACGATCACCACCAGCGCCAACAGCAGATCCTTGAGCGGCATGTTCCCCCCGGCCTATTTGTAATATTCGGAAACATCATAACGTTATTACAAAAGCCGCTCTACGCCGGGAAGCGAGGCTGACGGCCGGGGTTATGGACGGGTCGCGATCACGCCGACTGTGATCGGTGCACCAGGAAGCGGCAATCTCAGGCGTGGACGCTCCACTGGGTGACATCCGCACCCATCGGAGAATCGTCGATCGCCTGAATCAGCCCGCACAGGATGGCCTCATCGGGGGTGACGATGCGCGGGTGCGACATCAGGTAGCGCGGAATATCCAGCACCTGCTCCGCGCCCTCGGTGCGTTCGGCGACGATCTGCGCATAGAGCAGCAGGTCGTAATCCAGACTCATCGCGTATTCCGCCATGCGCGCGTGGTCCACCGAGCCGTGCAGGTTCCAGTGGAAGGGATGAAACAGGAATTTGCTCAAGGCGCAGGCGGTGCGGTGCTCGCCGGCCAGGAACAGGATATTGCCCATGGACTCGACGGTGCCGAGGTTGTGGGTGTCCACCCGGATCGGCAGCGAGCGCAGGAAGTTGTACAGGCTGAAACCGTAGCTGCACTCCCCGCCCATCGTGGCGATGTTCAACTGCAGGCGTTCGGCGCCTTGTTGCAACGCGCGCGAGCAGGTCGTGATCAGGTTGCCGCAGGTGGAGGAATTGATCGGTCCGGTGAAGTGAATGATATGACTGGTCATGCTCACCTCGTATCAGGTCGGTTGCCGAGGACCTGACGGCGCCTCGGCGTCTTCCGTGGATCAGGCGTCGTCGGCCTTCGCGTCCTTTTTGCCGGGTGCCTTGTGCTCGGCCAGCTCACCCAGATGCTGGTAGCGCTGGCGCAGCTCGTGCAACTGCTTTTCGTCCAGATCGTCGAGCCCGAGCAAGGCATTGTGCGCGCGCTTGGTCGTGCGCAGCAGTTCGTCGATCTTGATGTGCAGCTCATCGGTGTCGCGGTTTTGCGTGTTCTGGATCAGGAACACCATCAGGAAGGTGACTATGGTGGTCGAGGTATTGATCACCAATTGCCACGTATCACTGAAATGAAACAACGGCCCACTGAGCCCCCAGACCACCACCAGCCCGAAGGCGATACCAAACGTCATCGGCCGGCCCGTCCAGTTGGCCAGCTTCTGCGCGAAACGCGAGAACTTCATGTGGATGCTCCTCACAACACCGTTCGACATTCGGTGGAGAGGCTGGCGAGGGCAAAGTTCAGTCAATCTCACCTGCCGGCGCCACTCGTCCATCGCCCTGAACGCATCGCCAAAACTTCCGGTCGCACGCCATAAGATCCCTCGCAAAGGACACCCCGGTGAGCGAGATCCATATTGGTATTTCCGGCTGGCGCTACGCCCCTTGGCGCAAGCAGTTCTATCCCGAGGGTCTGATCCAGGCCAAGGAGTTGGCATTCGCCTCGCGTGCGGTCAGCAGTATCGAGATCAATGGCTCGTTCTACGCCTTGCAAACCCCGCAGCGCTACGCCGAATGGCGCGACGACACGCCGGACGGCTTCGTGTTCGCGGTCAAGGCGCCGCGCTACATCACCCATGTGCGGCGGCTGAAAGAGATCGCCGAACCGCTGGCCAATTTCTTCGCCTCCGGCCCGCTGCAGCTTGGCGACAAACTCGGGCCGATCCTCTGGCAGTTTCCGCCGAGCATGAAATTCGACCCGCAGCGCTTCGCCGATTTCCTCGATCGCCTGCCCCATGACCGCCATGCCGCCACGCACTGCGCCCGGCAGTGCAGCGCGCGCATGAACAAGGACGGCGCGTTCGACAGCCATGGCGACGGTCCGCTGCGGCATGCGGTGGAGATCCGCAACGAGAGCTTTCGCAACGCCGAGTTCATCGACCTGCTGCGCAAGCACGGCGTTGCCTTGGTGGTGGCCGACACCGCCGGCAAGTGGCCGTACCTGGAAGACTTGACCGCCGATTTCCTGTATCTGCGCCTGCATGGCGATGCCGAGCTGTACGCCAGTGGCTACACCGAATCCGCGCTGGAACGCTGGGCTCAGCGCATCCGTACCTGGAGCCGCGGCCAGCAGCCCGCTGATGCCCAACTGGCCGGCGCACGCGGGGACGCGGTGAAGGGTGCCAAGGATATTTATTGTTATTTCGATAACGACCTGAAGGTCCGTGCGCCGTTTGATGCCCGCGACCTGCTGGAGCGGCTGAAGCTTGCGGGTGGGCTGGAGACGGTGCCGGGGGAAGTCTGGGAGGTTTGAGAGAGGGGCGGCGTGCGGGCCTCATCGCGAGCAAGCTCGCTCCTACAGGGGTCGGTGTCGTGGTGACGGTACTGTAGGAGCGGCGCTCGATCGCAGGGGCGGCTCAAGGCGAAATCGGGTCGCTCGCCGGGAATGTCTCTTCCAGTGCGTTATCCACATTGGATTCGTTCGGCTGTTCCGGCTTGCCGTCGCCACAATGGCATTCGCCCATGCTGCACGGCTCTTCGTGGGCATGGCCGCCGGCGCAGGCCTCGCAGCAATAGGACTGGCCGTCACGAACTACGGCATTGGCGCCTACTTCACAGGTGCAGCCAGGACAGGCGCAGTGATGATCGGACATGGTCATTTCCTCCTCGCTCATTGTTCTTCGTCATCGCCTTCGGCAGGCGAAACGCGGTCGGTCCAGGGCTTGCCGTCGAGCGGCGCCGAGCGGGCCAGTTCGGCCTCATCAAGGCCAAGACCACCGCCAATCTCCGCGCCATCGACGCGACGCAATTCCTGGTCCGCAGGGCCATCGCCACCGCGCTCGAACGCATCACGGGCGCCGGTCTGGTCATACAGCGTGTCGGGGCTCAAGTCGTCGTAGTTGACGTTGTCTTCGTGCTGGCTTTCGGTGAGGGTCTCTCCGCCGCTCATGCCGCTGCGCTCGACGCGCTCACGGGGAAATTCCTCGTCCACCTCGCGGCCCGGACGGGCATCCCCGGCACGGCCCTGGCGCTCGTCGTTGCGGTCGCTGAAGTCCAGTTCGCGCATTTCACCCATGCGGTCCTGGATATCGTCGATTTCCTGGGCCTGATGCGGTGTGGCTTCTGCGGGTTTATCGCTCTTCTCGATCATGACTGCCTCGGTGTCAGGTGGGCTCTCATGGAGTCGACTCCCCCACCGCGCCAATGATTCAGACTTTCCGCCATCCGGTCGGCGGCAGGCGGATTGAACTCCTGTCGCCAGCGCCCGCTCCCACTTGAAAGGACGCAGATTCCTCTCGCCATCAATCGGAGCCCGCCATGGCCAAGCCCAAGCCCTTGCAGGAGTACCAGCGCAAGCGCGACTTCGCCGCCAGCCCCGAGCCGGCCGGCAAGCAGGCCCGTGGCAAACCGGCGCAGGCGTTGCAGTTCTGCATCCAGAAACACGATGCCAGCCACCTGCACTACGACTTCCGCCTGGAGCTGGATGGCACCCTGAAAAGCTGGGCGATTCCCAAGGGCCCGTCGCTCGACCCGAGCGTGAAACGCCTCGCCGTGCACGTCGAAGACCACCCGCTGGACTACGCCAGTTTCGAGGGGCATATCCCCGAGGGCCATTACGGCGCCGGCGACGTCATCGTCTGGGACCGCGGCGTCTGGATTCCCGAAGGCGACCCGCGGCAGGACTACGCCCGCGGCCGCCTGCATTTCGAATTGCAGGGCGAAAAACTCGGCGGTCGCTGGGCGTTGTTTCGTACCCACCTCGCGGGCAAGAAAGAACAGTGGCTGCTGGTGAAATCCGCCGACAAGCTGGCCCGCGACGCCAGCGACTACGACATCCTCGATGCCGAGCCGGACAGCGTCATCAGCGACCGCAGCCTGCCCGCGACGGCAAAAGCTGTACCACCGAAAAAGACCGCCCGCCCCGCTAAAAAAGCCGCCGCGCAAAGCGCCCTCCCCGCGCAGATCAAGCCACAACTGGCGACCCTGGTGGACGCCGCGCCGGACGGCGACTGGCTCTACGAAATCAAGTTCGACGGCTACCGCATCCTCGCCCGCATCGACGCCGGCGAGGTGCGCCTGTTCACCCGTAACGGCCATGACTGGACGGCGAAAATGCCCCGCCAGGTGGCGGCACTGAAGAAGCTCAAGGTCCGCTCGGCCTGGCTCGACGGCGAGATGGTCGTCGCCGACGAAAACGGCGTGGCGGATTTCCAGGCCCTGCAAAACGCCTTCGATACCGAGCGCGACGAGCCCATCACCTACTACCTGTTCGACCTGCTGTTTCTCGACGGCCGCGACCTGCGCCAATCCCCGCTGCAAGAGCGCCGCGCGGCGCTGGAGAAACTGCTGGCCAAGGCGCCCGACGCCCTGCGCTACTCGGCGGCGTTCGCCGAGCCGGTGGATTCGCTGCTGGAAAGCGCCTGCCAGTTGAACCTCGAAGGGCTGATCGGCAAGCGCCTGGACAGCCTCTACGTCGAGCGCCGCAGCAGCGACTGGATCAAGCTCAAATGCAAGAAGCGCCAGGAATTCGTGGTGCTCGGCTACACCGATCCGAAAGGCAGCCGCAGTGCCTTCGGCGCCTTGTTGCTCGGCCTGCACGACGACGGCGAATTGCGCTACGCGGGCAAGGTCGGCACCGGCTTCAGCACCGCGACCCTGAACAGCCTGCTGCAACGCCTGAGCCCGCTGGAAGTCGAGCGCCCGCCGCTGGCAAAACCACCCACCGGCGCCGATGTGCGCGGCGTGCACTGGCTGAAACCGAAGCTGCTGGCGGAAGTCAGTTTTGCCCAGATGACCCGCGACGGCATCGTCCGCCACGCCGTGTTCCACGGCCTGCGCGACGACAAACCGGCCAACGGCATCAACCTGGAGCGCGCCATGCCCGCGAAAAAAAGCGCCAGCCTGCACCTGACCCACCCCGAGCGCATCATCGACGCCAGCAGCGGCACTACCAAACTCAAGGTGGCGGAGTATTACGCGCAGGTCTCGGAACTGATCCTCCCGCACCTCAAGGACCGCCCGGTCGCGCTGGTGCGGGCGCCGGACGGCCTGAGCGGCGAGCTGTTCTTCCAGAAGCACGTCGCCCACCTTGATCTGCCAGGGGTCAAAAGCTACGACAAGGACCAGGCCGGCCAGGCGGCGATGGTCATCAATCGCCAGGACACCCTGCTCGGCGCCGTGCAGATGAACATGCTCGAACTGCACACCTGGAACGCCACCGACAGCCAGTTCGAGCGGCCCGACCGCTTCATTCTCGACCTCGACCCGGATCCGGCGCTGCCGTGGAAAGCCATGGTCGAAGCCACCACCCTGACCCTCACCCTGCTGGATGAACTGGGCCTGCGCGCCTTTCTCAAGACCAGCGGCGGCAAGGGCATTCACGTGGTCGTGCCGTTGGTGCGACGGGCCGGCTGGGACGAGGTGAAGGACTTCAGCCACGCCCTCGTCAATCACCTGGCCGGGCTGTTTCCCGAGCGCCTGTCAGCGGTGTCGGGGCCGAAGAACCGGGTCGGACGGATCTTCATCGACTACCTGCGCAACGGCAAAGGCGCCACCACCGCCTGCGCCTGGTCGCTGCGAGCGCGGGAAGGCATGCCGGTCTCGGTGCCGATCTGGCGCGAGGAACTGGGCGAGATCAAAGGCGCCAACCAGTGGAACCTCGCCAACATCGACGAACGCCTCGCCGAGGGCAATGACCCGTGGCAGGACTACGCCGGCATCCGCCAATCCATCAGCGCCAGCATGCGCAAGCGAATGGGTGGCAAATAATGGACTGGATCGATCTGCTGCAATGGCCGGCAATGCTGGCCACGGTGCTGGCGGCCTGGTGGATCGCCTCGCAGCGACCCGGCCGGCGGCGCATCGGCTTCTTCTGTTTTATCGCCAGCAACCTGCTCTGGGCCGTGTGGGGCTGGCACACCCAGGCCTGGGCGTTGATCGTGCTGCAGGCGTGCCTGTTCGCCATGAACCTGCGCGGCCTGCGCAAGAACGACACGCCCGACACCGCACGTGCCAAGGAGTCAACCTCATGAGCATCATTCAGGATTTCGATCTGGGCAGCCTCGACACCCTGCTGCGCAGCTTCACCGAGCGACCACAGGCGCTGCACCTGGATACCCAGTTGCCGCTGGTGATGCAATCGCTGCAACGGGACCACCTCGACCTGCTGCCCTTGCCCGGCCAGGGCCACACCCTGCAACGCTGGCAGACCCTGGCGCGGGTCGCCGGCTGCGACCTGGCCCTGGCCAAGCTCTATGAGGGCCACACCGACGCCTTGGCGATCCTCGCCGAGTGCGGCGCCAGCCACCGGGTCGGACCGGGCATCTGGGGCGTGTGGGCCGCCGAGCCGCCAGACGCGCGCACGCGCATTGTCGAACGCGACGGCGAGCGGGTGATCCTCGAAGGTCGCAAGGCCTGGTGCTCCGGCGCCCTGCAAATCGACAACGCCCTGGTCACCGCCTGGGATGCCGACGAGCAGCCGCAACTGGTGGCCATCGAGTTGTCGCACCCGAGCCAGCGGATCATCGCCGAGGGTTGGCAGGCGGTGGGCATGGCCACCACCACCAGCGTGCTGCTGGAATTCGACCGTTCCCCGGCGGTGGCCATCGGCTCGCCGGGGCAGTACCTGTCGCGGCCCGGTTTCTGGCAGGGCGGCGGCGGCATCGCGGCGTGCTGGTACGGCGCCGC